>CAIFEX010000001.1:0-82647 GCA_903789665.1 uncultured Clostridium sp.
TGCAGCAAGAAATATACCGCATTTATGCGGATTACAGCGTTTCGCAAACGCCTATAATGAAATAAAAATTTGAAAGGAGCTGATATTCATGAAAAATTATGTGGAAATAGTGGATGTTACAGCGAGACAAATTCTTGATTCAAGATCAAACCCTACTGTAGAGGTGGAAGTTGTGCTGGAAGATGGTACCACAGGAAGGGCGGCAGTGCCGTCTGGGGCATCTACAGGGGAGTTTGAGGCTGTAGAACTCAGAGACGGGGATCCGGAAAGATACCAGGGAAAAGGCGTGTCGAAGGCTATTGATAATGTAAACAATTATATAGCAGAGGAACTTATAGGAATGAATGTATTTGACCAGGTGCTGATAGATAAGACAATGATAGAATTGGATGGGACTCACAACAAGGGGAAATTGGGGGCTAATGCTATGCTAGGTGTTTCCCTTGCATGTGCAAAGGCTGCAGCCAAATATCTGGGGTTGAGTTTGTATCAATATATAGGAGGAGTTAATGCAAAAGTTCTTCCTGTCCCTATGATGAACATATTAAATGGAGGAAAACATGCAGATAACAATGTGGATCTACAGGAATTCATGATAATGCCCGCAGGCGCACCGAGTTTTAGCGAGGCTCTCAGGATGGGTTCAGAAGTTTATCATGCGTTGAAATCCATATTGAAATCAAGGGGATATGAGACTGGAGTAGGTGATGAAGGTGGATTTGCTCCAAATTTAAAATCAAATGAAGAGGCAGTACAGGTTATAGTTGAAGCCATAGAGAAAGCTGGATATAAACCGGGCAGCGATATATATATAGCACTGGATCCCGCCTCATCGGAATTTTATGAAGATGGCAAATACAACCTGAAAAGTGAGGGAAAAGTGCTGACTCCGGAAGAAATGGTAGATTTTTATGTAGATATTGTGAAGAAATACCCCATAATTTCCCTGGAAGATGGAATGGCAGAAGAAGACTGGGAAGGATGGAAGATACTTACCGATAAACTGGGACATAAAATTCAGCTGGTAGGTGATGATCTTTTTGTAACAAATACTGAAAGATTGAAAAAAGGCATATCTGAAAAAGTTGCAAATTCTATCCTTATAAAATTAAATCAGATAGGTACCCTTACCGAAACGTTGAATGCTATAGAAATGGCTGAAAGAGCTGGATATACCGCAGTGGTATCCCATAGATCCGGAGAAACCGAGGATACGACTATTGCAGATCTGGTAGTGGCAGTAAATGCAGGCCAGATAAAAACTGGAGCCCCGGCCAGGAGTGAAAGGGTTGCAAAGTACAACCAGCTCTTGAGAATAGAGGAAGAGTTGGGAGATGCAGCTGAGTACAGAGGGCTAGATGCATTTTATAATATAAGATAATTTTGTGTGACAGCTCTTAGGGTTCAGTCGAATGGTTTTTCTCACTGACCTTGGGAGCTCTTAATATTAAAAATCATAAATTGAAATTAGTATTTATATATGTTAATATTAAATGTATGTGAATATTAGAAGTACAATAGTTTGCATATAGTAGCAGGAGGTAAAAAGCCATGCATGTTTTTTTAATAATCTTACAATTGATAATAGGAGTTTTACTTATAGTGGTAGTTCTCATGCAGCCAGGTAGGACCAATGGATTGAGTGGTTTTATATCAGGTGGTGCAGGTGAAAGCTTTTACTCGAGAAATAAATCCAGGACATCGGAGGCTATGCTGTCCAGATTAACTGTTTTTTTGGCTGTAGCATTTGCAGCTATATGTGTAATTCAAAATTTAATAAAATAGTTATGTTTGGAAATAGTTTATTATGAATAGAGTAGGGTTTACTCTATTTATTTTTTATAGAGATTTAAATATAGTTTATTTTTGATATTGAATATTTTTCCTTCTTAATGTCAATATAATAAAAGGTGGTGAAAAAATGAGTATAAAAGAGGCAATTGTAAATTTTATGGAAGAACAGGTGTATAAGCCTATGACAATAAAAGAGTTGAGAAAAGTTTTTTGTATAAAGAAGGATGAGACAAGGGACTTTAAAAAAGTGATAGATCAGCTGGAAAAAGAAGGTTCGATAATTAGAACACGTACTAATAGATATGGACTGCCTGACAAGATGGGACTTGTAACGGGAAAGTTTCAGGGCCATCAAAAAGGATATGGATTTGTCATATCGGATAATGAGGGAATGGATGTATTTATACCTTCTTCCTTTTTAAATGGTGCCATGAATGGGGATAAAGTGGTGGCCAAAGTGGTCAGTGAAGGGGATAATGGAAAAAAACGTGAGGGCGAAGTTATAAGAATACTTGAAAGGGCAAATAAGACAATAATAGGAACCTTTGAGAACAATAAAAATTTTGGATTTGTCGTTCCGGAGGAAAAACGTATATGTCAGGATATATTTATACCCAAAGAATGTAAAAAAGGTGCAAAAACAGGAGATATAGTAATTGTCCAGATGACTAAATGGTCCAGTAAAAGGAGAAATCCTGAAGGTAAAATAGTAAATATTCTGGGCAAAAAAGGAGAAAAAGGAATAGACATATTGACTATAATAAAGAAAAACAATCTTCCGGAAGAATTTCCTGAAAAGGTTCTGGATTATGCTGAGAGCTTACCTAAAAAAATACCGGAAAGCGAGTATAAAAGAAGAGTTGATTTGAGGGATGTCACTACAGTCACCATAGATGGCGAAGATGCCAAAGATCTGGATGATGCTGTATCTTTAAGAAAACTTGAAAGCGGGAATTATTATTTAGGTGTTCACATAGCAGACGTATCGCATTATGTGAAGGAAAAAAGCCCGCTGGATAGGGAAGCATTAAAAAGAGGGAATTCGGTATATCTTATAGACAGGGTTATACCAATGCTCCCGCGGAAATTATCCAATGGCATCTGCAGTTTGAACCCCAATGAAGATAGACTGACTTTAAGTTGTCTTATGGAAATAGACAAAAAGGGGAAAGTATTAAAGCATGATATTGTAGAAAGTATAATAAGAAGCAATGAGAGAATGACTTATACGAATGTTACGAAAATACTCAAAAATGAAGATGCGGAAATTATGAAGAGGTATGGTTATCTTGCAGATGAGTTTAAACTTATGGAAGAACTCTGTAAGATATTGAACAGGAAAAGAAAGATGAGGGGCGCTATAGATTTTGACATCGAAGAATGTAAAATAACATTGGATTCTCTGGGAGTGCCTGTAAAGATTGAACCCTATGAAAGGGGAATATCAAATAGAATAATAGAAGAATTCATGCTGGTGTGCAATGAAACCATAGCTGAGCATATGTTTTGGACTAATATGCCGTTTGTATACAGAATACATGAGAATCCAGACGAGGAGAAACTGATGCGTTTTAATGAATTTGTTCATAATCTTGGCTATGCAGTTAAATGGGGACAGGAAGTTCACCCTAAGGCTCTACAGGATATTATAGAGAAAGTAAAGGGGAAAAAAGAGGAAACAGTAGTGAGCACACTGCTGCTTCGTTCCATGAAGCAGGCCAGGTATTCACCGGAGTGTGTAGGACATTTCGGACTTGCAGCTAGGTATTATTGCCATTTTACTTCACCTATAAGAAGGTATCCCGATCTGATTATTCATAGAATAATCAAGGAATTTATAAATGGAAAATTGAATGAAGGCAGGATAAAGAGATTCACCAAAGCAGTTGATTATGCAGCGAGGCAGTCTTCTGATACGGAGAGAATAGCTCAGGATGCAGAGAGGGAAGTGGATGATCTTAAGAAAGCAGAGTATATGAATAAGAGAATTGGTGAAGAGTATGATGGAATAGTATCCTCGGTGACAAATTTTGGAATGTTTGTTGAACTTCCGAATACAGTTGAAGGATTGGTTCATATAAGTACCTTGGAGGATGATTATTATATTTATGATGAAAAACATCTGAGCCTTATGGGGGAAAAAACCAGGAATATATATAAATTGGGTGATGAAGTGAGAGTTCGTGTACTGAAAGTTGATATGTTCGCCCATGAGATATATTTTGAATTGATAGGAAGAAATAACATTGAATCAGATGAAAATTAGACACTGATATAAAAAGGGGATGGATACTTTTATGACAAAAAAAAAATCTAATAAAGCTCTTGCGGAAAATAGGAAAGCCAGACATGATTATTTTATTGAGGAAACCGTGGAAGCTGGGATAGAACTGGTTGGAACAGAAGTTAAATCCATAAGAGAGGGTAAAGCTAATTTGAAAGACAGCTATGGTGAAATAAGAAGCGGAGAGATATTTATACGGAATATGCACATAAGCCCCTATGAAAAGGGAAATATTTTTAATAGGAATCCCTTGAGAGATAGAAGATTACTTCTTCATAAAAGGGAAATAATGAAATTATCCGGATATACCAGCCAGCGGGGATATACTCTTGTTCCATTATCTCTTTATCTTAAACATGGAAGGGTAAAGGTAAATTTGGCCGTAGTAAAGGGAAAGAAAAATTATGACAAGAGAGATGCCCTTTTGGAGAAGGCTGCCAAGAGAGACATGGAAAGACAGATGAAACAAAAATACAGATAAAATTTTGGAAAAGAAGCTGAGTCAAACTTTGAATCTTTGTTTTAAGATTGGATTTTCCCTATAAGCACCGTAAATATTGGCATTTGTTATTAGGTCACCTGTACCAAGTGCAGGTACTACGGGAATTGAATATGTCTTGTTGATGCTGAGCGGTTTGTCGGTTGAATTGGTATATTCGTCTGAAACATAATATTTATCAATGGTACCGCTGCTCCTTGTTATAATTAGTTCTATCATTGCTACAAATATGGAATGTTGTTCAATTGTTCCGGTTGCTATTACTTCAGTTAAGCTGGGATTTGGAATAGGGCTATTGGATATTTGCACCGATAGATGAAACTCATGATTGCAATATGATCTTCTATTTTTAATGTGTGTACTGTTATCATTTTGTTTATAAGTGACGGTTATAAAAGGAACTATCTGCTGCTTTTTTGCTGATGACGAACCAAAACTTGCTATGGAATTGTTCCATACGTTGGAAATCATTATGCCTTTGTTTGATGAGGCATTTTTGATCCATGAAGAAACTATACGGGTTATATCTGCGGTAACTGTTGATTTTGATGTCATTGGATAAAATCGTATTCCGCTAAATTTATCTGATGATGGAATTCTGAGATAAGTGGTGTATATGCTGAAATGGTCGTATATTGGATATATTATAAATTCGATATTTTTATCATTGTGAAAACCATCACACTTAAACAAAGTTAATTTGGCATTAGCTATTATAATGTTATTTGGCAATGAAGAAATATTGAAATAGAGCAGACTGTGATACTCAAACTCGTTATCACATCCTACGATTATTTTATAGCCGTGAATATTCCCGTCTGGAATTTTATCGGTCAATGTGAGACTTTTACTTGCTGGGATTATAAGTGTATCCAAGGATATCACCTCCAGTTTAAAATGATATAATAGATGACCAATAACATTTTTATGTTTTGGCCATCTTTTTATTATATTATGACTGAACTATTTGAGCTTTTAATGACCCATAGCTTGTCAATGTTACGGTTTCACCTGTTTCTAATTTTGGAACAATTGCAAGATTAAGAGTATCATTAACATCTAATGGGGTTGTACCTGCTGAATTGTCATAAACGGTAGCAATAGAAAAATATTCATGACTGGAGTCGGCTCTAAGGACGTCCAATTGAACTGCTTCAACGAAACTAGTTCCTGCCGGTACAGTTCCTGTTACTGTAACCAATTGCCCGGAAGCAGTTTGCGGTGTATCAAAATCTACTGGTAATGCAGCCATACATTATTCACTTCCTTTGTTTTTTATTTAGCATAGAGATAAACTTTTGTCTAATAAATATAGTATTTTAAATTTATGAAATTGTTACAAATCCATTTGACATCCTTTTTGACATACATAGTGAAAATCTATATTGAATATGTTGTTATTTGGTAATGATATATTATAAATCAAAAATGACTACCTATCTGAATATAGATAAGTAGTCATTTATTAAAATTTATTGTTACCAGTTGGTGGAGGCGAGGGGAATCGAACCCCTGTCCGAAAATGGAAACATTTGAGCATCTCCGAGTGCAGTCCTTAATTTGATATTCCCTCCTTCAGGCGTCTAAGGACAAACTCCTGAATTCAGTAGCTTCATAAATTCCGTTTCCAGCTCAAAGCTTTACTGGACTCGGTACCCCGCTGTCGGCGCCAGACCCTGGAACGCGGGAAATCCAGGCTGACGGTTAGCAGACTATGCTGCTAAAGCTAAATTTTCGTTATTATTGTTTGCGTTTAAATTTAATCCCATAGTTTTTTAACGCGGGTCCACAGGTTCCCTCGACTCGCTTCTCAAACACATCTCATCCCCGTCGAAACCATTGCGCCCCCAGGTTATAAGATACATTGACCTGATATTATAAAAACAATAAGTCAATGTAGTATTAAATTATATCACCTAACTTTTCATAAGTCAATTATAAATATTGCAGTCATATCAAAAATGATGCAAATATGGTAGTTACTAGTAAACCAAGTGTAACCGGTATTAGGTTTCTTTTTGCAAGTTCGAAGGGGTTTACTTTACATATGGCTGCAACAGGTATTACAGCCCACGGTATTACAGTTCCACCTCCAACCCATATGCCTGCTATTTGACCTAGAGCTGTGAGGGTAGATACGCCGCCGCCTGCTGCCGCAGAAAATAGTTTTGCGATGGATCCTACTAGTGGTATTCCTGAAAATCCTGATCCGTCTAGACCTGTTATAGCACCTACTATGGTCAAAGTCCCAGATGCGAACAGCGGGCTGGAGGGAGTGATATTTGAAAAAGCTGCCCCAAGGTCATTGACTATACCGTGGGAAAACTGGGGGAGTACTTTGCCGAATATTTCTGTAAAAGCTGAGTCTCCCAAGTAGAAGAAAGCTGCAATTGGTATGACTATACCAAATATTTTGAATCCAAATATAAGGCCGTCTACAATATGGGTCGTAATTTTTTCCAGGCACCTTTTTCGATAAGCTATAATTGAAATCAAGCTCAAAATAAAAATGGCAGTTCCGCCTATCAAAGCTGTTGCATCTCCTCCCTGGAGTTTGCATGCAGACATAATTACTATATCCAAAACAAATATAAATATTATGAATATAGTTAGAAATTTTCTGAGTATGCCAGGTATAACTATAGTATCTTTTTCCTTTTTTGTAATTGTTTCTTCCCGTTGAAAGTTCATGTTTATATTCCCATTTTTCATATCTCTCCTGAGCAGATAAAAAGCTGTAATTGTAGTAACTGCACCCATAACTATGGTAAGAGGTATGCTTGCAGATATCACGCTTGAAACTTTTATCCCGGCTGCATCAGCTGTGAGTTTAGGGGCTGCCTGTATTATGAAATCGCTGGATAATGCTATCCCGTGACCAAATAGATTCATAGCTACTGCGGTACCTATTGGCGGGAGACCTACTTTTTTTGCTATGGGCAAAAATAATGCCCCGATGAGGGCTACGGCAGGGGAAGGCCAGAAAAACCAGGACAAGGTCATCATTACTATGCCTATGATCCAATAGCACATCCAGTAGGATTTCATTATCTTTTTAAAGGGAGATACCAGCTCTCTGTTTATTCCCACTACGACGAGAACGTTGCTCATTGCGGTTATTATAGATATTATGAAGATTGTGGGCATAAGCTCCTTGGTTGCATAAACTAAGCTGTTGAAGATTCCTATTATGGATTTAGGTATGGAATTTGTTGCAAATATTCCCAAAGTGAAAATACCAATGATACATATGAGAGATATGTCCCGCTTGAATATCATGGCTATGATTATTATTAAAATAAATATAATATAAATATAATGTAGGTTTATCAATAAAACATTCATATATAACCTCCGTATGAAATAGGTATACTACCAACTTATGCGGAGGAATTTTTTGGGGTGATTATAAATTTTATTTATTATATGGATACTTGACTATGAAATTATATTTGATATGTTTTAATTAACTGGTGTTTTTAAATTAGAAGGGAGTATACAATTGATGAAAGATTATTTGAGAATTAAAATAATTTCAAAAGATAGAATGGGCATAGTACTGGATATTTTAAAAAGATTTTGTGAATATAATATAAGTATACATTCACTAGAAGTTTTCCCGGAAAAAGTATATATAAAGTTGGAAAATTTGGATGAGGGGAAAATCTCAGAACTTATGTATAATATAATGTCAATGAAGGAAGTGGTTAAAGTCCAAAGAGTTGAGCTTATCCCCTATGAGAGGGATGAAAGGAGGCTTTTGGCCATAATAGATGCCGTTCAGGATGGAATCATAGCTATAAATTATAGAGGTGAGGTAGAACTTTTCAATAAATATTGTGAAAATATATTCAATATAAAAAAAGTAGATGCCCTTGGGAAAAATATTAGGGATTTTCTTGGATTTGATGCTCCTATTATTGATATTTTAAAAACTGGGAAAGGCTATAATAACATAGAACTGAAAGTAAAAAACAAAAAGATAAATATTCATTATATTACTACAGGCCGACCGGTTAAAGATGATAGAGGCGATACAATGGGAGCAGTTGCTTCTATTAAAGATATAAATGAGGTAATAGAGTTGTCCAATGCCATTACTTCAAAGGAGGATAGGGCTTTTAAGGATATTATAGGGAACAGCTCTGTTATGACAGAGGTAGAAAAAGTATGTTCTGCTGTAGCTAAAAGTACATCTACCGTGCTGTTGAGAGGCGAAAGTGGTACTGGAAAGGAGCTCTTTGCAAATGCAATCCACAATTTGAGCCTTAGAGCAGATGAAAATTTTGTGACCTTAAATTGTGCATCCCTGCCGGAAAATCTTATTGAAAGTGAACTCTTTGGATATACTAGAGGGAGCTTTACTGGCGCGAGGGAACAGGGGAAAGAAGGGCTTTTTAAGGCAGCAGATAATGGGACTATATTTTTAGATGAAATAGGTGAACTTTCACTTCCGCTGCAGGCAAAACTTTTAAGAGTACTTCAAGAGGGCACCATACGGAAAATTGGGAGCAATTTAGAGGAAAAAGTGAATGTAAGGGTAATTGCAGCTACCAACAGGGATTTAGAAAGCATGATAGAAAAGGGAACTTTTAGGGAAGATCTATATTATAGGCTCAATGTAATTCCAATATATATACCTCCCCTCAGAGAGAGACTGTCTGACATACCTGCATTGGTGAATTTTTTTATAAATAAATTAAATAAAAAGTTAAATAGGAATATAAAGGGTGTGGGAGTAGAATTCATGAAAAAATTGATGAAATATAAATGGCCAGGAAATGTAAGGGAACTTAGGAATGTTATAGAAAGGGCAATGAATTTATGTTACGGTGATATTCTAAATGAAGATAATTTAATTGTCAATCTTCCCAAATATAATGAATATGCAAGATCTAGGGAAAAAACAAACACTGATATCACTCTTAAAGAAGCTGTGGGAAATGTTGAAAAGGAAGTACTTGCATCTACGTTGAAAAAGTACAGCAGTCTTAGAAAAGCTGCAAAGGTTTTAGGAGTGTCTCATACCACTGTGATGAATAAGATAAAAAAATATAATATAAGATAATTCTTGGATCTAGGTGTGACTTGTCAGAAATGTAAAGAATAGTTTCCTGTTGTAAAATAAAATTGCCATAGTTTAAAATCTTTGGCAACTATTTTTTACAGTTTGACCCAATTATTTTATTCAGGATATGGTATAGTATTTGCTTTAAAAAATAGTTGAGATTTATATTTTAATTGGGGAGGATGAGCTTAATGAGAAATATAACGAAAATGGGTTTTGATACCAAGGCCATACATGGTGGAAATATAAGGGATAGGCAGTTCGGATCTTTGGCAACTCCCATATATCAGACATCAACCTTTGTATTTGACTCGGCAGAGCAGGGTGGAAAACGATTTGCAGGTGAGGAAGGCGGATATGTGTATACCAGACTCGGAAATCCAACTTGCAGTGCGGTGGAGGAAAAATTAGCCCTGCTTGAAGGCGGAGAAGCTGCAGTATCTACTTCTTCGGGTATGGGAGCTATTTCTTCAGCTCTTTGGACTGCATTAAAAGCCGGCGATCATGTGGTTGCATCTGACACTTTATATGGATGTACTTTTTCCCTTTTAAGTCATGGACTTACAAAATTCGGAGTGGATGTGACTTTTGTAGATGCTTCTAACCTGGAGGAAATAAAAAATGCCTTGAAACCAAATACAAGGGTAGTTTACCTTGAAACCCCTGCAAATCCAACTTTAAAAATCAATGACATCAGGAAAATATCTGAGGTTGCCCATAATAATAATAAAGACTGTTTTGTGATTGTCGATAATACATTTTGTACCCCATATCTTCAAAGACCTTTGGAATTGGGTGCCGATGTAGTGGTTCATTCTGCAACAAAATATTTGAATGGCCACGGTGACGTTATAGCCGGTTTTGTCATTGGAAAGAAAGATTTTATAGATGATGTAAAATTTTCTGGATTGAAAGATATGACAGGTGCTGTACTCAGTCCATTTGATGCATATCTTATAATAAGAGGTTTGAAAACCCTGGGAATAAGAATGGAAAAGCACTGTAAAAATGCTATGGAAGTTGCTAAATTCTTGGAGACACACCCTGCGGTTGGTAAAGTATATTATCCTGGACTTGAAAGTTTTGAATACTATGAACTTGCCAGAAAACAGATGAAATATCCGGGTGCCATGATTTCTTTCGAGTTGAAAGGTGGAGTTGAAGAAGGCATAACTGTTATGAACAACGTGAATGTTGCAACCCTGGCAGTGAGTTTGGGAGATGCAGAAACTCTTATAGAACATCCTGCTTCCATGACCCACTCACCTTACACTCCAGAAGAGAGACATGCTGCTGGTATAAGTGATGGACTGGTAAGGTTGTCTGTTGGTCTTGAAAATGTAGAAGATATAATAGCCGATTTGAAACAAGCCCTTGATTTAATAGTAAAATAATTTATAAATATGAAGAGCATACAGCAAAAATCCGGAAGAGAATATATTTTCTTTTCCGGATATATTTTATATATGCTTTTTATAATTGAATTCAAGTAATATTATTTTAATAAAATTGAAAAGATATATATGAAAGAGAGGTGAAATATACATGAAGAAAAAATTTACCAGATCAATAAGCATATTTATCTTTACAGTGTTTTTTACATCATTTATAAATGCTATTGGAATATCTCAAGTGTACTCCAAAGGGATTTTTGAACCTGTAAATGAATCTGTAAGCGTTGAATCACACCTTAAAATAGATTCCAAGAAAAAGGCAAAGATTCCAAGGAGATTCAGGAAAAGCACGGATAATATAGATAAAAAAGATGTGAATCTGAAAGGGTTATCCACATTAAATGCTTCAGGAAGTGCGCAGTTTACCGGGAATAACATAAAAATTCTGAAAGAACAGATAGGAAATGTACCTACAGCTGTAATTGACTTAAGACAGGAATCTCACGGATTTATAAACAACCTTGCGGTCAGCTGGGTTGGTGAAGATAATAATAAGGCTAATAAAGAATTGAGTAGGGAAGAAGTATTGAAAGATGAAAGTGAAAAGCTCAAGGACATTGAGCTGAATGAAGAGATTGAAATTGACGGGAAGGAAATAATTCCAGCTGAAGTTCAAAGTGAAAGAGAGCTGGTGGAACAAAATGGTATGAATTATATCAGAATACCTGTTACGGACAATGAGAGACCTTCAGATGAAATGGTGGATTATTTTATAAAAATAGTTAAAAATATGCCCGAAAATACATGGTATCATTTCCACTGCAAGGCTGGTATTGGAAGAACTACTACTTTTATGACAATGTATGATATGATGAAAAATTCCAAGGATGTAAGCCTTGAAGATATAATGGAAAGGCAGGTGCTTCTGGGAGGTAAGAACCTTTTAAAATCCGGCTATAAACCTGGAAGCTTTTCGGGGGAAAGATCTGAATTCATAAAGAAATTTTATAAATATACGAGGGAAAACAGGGATAATTTCAATACAAGCTGGTCTCAATGGTTGAAAAGCAGCAGTGAAAATTAATAAAAAAGATTTGGCATTTTTCCATAATGCCAAATCAAATTTCAAATTTGAGAAATTGGGAGTTGTTTTAAGCATGGGTAGATATATCTGGGCTCCAAGTACAATGACTGTTTTCATTATATTTTATTTAATGCACTGTCAAATTCAGAAATTATACTGTCGATATTCTCAAGTCCGGTGGAAATACGTATTAGTCCCTTTGATATATTTGCTTTTGCGAGCTCATCGTCATTTAATGCCCTGTGAGAAGTTTTTACTGGATAGGATACGGATGTAGCTACTCCTGCTAAACTGGGCATAAACTTTATACTGTCAAGTGATTTTATGAGTTTACAGGCACTTTCTTCGCCGCCTTCCACATCTATACTCATCATTCCCCCGAATAGATTATTGGAAAAGTTTTTAATTGCTGTTTTATTGGTAGGCGAGGATTTTAATCCGGGATAGAAAACATTTGTTATCTTGTCGTGGTTTTCCAAGAAATTTGCCAGTTTCATGGCATTATTTGAATGCTGTATCATTCTGATTTCCAATGTTCTAAGACTTCTTATGAGGAGCCAGCCGTCAAAAGGACTCATCATTGGCCCATAAAGTGCAGAAATATTTCTTATGTTTTTAATAAGTTCTTTGTTTGAAACGGCAATCCCACCAGTTATGTCGCTGTGACCGCATAGATATTTTGTAGCACTGTACACGACTATGTCAGCACCCAATCTTAATGGCTGGCATATTATAGGAGTTGCAAAAGTGTTGTCTACAATCAATTTTGCATTATTTTGTTCACCCTTATGTATGAGATTTGTCGCAAACTCTTTTTTCATAATAAATTCCTCCAAATATTGCTGATATTAATTTTTAAAATATAAAAAGAGCCAGCTTAACACATGTAAATAAATTACATAACATATAATTAATGCTGTGCTAAAGCCAGCCTCTAGCGTCTCTAGTCTGCTAACATATAGATTAGCTGAGTTATAGCACACAAATAAAACTTAATCAAGTTCGATGACTTGAACATTTACCTATCTGTGCTTTACATTTTTCTCTATGAGCTCCATGAAAGTATCCGGCGGTGTCACTTTTATTGCGGGATTTTTATTCAGCTGTTCTATAACTTCATATATGTCTTCCATACTTTTACTCCAGGCGTGTACATATACGAAGGTATATGCATCGGATTTGCTTGTGTCCGTGTAACCTTCTTTTACATATTCGTTTATATTTTTTACCAGATCACTGTTTTCTTCTATTTTGGACCAGAGCAGATCCCTGCAGGATACTATAGGTTTGCCTCTGCTCCAAATTATTCTACCTTTATAGTCATCCTGCCTGCGGTAATCTAAGTAAAATATGCCCCGTATGTTCGAACAGGCAGTGTATTTATCCCAGAGTTTTTTATTGTAAAAAGAACGGTCATCTAAGACAGAAACATATTTTTGATCTGTGTTCTTCATGTAGTTATTTAATCTTTTTAAAAAGGGCTTCAGGGAATCCGCTTTGAATTTACTGGGATACACGTATCCGTTTCCTGAAGGGGATACTATGAAGTAATCCTTGAAAATGCCTGAAGAAGCATTTTTATAATAGAATTTTAAAACAGTTGGTGCCAATTCATACAGAGATGGACTTATGCTGAACCCCATGTTGAAACTGCCTCTTTTAGGTGAACCGTACCATTTTGAAGATCCGAAATTGCTTCCAAGATTCCACTGCTGGTTGTCTCCATCTGACATGACGAAAGTTACATAATGGGTGTTTTTTGAGGCTGCATTTTCTATGGTATCTGTTTCATTTTTTTGAGTTATGGGAAAAGAGGGGAAAGCACTTAATACTGTCAAATTGTAGGACCAGTCTGCGGGAATCACACTTACTCCATTTTGGGAGGCTGAATTTATATTTTCTTTCTCGTCAGGTCCCCATCCCAAGCATATGGAGTCTTTTTTCATAGATCCGAAAACTTTATTCCTGAGGGAGAAGTTTTCCGGATCATCCTCGTAAAATACCAGAGACTTGCTCATTATGCCATAGTCTCTTAGGGCTGTGTCCCTCTTTGGAGATAGTTCAATTACTGTTGAATGGTTGAGACCCTTGTTCCAAAGATTATTATAGGCCCAGTATTTGTCAGTGCTTCTACAGTCCTGCTGCATTTTTATACCTGCAGCTTTGGCTTTGGATTCTATGGATTTATCTATGGCTATGGAGTTTTTTAAAGCTGCCAGGGAGCAGGCATTGTTTATCGATGGATCTTTTTTGGAAAAATTGTCATAGAGGACGTAGCCTTTTATAAATTTTTCAAATTTATTTAGAAGGTACCAGGGATCATCCACCATAATATAGTTGACACCATAATTTTTTTTAAGATCCTCCAGCCATATTTTATAATCCGGCTGGTTTTTATTTAAGGTATATATCTGGGAGTCGGATTTGTCTGATATTACTCCCTGAAGTGTTGCTATCATGGTATTTTCTGCAGCACTTAAATTATTCTGCTGTATTACATAAAGATATTTTGGAACTTTTGGGTTTTTTATATAGTGACTGCCTGAAAAGGCGTTTGTATTTGTACAAATTAGGCTGCTTAAAAGGATGAAAATAACTGCCGGAATTAAATTTTTTAATTTCATATAGGTTCGCCTCCCAATTCTAGTATGCAATTTTTTGCCGGATTATATTAATGAGGGGAAAGGGAAATTTGGATGGTCTATAGAATACATAATATATAATCATAATTAATAATCATGGAGGTAATAAAATTGAAAGTACTTCTTGCACCAGATTCCTTTAAGGGCAGTCTGCCATCGAGAGGTGTATGTGCCGCACTCAAGAAGGGAATATTTAAAGTATCAGCTGATATAGAGGTAACCGAAGCCCCAATTGCAGATGGAGGTGAAGGAACAGTGGATGCAATTATTACATCTGCCGGAGGGCAAAAGTGTGTTGAATGTGTTGCGGGACCGCTAGGTGATAAGGTGAAAGCATATTATGGAATCCTGAGAAATGGCACGGCAGTTATCGAAATGGCTTCTGCGTCAGGGCTGTACCTTGTTCCCAAAGATAAGCGGAACCCTCTTGTAACTACATCTTTTGGCACTGGCGAGCTTATAGAAAGTGCTCTTGACAGGGGATGCAGAAAATTTATAGTTGGAATTGGAGGCAGTGCTACAAATGACGGTGGAGCAGGAATGCTTCAGGCTCTTGGAGTAAGGTTTTTGGATAGGTACGGCAGGGAGATTTCCTGCGGCGGCGGAAATCTTGACAAGCTTGTAAAAATTGATTTGAGTAAAATGGACAAAAGAATTTATGAGGGTCAATTTGTTGCAGCTTCAGATGTAAATAACCCTCTGTGCGGCGAAAATGGAGCTTCTGCCGTATATGGGCCTCAAAAAAATGCAACTCCCAGGATGGTTGAAATATTAGACAGGAATTTGCGTCATTATGCCGGTGTTGTAAAGGATATCTTTAACGAAGATCTTTCAGAAACAGCAGGCGCAGGTGCGGCCGGAGGCCTTGGGTTTGCACTTATTGTGTTCTTGAAAGCGAAATTAAAAAACGGGATAGATATTGTAATGGATGTTACTCACATGGAAGATAAAGTTAAAAATAGCGATCTGATAATAACAGGTGAGGGAAATACCGATTTTCAAACCTGTTTTGGCAAAGCACCCTCCGGAATTGTCAAATTAGCCAAGAAATATGATAAACCTGTTATCATGTTGTCCGGAGGATTGGGAGAAGGCTATAAGAATCTGTATTCTATGGGGGCAACTTCTCTTTTTAGCATTGAAAATAAGCCCATGAGTTTAAAAAATTCTATGGAAGATACTTCTGATTTAATCGAGGATAGGATGGAGGATATTATGAGAACTATAGCGGCATTTTACCGCTGATTTTCGATTCCGCAGTATAAAAAACTATTGACAATTGATTTTTTATACTCTATTATATAAAATAAGCATGAAAAAATTAGGTAAATATGGAGAACGCAAAGATAAGGATTAGTAGATATACTGTTCTTTTGCAGAGAGGGGAATGAAAGGTGGGAATTTCCCAAAGAAGTGTGTTGAACCTGCCTTGGAGTTCTGTATTTGAAACGATAGTAGGATACAGCGGTGAAATCATCGTTATAGATGCAAGCAGAGTGAATATATTTGAATATGTTAAATAGGGTGGTACCGCCGTATGTGACCTCGGTCCCTTGTGAGGGGATTGGAGGTTTTTTTGTATTTAAAATTATTATTTAGATTTTGGAGGTAGTTAAGTTGGATAAAAAATTGGTAGAACAGATAACATCTAGAGATGAAGATTTTGCTCAATGGTATACGAATATTGTAAGAAAAGCGGAGCTGGCAGATTATTCTAGTGTAAGAGGATGTATGATAATACGGCCGTATGGCTATGCCATTTGGGAGGGCATTAAAGAATATGTGGATAAAAGACTCAAGGAATCGGGTCATCACAATGTATATATGCCTGTACTTATTCCAGAGCATTTACTTCAGAAAGAAAAGGAACACGTAGAGGGATTTGCGCCGGAAGTAGCCTGGGTAACCGAGGGAGGGAATGAAAAGCTTTCAGAGAAACTATGTGTCAGGCCGACTTCGGAGACACTGTTTTGCGATCATTTTGCTAAAATAATTCATTCCTATAAGGATTTGCCGAAATTGTATAATCAATGGTGTTCTGTAGTGAGATGGGAAAAGACAACTAGACCGTTTCTGAGAACAGCTGAATTTTTGTGGCAGGAAGGTCATACTATTCATGCCACTAAAGAGGAAGCTGAAAAAGAGACCAGGTATATATTGAATTTATATTCTAAACTGTGTAAAGATGTTTTGGCCATGCCGGTAATTCAAGGTAAAAAAACTGAGAGCGAAAAATTTGCAGGTGCCGTTGACACTTACACTATTGAGAGTCTGATGCACGATGGCAAGGCTCTGCAGGCGGGTACATCCCATTATCTGGGTGAAAATTTTGCCAGGGCATTCGGCATACAATATTCTGACAAGGAAGGTAAGCAAAGGTATGTACATTATACTACCTGGGCTGTGACTACCAGGTTGATCGGTGCTATAATAATGGTACACGGCGATGACGATGGCATGGTTATGCCTCCCAGGATAGCACCAATACAGGTGATTGTAGTACCTATAGCACAGCATAAGGAAGGTGTGCTTAAGAAGGCATATGAATTGAAAGACAGGTTGTCTAAGGTTGTGAGAGTTAGAATTGACGATGATCCTGATAAAACAGCAGGCTGGAAATTCAGTGAATACGAGATGAAAGGTGTTCCAATCCGCCTTGAGGTAGGACCGAGGGATATTGAGAAGAACCAGGTCGTACTGGCAAGAAGGGATACGGGAGAAAAAATAACTGTGCCCATGGACAATTTAGAAAAAAATGTGACTGATCTTTTAGACAAAATTCACAATTCCATGTTTGAAAGGGCAAAATCTTTTAGAGATAATAATACCAGAGATGCCTTGAATATGGATGAATTTAAAGATATACAGGAAAATAAATCTGGCTTTGTCAGGGCAATGTGGTGTGGAGATGCTAAATGTGAAGAAAAGATCAGGGAAATTACAGGAGCGACTTCGAGGTGCATTCCCTTTGACCAGGAACGTATTTCGGGCACCTGTGTATGTTGTGGTAAAAAGGCTAGTAAACTGGTTTATTGGGGAAGAGCATACTAAGCAAGTTTAATATGTCATAATTTATAAAGCATTTATTAAAATTCAGGTGAAGAAGCTTCACCTGAATTTTAATAATATATAATTTTTGGAAACATACATAAATGAATTGAAATATGATTTAAAATGCTGTCAAATTACGTAATATATTGGCTGACAGATTGGCTGGGAATAACTTTAAAAATATTTTGCAAATATTATTTAGGAAAAAGGTTATTTATTGTTATAATATAGGTAGGGTTACAAGCTGAATAAAGTGGAGGCTATAATATGAATAATAAAAAGCTTAATAAAAAATTTAGCCACAATAATAAGTGGAGGTACCTTATTTATTATGCAATATTGGCAGCCATGATTATATTTATAATAAATGAATATATGAATGGATTGAAATCTCAGCATATAAAGTACAGTGATTTTGTGAAGGCCATCAATCAAAATAAAGTTTCTGAAGTACAGATAAGTAAAGACAAATTGATTATAATTCCGAAAGTCAAAAATGATGCAAATAAAGGTAAAGTTCTCTATACGGAAAGAATAGACGATCCTGATTTAGTAAAAAAATTGGATAGTGCTAAAGTCAAATATGGAGGAATACCCCAGGAAAATAGTGCCATAAAAGGATTCTTTGTAAATTGGGTTCTGCCATTTATAATAATTGCATTTTTGCTTCAGTTGTTCCTGGGAAAATTGAATAAGAAGATGGGCAGCGGAGTGATGTCATTTGGTAAAAATACTGCTAAGATATATGCAGAAAGTGAAACTGGTGTAAATTTTAAAGATGTGGCGGGCCAGGAAGAAGCCAAGGAATCTTTGGTGGAAATTGTAGATTTTCTCCATAACTCTCAAAGATATGTTGAAATAGGTGCCAGGCTTCCTAAAGGGGCACTTCTTGTGGGACCTCCGGGGACAGGCAAGACTCTTCTTGCAAAAGCAGTGGCCGGTGAAGCCAAAGTGCCTTTTTTTTCAATATCAGGATCTGCATTTGTGGAAATGTTTGTTGGCATGGGTGCTGCGAGAGTTAGGGATCTGTTTCAGCAGGCCCAGGAAAAAGCTCCCTGTATAGTGTTTATAGATGAAATTGATGCTATTGGAAAAAGCAGGGATGGGAATGTATCGGGAAATGACGAAAGAGAACAGACTTTAAATCAGCTTTTGGCAGAAATGGACGGATTTGACTCATCTAAAGGCGTAGTTATATTGGCAGCTACGAATAGACCTGAAGTTTTGGATAAAGCTCTTTTGAGACCCGGAAGGTTTGACAGGAGAGTTATAGTTGATAGACCTGATTTAAAGGGCAGGGAGGATATTTTAAAAGTGCACATAAGAGGTGTGAAAGTTTCGCCGGATGTGGATTTAAATAGTATAGCGAAGGCTACTCCTGGAGCTGTAGGTGCGGATTTGGCAAATATAATAAATGAAGCTGCACTGAGGGCTGTGAAAAATCATAGGTTCCAGGTGAATCAGGGAGATCTTGAAGAAGCGGTGGAAGTGATAATAGCCGGGAAGGAAAAGAAGGATAGGATACTTTCACCTGAAGAAAAACAACAGGTGGCATTTCATGAAGTCGGGCACGCACTTGTGGCAGCCCTTTTAAAGCATACGGATCCTGTTCATAAGATAACCATAGTTCCGAGGACTATGGGGTCACTTGGGTATACTATGCAGCTTCCCGAGGAGGAGAAGTATTTGAATACGAAAGCTGAGATGCTGGATCAAATATGTGTTATGCTGGGAGGAAGATCTGCAGAAGAAGTTAAATTTAACAGCATATCTACAGGGGCTGCTAATGACATTGAAAGAGCTACTCAAGCTGCCAGAAGAATGGTGACTATCTATGGCATGACAGATAGGTTTGACATGATGGGACTTGAATCCATGCAAAACAGGTATTTGGATGGAAGGCCAGCCCAGAATTGTAGTGCAGAAACGGCTTCTATTATTGATGAAGAAACTTTGAAAATAATAAGGATGTGTCATAAGAAAGCCAGGGCACTTCTTAAAGATAACATAGAGTTGCTTATAATAATATCTAAAAGACTTATAGAGAAAGAAACTTTGATGGGAGACGAATTTATGGGTATTATAAAAGAGTATAAGGAGAAGAAAAAAGAAGAGTCTTCTAAGGGAAATTTGATTTCAGATTAGATATATAAGTTAGCGAAATGGAGATATATATATGTGGAGAGATGATTTGGAAAAAGAGTTAAGTAAGGAAATCCAGTTAAATCTTGAAAAAGAAAAATTAAAAAAAGTATTGGATCAGATAAATACGAAAGTGCTAGATTGTATAGAACTTAGAAAAAAAGTTGTTAAATATATTCTGGATTTAAGAAAAAAAAATCTTGAACAGTATGAAGATGATGAGGATAAAGTTGTTGAATACTTTGATCATGAGATATATACAAAAGAAGAGCAGTTTAGACTGGTCAACAAGAGTATAAGAGAACTTACCATATTGAAAGATTCTCCTTATTTTGGAAAAGTGGTTTTTGAAGATAGATATGGTAGGGAAAAAATATATATAGGAAGATTTGGAATGAGCGATAAGGAGGGATATGAATCTGTTATAGTAGATTGGAGATCACCTGTATGCAGTTTATTTTATTCAGGAAATCTGGGGGAAACCAGCTATAATTCCCCTATGGGGACAATAGAAACGGATATATTGGGTAAAAGGCAATTTATTATAAAAAAGTCTAATCTTGTGGGGATGTTCGATTCAAACAAAGATGTGAAAGATGAAATATTGCAGATGGTATTGAGCAAGAATGCCGGAGAAAAACTTAAAGATATAGTGATGACCATACAGGAAGAGCAGGACAATTTAATAAGACAGCCAAGGGAAGGTGTTGTTGCTGTAAATGGAATGGCTGGCAGTGGTAAAACCACTATAGCTTTACATCGGGTGGCATATCTTTTATACAATTATAGAAAACTGCTCCAGAGGAAAGTGCTTATACTGGGACCCAATAGTATTTTTATAGATTATATTTCCATGGTATTGCCAAGTTTAGGAGAAGAAGAAGTTGCCCAACTTACTTTCAGTCAGTTTGCTAAAAGTATTTTGAATTTGACGGATATTATGGACTTAAAGGATTATATGGAAAATATTCTAAGTGGTGATAAACAATTTATTGAACAGGTGGCTCATAAAAATTCTTTGGAATATATAGGTGATTTGGATAAACTAGCTGACCGTGTGGAGAAAAATTGTTTCAAAGCGAAAGATGTGCTTTTTTATAACAAAGTAATAGTTACCAAGAAAGAAATTCAGGAGATGCTGTACTGCTATTTTAGAAATATGCCTCTGTTTAAAAGAGGTGTAAGATTAAAAAGAGTCATATATTCCAGGATAAAAGATGAGAGAGATATTTTAGTTAGAGCTATACAGAAAAAGTATAAAGATAAAATTAAAAGTATGACGAAAGAGGAACTCAATATCAATGGAATAAATTTGGAATTCAGGGAAAAAAATGAAATAGAAGAGGTTATAAAAGAAGTCATAAGGATAAAAAAATATAAACTTAAATGGTTGGAAAAGCCTGATATAATATCTGTATATAATGATTTTAATGGTAACAGGGAGCTTACTTATGATGATCTGGCTGCTATTTTGTATTTGAGAATAAAGCTGGAAGGCTTGAAGTACAGGGAAAAGATAAAACATATAGTTGTAGATGAAGCTCAGGATTATTCCCCGCTGCAGTTCAAAGTTATAAGGGAACTTACCGATTGCAGCTCTTTCACTATAGTGGGAGATGTTAATCAAAGGATTATACCTTCAGATGAAATTCCTGCTATGATGAGATTAAAAGATATTTTCCCGGATTTAAAGGTGAAAAATTTTTCCCTGAGCAAAAGCTATAGATCTACAAATCAAATAACTGATTATGCCAACCGGTATTTGAAAAAAGGCAGAATTATACCCATGGTTAGAAAAGGAGAAGAAGTTTTAGAAAAGCAGGTACGGACCTTGGAAGAACTTGCAGGCGATGTATTGGAAGATATTGAGCAGCTGAAAAACAAAGGGTATGAAAGTATTGCTGTGATATGTAGAAATTTAAGGGATACAGAGAGGCTGGGGAAGGTACTTAAGAAAAACATGTATATAAAAGTGATAAGCGGGGAAGATATGATTTATTCCAAGGGAGAAGTCATACTTCCAAGTTATCTTGCCAAAGGTCTGGAATTTGATGCTGTTATAATGATCGATAATTCTTACGGACTTAATGAAGAAACTTTAAAATATATAGTAATTACAAGAGCATTACATGAGCTTCATGTATATAAAATTTCCTCTAATACTATGACAATAAAAAATAGTTGAAATTGATAAATGTTTGTGGTAAACTTAGAACAATTTAATAATTGACTACCTAGGGTGGAGGCGCTGTAATTAATAGTATTTATTTTTAGTCGGCGGACATTTGAAAAATAAAGAAAGGAATTACGGCCGAAAAATTAGTTTGGCAGAACTAATTTTGGCTTTGTACAGAATATGTACAAAGCTGTCACTAAAATAGCCTTAACCGATGTATTTCATTGATGAAACTGGGAAAGGCTATTTTAGTGGAGAGCTACAAAGGTACACAACTAAGAGTAAATAAGTACAGTAATAGGTGTGTCCCTCTGCTGTGCTTGTTTTTTAATTTTAGGGAGGAGTATTATGGCAGTTATTGTTCAAAAATATGGAGGAAGTTCTGTTGGAACTCCTGAAAAAATAAAATCTGTAGCTAAGTCGGTAGTAAACAGAGTAAAGAAAGGTAATAAGTTGGTGGTTGTAGTATCAGCAATGGGGGACACTACGGACAATCTCATAGCACTGGCGAAAAAAATTACGGATAATCCGGATAAAAGGGAATTGGATGCACTTTTGTCCACCGGTGAAATGAGATCCTGCGCCCTGCTTGCCATGGCGATTAAGGATTTAGGATACGATGCAGTGAGTTATACAGCTTATCAGATCAGCATAAAAACCAGTGGACAATATGGTAAATCTCTTATAGATGATATAGATGAGGCAAAAATAAAAAAGGCTCTAAACGGCGGGAAAATTGTAATTGCAGCTGGATTTCAGGGAGTGAATACCGAAGGTGATGTCACCACCCTTGGCAGGGGCGGTTCTGACACTACAGCTGTAGCCATAGCGGTAAAATTAAGGGGAACATGTGAAATCTATACTGACGTGGATGGAATATACAGCGTGGATCCAAGAGAATATAAAAATGCTAAAAAACTTAGGGAAATAGATTATGAGGAGATGCTTGAACTTTCGAGTTTGGGTGCTCAAGTTATGCATTCCAGATCTATAGAACTTGCTCAAAAATATAACATACCTGTATATGTGGGATTGAGCAACAGCAATATAAGAGGAACAGTTATTAAGGGGGTAGATGATGTGAATTTGGAAAGTAAGCCTGTAACGGGATTGGCTACCAGTGACGATGATGTGGCGGTGACAGTTAGAGATATTGATTATGATATAAATATTATTGCAAATTTGTTTGAAAAAGTGGCCGACAGGAAAATAAATGTTGATATGATAAGTCAAACAGCACCTATAGGTAACAAGGTGAATGTATCCTTCACTATTCCCAAAGTTGATCTGAAGGAGTGTCTAGATATTTTAAAACCCTATTCTAAAGGCGGGGTACAAATTGATATAGATGAGAATATAACTAAATTTTCCATAGTAGGTATAGGGATGAAGACTACATCGGGAGTGGTTGCCAAGATGTTTAAATTATTTAGGCAGAATAACATATCCGTGAAGATGATAACTACTTCTGAAATAAGAGTTACCTGTGCCATAAATCAAGAAGATAAGATCAAAACAATAAATCTTATAGCTAAAGAATTTAACTTATGATGAGATAATTTGAGAACCTTTAGGAGGAAAATGGCATGAGATTATTTGGAAATATGGAAGTCAAGGACAATAATTTATATGTCGGAGGCATAAATGCAGTGGATCTTGCAGGTAGATTTAAAACTCCGCTTTATATAATAGATGAAGATTTAGTCAGGGAAAGATGTAAAATATATTATAGGACTTTTGAAGGATATGAAAATAATAAGATAACCTATGCGGGGAAGGCATTTTTAACTTTGGCCATGTGCAAAATAATAGATAGTGAGGGTTTATATTTGGACGTGGTATCCGGAGGCGAACTCTATACGGCTTTTAAAAGCGGTTTCCCGATGGAGAAAATTTATTTTCACGGGAATAATAAAACGGCAGAGGAAATTAAAATGGGAATAGATTTTAAAGTAGGCAGATTTGTAGTGGATAACCTCTGCGAAATGGAGGAGGTAAACTCTATAGCCAAAGAAGAGGGCAGAGTGCAGAAAATACTGCTGAGAGTAACTCCCGGCATAGAAGCTCATACACATGAGTATATAAAAACAGGGCAGGTTGACTCTAAATTTGGATTTACCATGTTAAATGGTGAAACCATGGAATTTATAAAAAAGGCCATGAATATGTCCAACCTTGAATTTGTAGGTGTCCACTGCCACATAGGTTCTGAAATATTTGAATTGGAACCTTATGAAGATGAAGTTGAAATCATGATGAATCTGGTAAAAAAAGTGAAGGATGAAACGGGCTATGAAATAGAAGAGCTGGATTTGGGGGGAGGATTCGGAATATACTACAGTGAAGAGGACAGCCCCAGGCCCATAGAAAGTTTTTGCAGTGCCATATTGAAAAAAGCCAAACTGGAATCGGAAAAATTGAATATAAAACTTCCGACATTGGTAATAGAGCCCGGCAGATCCATAGTAGGTAATGCCGGAACGACACTTTATACCGTAGGAGCTACAAAAGATATTCCCGGTGTAAGAAAATATGCATTTGTAGATGGCGGCATGACGGACAATATAAGACCTGCTCTTTATAAAGCCCATTATGAATGTGCCGTAGCAAACAGAGTTCACAGTGATTGTGAGGAAACTGTAACTATAGGTGGAAAGTGCTGTGAATCCGGGGATATATTGATAAAAGATGCAAAACTTCCGCCGGTCAGGACGGGGGATATCCTGGCAGTGTTTAGTACAGGGGCCTATTGTTACTCTATGGCAAGTAATTATAATAAAGTGCCTATTCCGGCAGTGGTTTTAGTAAAAAATGGAGAAGCCAGGCTGATTTCCAAAAGGCAGAGTTTTGATGAAATGATAGAAAATGAAATAATGGTTTAGTTTAAATCCATACTTTCTGTAAATTAATATTTTGTGTTTTATTGGAAACAATAAATATTACGTAAATTCTTTTTTTACAGGAAGGATGGATTTTTTTATGCTTTATATTATGGGTACAGCTGCAATCATATTAATTGTGATAATTTATAAATATTCAAATAAATGTGGAAATACAGATGACAGTGCGATGGATAATATCCTTGCCTTCAATATGAGTAAGGAGGAATTGAAAAAATATGCAAAGGAAATGACTGTTATTCCAGCAGTTAATGGAAAGAAAAGCTGTAAAAGAAAACTCATACGCAACTTGGATAAAGAATATAAGAATATTTTGGACGGATGCAGTTTTTTTGAAAGTGAAATCAAAAGCAAAATAGAGGTAGCTTCATGTGCCGAATGGCTTTTGGATAATTTATATCTTATAAAAAAAGAATATAAGGACATAAAAGTCAGTGTATCGGGCAGTTATTATAGAGACCTTCCCGTAATGAAGGAAGGTGTTATGAAAGGATATCCTAGAGTATATTATATTGTCAGGGAAATGTTGTCTCACACTTATGGCATTGTAGATGAAGATACCATAGAAAGTTTTATAAGCTCTTACCAGGAAAATAAAATATTAAAGGATTGTGAACTCTGGGTACTTCCCATAATGGTGAGAATGGCACTGATTCAAAATATCAGCGCTGTGACAGGAAATATGGTTCTCATGCAGAAAGAAAAAGACAGGGCTGAAATTACAGCAGGAAAAATTATAAATTCAGGGAAAAATACAGGAGAAAAAATAAATTTCACATCCCATTTCACGGAAAAATTCATACGGATATTGAGGGATAATCTTATAGAAGATGCAGAGATATATGATTGGATAAATGAAGAACTATCTAAAAAAGACAGCAGTATAGGGAGAATGGTTAGCATTGATCATCAAAAGCAGGGGATATACCAGGTTTTGATGGAGAATTCCATTAAAGGGATAAGGGAGATATGTGCTCTAAATTGGAGGGAAAATTTTGAACGCCTCAGTTATGTGGAACAGGTTTTAAAGACCGATCCTTCAGGAATTTATGATAAAATGGATTTCCGTTCAAAGGATTATTACAGACGTAGAATAGAAAAATTATCCCAAAAAATAGATGTACCGGAATCCTTTATAGCGAAAAAGGCAGTGGAATGTGCCGGGGAGGTTCCTGAAACTTCTGAAAAATATGAAAAACATGTAGGCTATTATTTGATAGATAAAGGTATGGAGCGCTTAAAAGAAAAAATAAAGCCCGGAGGTAAAGAAACTACCCATATTATGACGCCGGAATTTTATATAGGCAGTGTATTGTTTGGAACTATTTTCTTGGATACTTTAATTAGCGGAATAAGTTTTTATTTTGAAGATCTGTATTTTTGGCAGTACATATTGGAAATAGTTATTCTTTTGATACCTACCAGTGAAATATTTATATCGATATTTAACTGGAGCATAAATAAACTTTCAGAACCCAGGTTTATACCAAAAGTAGAATTCAAACAAGGCATACCGGAACAGTTTAGCACTGCAGTTGTTATACCTGCCCTTACAAGTCATAGAACTAGGATAAAAGCTCTCATTGATGACCTGGAGGTATATTATCTGGCAAATAGGGAGGAAAATTTGTATTTTGTACTCCTTGAAGATTTTAAAGATAGTACCAGGAAAAAAGAACCCGAGGATAAGGCTCTGGTGGATACTGCACTGTATGAAATAAAAAAACTCAATGAAAAATACGGAACCGAAGGAAAAGACAAGTTTTATTTTTTGAGCAGATACAGAAAATACAATGAGAGGGAAAATAAGTGGATTGGATGGGAGAGAAAGAGAGGCAAACTTATGGAGTTCAATTCACTTATAAGGAGGGATAAAAATACAAGTTTTGATATTATAAGCGGTGACATAAGCAATTTATATAAGGTGAAATATGTAATAACTCTGGATGCAGATACTGTTCTTCCCAAGGATACAGCTAAATTGCTTGTGGGTGCCATGGTTCATCCACTGAATGTCCCCTACCTTGATAACAAAAAGGTGGTCAGGGGTCACGGCCTGATGCAGCCTAGAATAAGCGTAGGCGTGATAAGTGCAAATAAGACCCTTTATTCCAGAATTTTTTCCGGGCAAACTGGTATAGATTTATATACTACAGCTGTTTCGGATGTATATGAAGATATGTTTGATGAAGGTATATTTACTGGAAAGGGAATATATGACGTGGATGTTTTCAACAGCATATTAAGAGGTGAAATACCGGAGAATACAGTATTGAGCCATGATCTGCTTGAGGGATCCTATGTAAGGGCCGCCCTTTTGACTGATGTAGAACTTATTGATGGATACCCTGCCTATTATAATTCAAATTGTAAAAGGCTCCACAGGTGGGCCAGGGGAGATTGGCAGTTAATGCCATGGATCTTCAGGAAAAATTCCCTGAATAAATTGTCCCGGTGGAAGATATTTGATAATTTGAGGAGAAGCACTGTGCAGCCGGGTGTAATGCTTCTTATTATAATAGCACTGACTTTGTTTCAAGCTCCCAATAATTTACTTGCAATAGCTTTGATCTCTCTATTGTGTCCTATATTATTTGACATGTCCGAAACTGTGATGTCTCATACAGGGAAAATAAAACTCCCGAACAATATTATAAGCTTTAAGAATACATTGGAGCAGTTTTTGCTCTTACTGAGTTTTTTACCTCACAAGGTTTGTTTGATGCTGGATGCTATAATAAGGACAATTTACAGGGTATTTATAAGCAGAAAAAATTTACTCCAATGGCAGACGGCTGCAGATGTTGAGGCTGTTTCTTCTAAAACATTTAAAAGTTATTTGAAATCAATGTGGCCATGTGATGCTGCTGGAGCAGTTACAGCCTTTCTGGCTTTTGAAAACAATGTTGATACCCTGCTCTTTATGATGCCCTTTTGTATACTTTGGTTTTTAGCGCCGTGGATAGCATTTAGTGTAAGTAGAGAAGAAAAAAATAACGAGGAAATTGGAATTAAATGTGAAGAAAGGAAACTGCTTGGAGAGATCAGCAGGAGGATTTGGGCTTACTTTGAAGATTTTACACTGCCGGAAAATAACTGGCTTCCACCGGACAATTATCAGGAAAAACCTCATAGAGGGCTGGCCTGCAGGACATCTCCTACCAATATGGCCATGGGGATTGTTTCTAATATAACAGCCTATGATCTGGGATATTTGGGGATAGAAGAAGTTGAATACAGGCTTAAAAATATAGTTTTGAATATGGAATCACTGGAAAGATATAGAGGACATTTTTATAACTGGTATGACATAAAGACCAAGGATCCTCTTGGAGCCAGATATATTTCCACAGTGGACAGCGGAAATCTAGTAGGTTACATATGGGTTACTGTAGAAGCTCTGAAAGAGTATATTAACAGACCTTTTGTAAATGAAAATTTGGTTTCCGGTTTGGGTGATACGTTGGGATTGGCCCAGATGGAAATAGCTGAGAAGTTTAAGGTACATCGGGTATATGAAGATTTTATAGGAAAAAAATGTAAATTTAACATATTCTCTTTAAAATGTTTTTTAAATTCTGTTCTAGAGAGAGCTTCCATGATCGGTGGTGATTTTAGTGAACTTTACTGGAATGAAAAGGTCAAATATATGATTTCTCATTTTCAGAAAGAACTGGATGAATTTTTTCCCTGGGTTGATTTTATAGATAGAAATGAGAGATTTAAAAACATCAGAGGAGAATTGGATAAAATAGCTAACTTCATATCTATTAAAGAGATACCTGATGCAGTTGATAGATTAATTCACATTAAATTTGAGGACTGTTTTAAAAGTGAGACAGAGGATTTGGAGCAGTTGAAATACCTTTTGGGCAATACTAAATTGAAAGTGGAAAATCTTCTTTCTGGGCTGGAGAATTTAGAAGATAAGCTTATAAAAATGAGCAAAGAGCATGATTTCAGTATATTGTATGATAAAAAAAGGAGACTTTTTGCTATTGGATATGATGTGGAAAATAACACGGCAGGCAGCAATTACTATGACCTTCTTGCATCGGAAGCCAGGCAGGCCAGCTTTGTAGCCATAGCTAAAGGTCAGGTTGAAAAATCTCATTGGTTTAATCTTGGAAGAGCTATGACGTATGCCGGAGGGGGAAAAGTTCTGGTATCCTGGTCTGGAACCATGTTTGAATATCTGATGCCATTGATAATTATGAAAAAATTCCCCGGAACTTTACTGGATGAAACCTATAAACATGTAGTTGAAGCACAGAAAAGATATGTTAGCGGTAAAAATATACCCTGGGGTATTTCGGAATCTGCCTATTATGATTTCGATTCGGACTCGGTATATCAGTATAAAGCATTTGGCGTTCCGGAAATTGGCCTGAAAAGGGGTCTTATCGATGAACTGGTTATTGCTCCCTATGCTACTATTATGGCCCTTCAAGTTGATTTTAAGAGTTCCTTTGACAATCTGAAAGCCATTGTTAAATTGAAAGCTAAAGGAAAATATGGTTTTTATGATGCTGTAGATTACACGAGTAAAAGGCTTGAAAAAGGTAGAAAAAATGCACTGGTAAAATGTTTTATGGTGCATCATGAGGGCATGAGCTTTATGTCGCTTGATAATGTCCTCAGGGATAATATACTCCAGGAAAGATTTCATCGGATACCGGAAGTCAGGGCTGTGGAACTTTTACTTCAGGAAAAAAATTCTGGAGATGTAATCTATGATAAAAAGCAGGAAACTGGAGAACCGAGAATAGTTCCTCAAAATGAAAATATAATAGCAAGGAGGTACGGTGATCCAAAGACGGATTTGCCTGAAGTAAATGTGATCTCCAGCGGCAGGTATTCTCTGATGGTCACAAACAGCGGCAGCGGATACAGCAGGATTGGAGATATAATGCTTTATAGGTACCGTGAAGACCTTGTTACGAATGATACCGGGATGTTTTTCTATATAAAAAATATAAATTCCAATGAATACTGGAGTGCCTCCTATGAACCCTGTAAATTTATGCCCGAGGAATACGAGGCTGTGTTTTTACCAGGAAAATCGGAATTCAAAAGAAAGGATGGAAATTTGAGAACCCATACTGAAATCACTGTGTCTCAGGAAGATAATGGAGAGATAAGAAAAATTTCAGTTACCAATATGAGCAATTCAGCAAGGGAAGTTGAGATAACGAGCTACCTGGAAGTAACCCTATCCTCTTATAATGCGGACTTGGTTCATCCTGCATTTGGGAAATTGTTTATACAGACAGAATTTGTTCAAAATCCCATGTGCATTATTGCGTGTAGGAGATCCAGGGATATGGATGAACATAAAAAATGGCTCGTACAGACTACAGCGGTGGATGGGAATCAAATAGGTGCCGTCCAGTATGAAACCAGCAGGGAAAATTTTATAGGGAGGGGAAGAAATCTCACAAATCCAAAAGTAATGGACAATGATATGCAGCTCACAAAATCTGTGGGGGCGGTAATTGATCCTATAATAAGTTTGCGGGTTAGAATGAGAATAGAACCCGGAAGAACCGGTAGGATAGCTTACAGTACTATTGCGGCGGATTCCAGAGAAGATGCAATCAAACTTGCGGATAAGTACAGTGATATGTGCAATGTTAACAGAATGTTTCGACTTTCCTGGACTGAAGCTCAACTTGAGATGAAATACCTTGGCATAACATCAAATCAAATAAACATATACCAGAAAATAGCTTCAAAAGTTTTATTTTTAAATGAATTTTCCCGGGACAAATACAGGTATATAGTCAATATGAGGAAAGGACAATCAGCTTTATGGCCCTATGGAATTTCGGGGGATCTACCTATAGCCCTTCTTATCATAAGGGATGAAAGTGATATGGATCTTGCAAGACAATTTTTACGTGCCCAGGAATATTGGATTTTAAAAAATCTGTCGGTGGATTTGGTTTTGTTAAATTTTGAGGGCAGCTCTTATATGCAGCCTTTGCAGGCAAAATTAAGGGATATTGTAAACGTCAGTGTATCTAGGGTCAGAAGGGGCAGCGGTGGAAATATATTTATCTTAAATAGAAACAACTTGGGGGAAGAAGATGTTGATTTTTTGAAAGCCGTATCCAGGATTATAATAGACAGGCAAGAGGGGAAATCGCTTAAACAACTTGTAGACAACAGTATTTCTCCGGAAAAACTGAACAATGATAAAAATTACAGCTTTGATAAAAACGGGGAAGCAGTTTCCTGTTATAATTTTAAAATACCTCCTCTGTTGTACTTTAATGATATAGGCGGATTTTCTGAAAATGGGAAATCATATGTAATTGTCCTTAAAAACTATAGCAATACTCCGGCGCCGTGGATAAACGTCATTTCCAATAAAAAGTTCGGATTTCATATTTCCGAAAGTGGAATATCCTATACGTGGAATAAGAACAGCAGGGAAAACAAACTTACTGCTTGGTCAAATGATCCTGTAATAGACGGTGAGGCTGAAGATATATATGTAAGAGATGAAGAAACAGGCCATGTATGGAGTATATCTCCGGGACCCGTAAGGGATTCAGGACAATATGTGATAGAACATGGCTTTGGATATTCTGTTTTTAAACACGAGGCTGACGGAATAACAGGAAAAATGACTGTATTTGCAGATATAGAGGACAGCGTGAAGGTGTGCAGGATAAGATTGCATAATATAAGCAGCCGAAATAGGATAATTTCTGTAAGTTATTATGTCAAGCTGGTTTTAGGGGTATGCCATGAACAGACGGCACAGTATATATATACCAGGTTCAATGAAGAAGGCAAGTACATATATGCTAGGAATCCCTACAGCCAAAATTTCAAGGGTATATGCTATTTGAAATTGTTTGGCGGCAGCTGCCTGTCATATACGGGAGTCAGGTCAGAGTTTATAGGCAGGCAGGGAGATGTGTGCAAACCCTGTGGACTCCATTTTAAGAGATTTTCCAATACAGTTGGAGCTGGATTTGATCCATGTCTGGTTGAAAATGTGAAAGTGGAATTGAATTCTGATTCAGAGGAAGAGATTATTGTCCTTTTTGGGCAGGAAGATACTTTTGAAGAAATAGCCAGGGTTATGAAAAAATATGACCATCCTGAAAAGACTGGGCAGGAGTTGAAAAAAGCTCAAAATTACTGGGAAGATATTCTTGAAACCATACAGGTTGATACTCCTGACGATTCAATGAATATAATGTTAAATGGATGGCTCATGTATCAGGTAATATCCTGCAGGTACTGGTCGAGAACTGCATTTTATCAGTCCGGCGGGGCCTATGGTTTCAGAGATCAGCTTCAGGACGTCAGTGCCATATCCTATATATGTCCTGATATGACCAGAGAACATATAATTTACAGTGCTTCCAGGCAGTACCTTGAAGGAGATGTTCAACACTGGTGGCATCCTTATGTAAATAGTGGAATCAGGACCAGATTTTCTGATGATCTGCTTTGGATGCCATATGTGGTGGAGGATTATATAAAAAATACCGGGGATTTTGGCATACTGACTGAAGAAGTATGTTACCTAAAAGACAGTGAACTAAAAGAAGGGGAAAATGAAAGGTATGGTATATCTCCCGTATCTGCTGAAAAAGGCACTATCTATGAACACTGTGTAAAGGCTATTGAAAGATCTTCCAAATTCGGGCCGCATAATCTTCCGCTTATGGGTTCGGGGGATTGGAATGACGGTATGAATACTGTAGGAAATAAGGGAAAGGGAGAAAGTGTATGGCTCGGGTGGTTTTTATACGATATATTGGATAAATTTATACCGTTATGTAAATTTATGAATGATGATGAGAAAATGCTAAAATATTCGAGATTGAAAGATTTTGTAAAGGAGAATATAGACAAAAATGCTTGGGACGGAAGTTGGTATAGAAGGGCATATTTTGATGATGGTACTCCACTTGGATCCGTAAAGGATGAAGAATGTCAAATTGACTCAATTTCACAGTCATGGGCTGTTATATCGGGAGCTGCGAAAGAATCAAGGGCAAGAGAGGCAGTTTATGCCCTGGATAGAAATCTCATCAGGGAAGATAAGGGCATTGTACTCCTTCTTACTCCAGCTTTTGACAAATCATCCCTGGAACCGGGATATATCAAGGGGTATATTCCTGGTGTGAGAGAAAATGGCGGGCAATACACTCATGCCGCCATATGGTCTATTATGGCTTTTGCCAAAATGGGAGACAGTGAAAGGGCCTATAAAGTTTTTTCCATGTTAAATCCTATAAATCATACCAACAATTATCTGAACTGTCATGTTTATAAAGTGGAGCCCTATGTGATGTCGGCGGATATATATGCAGTGGAGCCCCATGTTGGCAGAGGAGGATGGAGCTGGTATACAGGTGCAGCAGGATGGTTTTATAGGGCAGGTATGGAAACTATACTCGGGATGACATTTAAAGGAGGCAGCGGTTTTGCTATAACACCTTCTATTCCGGAGGATTGGAGAAATTACAGTATACGGTATAAAAGAGAAAATTGTGTCTACAACATACAGGTTGTAAGGAAGAAAGAGAAGGGAATATGGGTTGATGGGAATAAAATTGAAGGTGGGATAATACCATTTTTCAAGTATGGCCAACATGATATTAAAATAAATATATAAAATTTTAGATTTTTAGAAGGATTTTATAAACTTATAGAGAACTTATATTATATAATAAATAATATATTAATAGGGGGAATTGATCATGATAGAAGTCAAACAAGTCTATAAGTGCGAAGTATGCGGCAATATAGTAGAGGTTCTCAATAAAGGCGGCGGAACTTTAGTCTGTTGTGGCAAACCCATGAAATTGTTGGAAGAAAACAGTGTGGATGCTGCCCTTGAAAAGCATGTACCTGTAATTGAAAAAATAGATGGCGGAGTAAAAGTTAAAGTTGGTTCAGTTGAGCATCCAATGACACCGGAACATTATATTCAGTGGATTGAAGTTCATACTGAAAATAAGATCTATAGAAAGTACTTGAAACCGGGCGAAAAACCAGAAGCTACATTTAAATTAGATGAAAAAGTTGTAATGGCAAGAGAATATTGTAATTTGCACGGACTCTGGAAAAAATAATATTTTATTAAACCCTCCCTATCAGTTTTAGGGAGGATTTCTATAATAGAATCAAATTATTGTGGAAATTTTAGAATATTTGTAGTAGAATAGAGAATAATATATGAATATATAAATCCCTTGAAGGAAAGCAAGTAAATTTGAAAACAGATTTTAAGAGAGTTGTACATGTGGTGTAAGTACGATGATTATGTTCAGATTGAATGGGTTCCGGAGGAGTGAAATGAATTGATCTTTAGTAGTTTTAACCGCAGTTCTTGCGTTATGAGATAGGATATGCAATCCATTTTGAGAGGAAGATCGGAAAAATTTTTCGAACTTCTTGAATTTAGGTGGTACAGCGTTGAAGCGCCCTATGATTTTAATCACAGGGTGTTTTTTTATAAAATATGATAGTGAGGAAGGTAATAAATATGGAAGACAAGAAAAAAGTAGTATTTAGTGGAATTCAGCCTTCGGGGAATTTGACTATAGGGAATTATTTTGGGGCTTTAAAGAGCTGGGTAAAGCTCCAGTATAAATATGATTGCTATTTTTGTGTAGTGGATTTACATGCTATAACCGTAAGGCAGGAACCGAGGAACCTGAGAAGAAGAACTCTTGAGGTATTGGCTATATATCTGGCGGCAGGTATAGATCCGGAGAAAAATACTATATTCATTCAATCTCATGTTCCAACCCATAGTGAAGCGGCATGGCTTTTAAATTGTTTTACCTATGTGGGGGAACTTGAGAGAATGACCCAGTATAAAAGTAAGGCTAAAAAATACGGTAGTACGGCGGAGGGTGTAAGCGCAGGGCTCCTCAATTATCCTGTTCTTATGGCCGCGGATATATTGCTTTACAATGCTGATCTTGTTCCTGTGGGAAAGGATCAGACGCAGCACATTGAAATTGCAAGGGATATAGCTGAAAGATTTAACAATGCCTATAGCCCAACATTTACACTCCCCAAGGGGTATATACCGGAAGGTGGGGCAAAGATAATGGATCTCCAGGAACCTAGCAAAAAGATGTCCAAATCATCTACTAATCCGAACAGTTATGTACTTATCATGGATCCTCCTGAAGTAATAAAGAGAAAGATAAATAGATGTGTTACTGACAGTGTGGGTATAGTAAAATATACAGATGATCAACCTGGAGTAAAAAATCTTATAAATATACTTGCTGCAATTACAGGAATGAGTTATGGTGAAATAGAGACCAAATATGACGGCAAAGGATATGCTGAATTTAAAAATGATGTAGCAGATGCTTTGATAAAGGAACTTTCTCCGATACAGGACAGGGTAAATCAATTCCTCAATGACAAAAAATATCTGGAAAGTATATATAAGAGAGGTGCGGAAAAAGCGTGCTACGTATCCGGCAAAACTTTGAGAAAAATGCAGAAAAAGATGGGATTTATACCTGCGGCAAAATGAAGATTTGGATATAAATAAGGGATAAGTATAAATTTGTGTTTTACATTAATTTATACTTATCCTCTTTTATTCTGATTTTCCTATATCCGATAATTCAAGACCCTCATTGTGTTTCAAGGCCCAGTTGATATTCCATTCGCTTTCAAATATCAGTATGTTTCTTCCATTTAGATCTTTAACTTTTTTTGTATCACTTGTTAAAACCAGATCTTCTAAGGAAACTTTGGAATGTTCTATCCATCGTATAGCCCTATAGGGAAGAACTTCTATTTTTATATCCACATTATATTCATTTTTCATCCTGTATTGCAGTACTTCAAATTGAAGTAAGCCGACTACACCTATGATGATTTCCTCAATTCCTATATTCAATTCTTTAAATACCTGAATTGCACCTTCTTCGGAAATCTCTGTTATTCCCTTTATGAATTGTTTTCTCTTCATTGTGTCTATGGTTCTAACTCTGGCGAAATGTTCAGGTGCGAAAACAGGAATATTTTCAAATTTGAATTTCTTATCGGTGGAGCAGAGAGTATCCCCTATTCTGTAAATGCCCGGATCGAACACACCTATTATATCCCCGGCATAAGCTTCGTCTACTATTTCTCTGTTCTGAGCTAAAAATTGTTGGGGCTGTGAGAGCTTAACTTTGCTTTTTCCCTGCATATGGTATACTTCCATACCCTTTTTGAATTTTCCTGAACATATTCTCATAAATGCAATTCTATCTCTGTGGGATGGATTCATATTTGCCTGTATTTTAAATACAAAAGCCGAAAATTTGGGCTCAAAAGCATCTATTTCACCAATGTCAGATTTTCTGGGCAGCGGTGGTGTAGTCAAATTTAAAAATTCTTTTAAGAAAGGCTCTACTCCGAAATTTGTAAGGGCACTTCCAAAGAATACAGGAGTAAGCAGTCCCTTTCTAACTTCCTCCATATTGAATTTATCTCCTGCTATATCTAAAAGTTCTATGTCCTCCTGCAGCTTTTTGTGAAGGGATTCTCCCAGCAGATCCTTAAATGAAGCATCATCCACCGTTCCTTCTATAGATGTTGCCGCCGTCTGGCCGTGGTTGCCGCCGTTGAAAACTTCTATTAGATTTCTTTTTCTGTCATATACACCCTTGAAATATTTTCCGGATCCTATAGGCCAATTCATAGGATAGGATTTTATACCAAGTACATTTTCTATATCATCCATTAAATCAAAGGGATCTCTACTTTCCCTATCCATTTTGTTTATGAATGTGAATATGGGAATTCCCCTTAAACTGCATACCCTGAAAAGTTTTTTAGTCTGGGCTTCCACTCCCTTTGCAGCGTCAATAACCATTACAGCACTGTCTGCCGCCATTAAAGTCCTGTATGTATCTTCACTGAAGTCCTGATGGCCCGGTGTATCCAATATATTTATACAATAGTTGTCATAGTTGAACTGCATCACTGATGAAGTTACAGAAATCCCCCTTTTCTTTTCAATGTCCATCCAATCTGATACCGCATGTTTTGAGGCTTTCCTTGCTTTCACGGAACCTGCAAGCCTTATGGCACCTCCATATAGTAATAATTTTTCAGTGAGAGTTGTTTTACCAGCATCCGGATGAGATATTATGGCAAAAGTTCTTCTCTTTTCTATCTCTTTTTTTAAGTCTGACACTACCTTTTCTCTCCTATTCTCTCTATTAGTTTCATTACTGATTCTAACTTTATTATATATCAATGTCAACTTTGGATAAATAAAGATAATATCAATTTTTCATAGTGTCCAAATAGTAATTATCTACATAAATAGTTTTTACATTTTTGTAATAAAATTTATCCAGTGGTTTTTGAATAAGCATTTTAAGCTTGTCCAATATAAAGTCTGACAGTTTTACAGCTATAATGGCCAAAATTATGCCTGCAGCTATATCCAGTACCCAGTGGATTTCAAGATATAAGGTAGAATATATTACACTTAAACAAAAAAATGACATGACAAACTTGAATATCTTATTTCTTTCCCTTAGTACCAACAAAAACATGGCAAAACATATAGACGTATGCATGGATGGGAAACAGTTCAGTGTAATTCCGGCAGCAGATCTGGAACTCAGGTGTCTGGCCAGTCCATCAGGTTGTCCAAGTACATACCACACTTCCTGAAGATGAAAAATAAGATAAAACGGAGATATTAAAAATATCTGTAAAACATGGGCAGACAATGCGTAACGAAGCATTTTCTTAAAGTCCATGATCAGTGCAGATCTGTATAATACCAGTAAAACTGGCAGCACGAATCCGTTGTTATATACCATTCTAAAGAACCAAGTGAGAGTTTCTGATTTATATACTCTTGCAAAACTTCCATCATTGAAGGGTATGCTGCTGAAAACAGGGTTTAAATTTATTACAAAACCTTTTTTAATTTGCCATCTCAATATTCTTCCCCAGAATGCATACCCATGTTTATTTGCATAAAATATGAATATAAAAAAAATAATACACAATAATAAAAAGGGAACTAATTTGATATCATGTCTGATGTCTTCATATACGGTAAAACACACTAAGGCAAGCATAAACAAATATATTTTGCTGGTTAAGCTGATAGAAGTATAAGGAGCTATATGTAGAGCCTTGTGTAAAAAAAACAGACCTATAGGTACAAAATAATATTTTTTTAACAACTCTAAAAATGCTGAACCTATATATTTCAGCTTTCCCTGTATTTTCCTTTCTGCTAAATTTTGCATAAAATTATAACCTCCCTATGTACAAAATAAATTATATCATGAGTAAAACGGTAAGTATACAAAATATTTTTGTATAATTTGTTTTTTAATGTACATAGGGAAATTGTTGGAAATAATAAAAAAATGTAGATTCATGTATGTCTTCTTCCGGAAGTCAATAAATCCAATGTAAATATAAGCATGCAGATTAAAAACAAAATATTTACAAATATTATTCCCGCTTTTAATATCAATCCTATTAAGAAGAATATAATCATGAGATTGCAGAGCCATTTGAAAAATATCATTGCTTCCTCCTCTTGAATCTATTGTTTAACAGTTTATTGTTCCCTTTAGGAGACAAAGTTATTAGGAAATGAAATTGTATCCATACATTTTGACTTTTCTCCAAATAAAAATATAATATTACTGACTTTATTATAAAAAAGGGGGTTATTATACATGGAACAGAAAAAGATAAGTATTAGTAATTTAAAAATCAAAGATATGGTTCAAGTGGCACTTATGGCAGCAGTAACTTATATTGCTACATCTGTAATAAATATACCTACAGGGGCCGTATTTAAAGGAGTTGTTCATCTTGGAGACAGCATGGTGCTTTTATCAGCGGTACTTTTGGGAAAGAAAAAAGGCTTTTTTTCAGCTGCTATAGGAATGGGGTTGTTTGATATACTTTCACCTTATGCAATCTGGGCGCCGTTTACTTTTTTTATAAAGGGCATTATGGCATGGATTGCAGCAGCAATTGCCTACAGGGGAGATTATAATGGTGAGAAGCTGTGGAATAATGCGATGGCATTTGCCGCAGCTTGTCTGTGGATGATATCGGCTTACTACATTGCCGGAGTTTTATTGATGCATTATGTAACCAACATAAATTTCCACCAGGCATTTGTATTGTCTGCAGCAGAAATTCCGGGAAATATTGCTCAAAGCATTGTTGGAATGGCTATAGCCCTTCCACTGGCAAAGGTTTTAAAAAAGGCCAATTTGGGGAAATAAGAACAAACTGTGTGATGTATCCAAGCTGCTTTAAGGATAAATAAAAGAGAGGAAAACCTCTCTTTTTTATCGTCTCATCCTGTTTCTCTCAGCTTTTCTCTTTTTTCTACATTCCGGACATCTTACAGGATCGTTTTCAAATCCTTTTTCCTTATAAAATTTCTGTTCACCTTCAGTGAATACAAATTCTTTTCCGCAGTCTTTACATACTATTGTCTTATCTGCCATTTAAACAAACCTCCTTAACCAGGACTAATTTTATTCTTGATAACCTACCTCCCAGGGTTAAGGAGAATATAGTACCTTGAAAAAATTTGACCTTATAAATATTGTAATTAGAGTAAAACTCTAGCTTCATTATAGCATATGAAAATAAAAAATCAATCTTTTGAAAAAATATTGATTCTTCAGATTTATCAATGTAATTTAAGTATATTCATCTAATTAAGTGATATTTGGAATTTTAACAATAGTAATATATAATAAAAAATAATAGCATATATTAAATTGAGGTTGTTTTTATGAATATAAAAAAATTTCTTAGTTTGTTGAAGAGATCAGAAGGGCCTAAATTGGATTTTAAACAGTGTATAAACATTGGAAATGACAGTGGGAGAAAGGAGTTGGCCAAAGATGTATGTGCTATAGCTAATTCTAGGGGAAGCAGGGGATACTTGATAATAGGAGTCGAAGATAAAAGCAAAAGAGTGGTTGGTGTTGATGAAATAGATTTTAGTGAAGAAAAAATACAACAGATAATTAGTTCTAGAATTGATCCGCCTATTCCAGTATCACTTGAGATTTTAAAATATAATGGTAAAAATGTAGCTGTTATAAATATATATAACAGCCCTCAAAGACCTTATCAGATGAGAGATAATGGAGCTTTTTATATAAGGAGGGGATCCACCAATGATACAATGCGCAAACAGGAAATAATTTCTGCATTCCAGGAAAATTTAACTATAGATGTAGAACTTTGTCCGATACCGCATAGTGACTTGAACTGTATAGACTATGGCATAGTAAACAATTATTTTTTGTCTCAGGGGATAGAAATCAATGAGGAAAATAAGATAGAACTCATGGAAAATGCTTCAATAATATATATGGATAAAGATTCCGGAAAATATATGGTCACTTTAGGTGGGTTGTTGGTATTTTCTAAAGTCAATAATATATGTATACCACACAATATGATAAAGATAATTAATAAAATTAATAAAAATTTTAAATCCGTCTTTATAATTCAGGGAGATTTGATTTCCATGATGAACAGATCAGAGAAGGTGGTTAGAAAAATTATAAACGTCAAGTCCTATCCCGTGGAGGCCATAAATAAGGGCGTAAGAGAAGCCATAGTTTATAGGGATTATTCAGATTTTTCCAGAGGTATAGAGGTTGTTATTGGATTTAACAGTATTATAATAACGAGTCCCGGTATATTGACAAACAGGAAGAATACAAATTTTTATAATTATTTAAATAGGAATATGTGGATATATGAAAAGATAATAGCTCTGGATACAAGGGAAAGATCCATGAATATTGCGTCCGGTTTTAACAGAATGCAAAAAAAATTTAAAAATAAGGGAAAAGTTAAATTTATAAATTCTATGAAAAATTATGATTTCAAAATAATTTATCCTGGTATCAAAAATTTTAAATAATAATACACGGTAATTTAAATTATTGTGTATTTACTGTTGAAAAAATATTCTGAACATTATATAATCTACTTATAAGGATAACACCTAAATATCAATTAAGGGGTGATAAAAATGATTCATGTGTTTTGCAGCGAAAGAGGTTCAGGAAAGACAAAAGAACTGATTAATTTGGCCAACGAAAAAGCAAGAATAGGAAGGGGGCATGTTGTGTATGTAGATGATGACAGGGGTCCGCTGTATCAGCTGAATAGGGAAATAAGATTTATAGCAACCAGTGATTTTAAATTAAAAAAGATGGAAACTTTTTATGGTTTTTTGTGCGGCATACTTTCAGGGGACTATGATATTGATACGATCTTTGTTGATGGATTGTTTAATATTATAGATGGGAACCTTGAAAATATGTCGCATTTGTTTTATGATATTGAAAAATTATCCGAGGAGTATAGAGTGAATTTTTATATTAGTATAAATGAAGAAAGAGAAAAAATACCTGAGTTTATTATGAAGTATGTGGCATAAGGCTGCTTATAATTGCGAAAATAATTGATTTTTTGATATAGTTAAGGTTGGAAAGGTTTCCAGCCTTAATATTTTACCTTTTATCATTGCAAAATTGTAATAAATGGGTAAAATATTGAAAAAAGTGAGTTTTAAATATATACTATAAGTTATAATTAAGAGGTTTTTTATTATTTGAAAGGTAGTGATTTTCATTGGATAATGTCTATGACATATTGTTAGAACGTGGTTACATAAAACAAACTACTCATGAGAAAGAGATAAGGGAGTTATTGGGAAAAGAAAAGATAACATTTTATATAGGATTTGATCCGACTGCAGACAGTCTTCATGTGGGACATTTTTTACAGATGATGGTCATGGCCCATATGCAGAGGGCAGGTCACAGACCAATAGCTCTGCTTGGCGGAGGCACAGGTATGGTAGGTGATCCGACGGGCAAAACCGATATGAGAAAAATGATGACTCCTGAGCAGATACAGCACAATATCGACTGCTTTAAAAATCAGATTTCAAAATTTATAGATTTGAAAGATGGGAAGGCCATTATAGAAAATAATGCCAATTGGCTTTTGGATTTGAATTATATAAAATTTTTAAGGGAAGTTGGAGTTCATTTTTCTGTAAATAAGATGCTTACAGCTGAATGTTTCAAGCAGAGACTTCAAAAGGGATTGTCTTTTCTCGAGTTCAACTATATGTTGATGCAGGCTTATGATTTTCTTGAATTGAACAGAAAATACAATTGTGTACTTCAGTTCGGCGGAGATGATCAATGGTCAAATATAATTGCAGGAGTGAATTTGATAAGGAGAAAAGAACATAAACCCGCTTATGGAATGACTTTTACGCTTTTAACCAAAAGCGACGGTAAAAAAATGGGAAAGACTGAAGGAGGAGCGCTGTGGCTGAATAAAGAAAAAACTTCCCCTTATGATTTTTATCAGTACTGGAGAAATGTGGATGACGCTGATGTGGAAAAATGTCTGGCACTTTTAACATTTATTCCTATGGAGAAAGTCAGAAGGCTTGGATCGCTTCCGGGTGAAAAGATAAATGAAGCTAAAAAGATACTGGCTTATGAAGTTACTAAACTTGTCCATGGAAAGGAGGAGGCTGAAAAAGCTGAAAAGGCCTCAGAAACATTGTTTGCAGGTGGAGAAGATATGGGCAGCGTTCCAACGGCAGAAATAACTAGAGATTATTTAGGATGTTCTATAGTGGAGCTTCTGGTTAAGCTGAATATATTGGCATCTAAGAGTGAAGTCAGAAGGCTTATAAGCCAAAACGGTTTGACGGTAAATGATAAAAAGGTGGAAGATCCTAAGCTTGTTGTTACGGAAGATGATTTTAAAAATGGGTATATGCTTGTGAGAAGAGGAAAAAAGAATTATAACAGAATTGAACTCAAATGATAAATGAAGGTAATTTTTGTCCAGGGCAGCAGTTTTTATCCTTACTGTTTTACCCTGGATAAATTTGATCTTGTTTGAAGTTTAAATATTATATTTCCACATTATTATGGCATCTTCCTTGTTGTTCGCATAATAAAATCTCCTTATACCCTCTTCAATAAATCCATATTTTTTATAGAGATTTTGTGCAATTATATTGGATTTTCTAACTTCCAGGGTCATGCTGTTTATAGATTCAATCCTGCATATTTCTATAAGTGCGTCCAAAAGTAAACTTCCAACACCTATCCCCCTGTATTCAGGATGAACCGCTATATTCGTTATATGTCCTTCGTCTAATATGTGCCACATACCTGCATACCCCATTAATATGTCGCATTTCTTGGCAACTACGTATTTAGCAATTATATTGTCTTCTATTTCCTTTTCAAGGGATTCCCTGGACCAGGGTGTAGAAAAACACATATTGTTTATTGCAATTATACCGTCAATATATTTCGCTTTTAGAGGACATATTTCTATATCAGTCATTTTTAGAGGACTCCAATTTTTTTTCATATTCTCTTTCTGCCTGGGATTTCCTCAAATAAAAAGGGGCAAATTCATAAAGGCTGTCCTGATGGCCGGAAATTAACAGTTTCAATCCCAATTCACCTAAAGAAGAGGCTTTTACCAGATTTAAATGTGTGGGTGCAAAATGGGCATTTCTTATTCCGGATTTTAATTTCTCCTTGAATTTAAGCATGGCATCTCCTATGAAATACACGGGCCTGCTGTAGCGGTTGAGCAGTCCAATTAAATTATCAATGGAAATTATCATGTATTTGCTCAATATATTTAAATTATCATTGTTGAAGTCGTAAAGTGCGGTATATACATTTCCCCTGAGGGCATCTAGAATAGGACATATAATGCCGGAAGTGCAGTATAAGTTGTAAGCTAAAGCATCAAGTGAAGATACTCCGATAAAGGGTTTCCCCGTACCTTGGCTCAATCCCTTGATCATGGCTGCCCCAATTCTGAGCCCTGTAAAAGAACCAGGCCCTTTGGAAACGACAAATCCATCTAGGGAGCTTATATCCGTATTTAACTCCTTTAAAAGCCTATCTATCATGGACATTAAAATTGTAGAATGTTGTTTTCTGTAATTAAAAGTAATTTCACCGAATAATTTATATTCATCCAGTACGGCACATGTTGCTGATTCGGTGGAAGAATCCAAACTTAAGATTTTCATATTTTTATTTTAGCTCCTTTATATAATTATATCTGTCACCATTATATTCTATTACTATTTTTCTGAAATCAGGACTTTTTTCAGGAATTTTATAGATATTTATCCATATGCATTCTTCCGGTATCAATTCTTTGATGTAATCGGCCCATTCTATGACGCTTACAGCATCACTGAAAATATATTCGTCAAAGCCTATAGCTGATATTTCATCTATATCATTAACCCTGTATACGTCAAAATGAAAGAGTTTTAATCTTCCCTGATATTCATTTACTATGGTAAATGTTGGACTTGTTATGGGTTCATTTATTTTAAGACCTGATGCAATGCCCTTGGTAAAGTAGGTTTTACCTGTACCCAGGTCACCTTTAAGACAGATTATGTCACCTGCATTCAATAGATTTCCCAGCTTTTTACCCAGAGCCACAGTGTCTTTCACATTTTTTGAAATATATTCCAATTAGTTCATCTCCCGATATATTATTTAAGTTCTGGTAATGGAGAACTGTGTATAACTTCCTTCAAATAACTTAATGCATTAGGACATATAAGATTTTGAAATACCATATTATCCATTATATCAAAGGCCCTTTTAGAAGGTAAGCCCTTCCGGTAAGGTCTATCCTCTGTAAGTGCCTGATATATGTCACATACTGCCATTATTCTGGATTCTTCGGAAAGATCAACTGCTTCCAAGCCCTGAGGATATCCTTTCCCGTTTAATTTTTCATGATGATTTGATGCCCATTCGCTTATATTTGGTATATCCTCTATTCTGTCTAGGATCACTTTGGTATAGTAGGCATGTGATTTTATTATATTGTATTCCTCATCTGTCAGAGAATCATTTTTATCCAGTATATATAAAGGTATGGCCAGTTTCCCTATATCATGAAGGAGACCTGCAATTTTCATCTCACGACATTTTTCCATGGAATATCCGATGTGCTTCGAAACTTTATATGCAAAATTTGCTATGCCCTTGGAGTGAGTTGCAGTAAATTTACTTTTGTTATCTATTATATTTGCAAATATAAGGGAGATATTCTCAAATTCATTTAAATTCATAAATTCATCAAGACCCGGGTGCATTTTATCCAGTATAAAGTTGGCAAAGGATATATTTTGAAGATTTAACCAGAACATATCGTGCTGTGCACTTTTTAAAAATGCATTTACTATTGTGTCGGAAAAAATTTTGTTACAGTTTTTTTTAACCCATTTTATAATGTTGCCTTTTTGCTGGAAGTTAGACAAATTTTCATTGTACAGTATTTCCACTAAATCCGAAATTCTTATTATCTGACTTTCTATAGGGATTTCATTTTTGGATAATTTCATGGGACCGGTGCCATTAAAGTTTTCATGATGATATAATATGATATGGGATAGATCTTTAAACATAGGAAAATGTTCTGTTATTCTGGCACCGATTTTACAGTGCTCTTTTATGAAGAGATTAGCAGAATGACTTTCAGAAAGGAAGTTTGCCGCTCCTATATCATGTAATAACGCGGATATGTAAATTCTGTTTTTACATTTCTGGTTTAGATTTAAGTGATTTGCAATTTCCAGTGCTATATATGTAGTCCGCTGAGAATGATGCATGAATTTATGATCGGAATAGTTGACGTTAGTTATATTTTCAATAATGGGTTCATTTCCCGGAAAATTATTATAATTGGAGCTTATCTGAGCTAAATCAAGAGCTATTGCCATGGCCCTTATTGTTTTATCAATACTAACTTTCATGGTTAAACCTCCATTTAGTGGTATATTAACTTAGTAACTATATATAATTTTATCACAATAAAATAATCTGATAAACATCTTGTGAAAGTAATTTGCAATGTTAGATCTCTTTATGTAAAATATATTTGTTATTATTTAATCTGTCCAGGTACTGCTGTTTTGAAATGTAGAGAGAAAGGTGAAAAACTTGAAAAGATTACTGTGCTTAATTATGCTTTTTTTTGTAGCGTTTTTTGTTTCATGCAGTTACAAAAATTATAATAATGCAGCAGATGAAGGTATTGATAAATTGGCTGTGAGGAAAAACATGGAATTAAATATAGTAACTACCGATAAGCTTTTATACGGTATGGTAAAGTCCATAGTTAAAGACAGGCATGTGGTGGAATATATGTTCAACAATAGATCAGGCGAGGTAAATTTCAAATTTACGGAAGATAGTGTGGATAATATATCTAAGAAAGATCTCTTTTTCTATGTAGGAGCAGGTTTTGAACCCTGGATAGACGGTTTCGTAGACAAACTGGATAAAAATAGGGTTGGAGTAACCAATGTTTCTAGGGGGATACAACTTTTAAACTATAATAAAACTGTAAAATACAATGGTAAGATCTTAAAATATAACCCTTATTATTTTATGAATATTGATAATTATAGAATAATGCTTATGAATATAAAGAATGCTCTTCAGGACAAGGATCCGCAAAATAGGGATTTCTATGAAAAAAATTTTTCTGAGTCATTGAAAAATTTTGAAGATTACAGAAAAGATTTGAAATCCATAGATGATCAGCTAAGCAGCTACGATTTCATCATAGCTGAAGACCAGTTGAGTTATTTCGTAAAATACAACAATTTGAATACCCTGGAAATAAACCCCGGGGAAAATGGCAGTATAGTTCCTAAGGATCCAGTTGAAAAGCAAAATCTTGAACAGAGGTTGGGAAACAATAATATGATATTTTTATATAGTGATGAAACTGTCTTGAAAAACAATGCTGAATTGCTGAAAAATTATAATATAAAACCTGTAAAGATAGAAATATACAATGGGGATCTTACTTATGAGGAAACCTTAAAGTACAATATCAAGAATTTAGAAAATATTTACAAGAGGTAAAAAACTTGCAATTTACTATTTTATATTATATAATAATTATCGTCTTAGGGGTATAGCTCAATTGGTAGAGTAGCGGTCTCCAAAACCGTTGGTTGAGGGTTCGAAGCCTTCTACCCCTGCCATTTAAAATAAAAAAACCGCATAAAAAGCGTACAAGGCATAAGAGTAAGAGAGCTGATTTTTTAGCTCTCTATTTTTTAGAATTGCTTATATTTATACTTTGTATTTTAAATTAAATTTTCAATATCTGTGCTATGTTTTCTCCCAATACTGCACTGGCGATGGATTTTGATTTAACTACTTTCAAGAGGGCTTCTTTGGATAATTCAAGGTCGCCGAAAGGTCTGTCTACTCCGAAAATACATTTTTTAGGTAATTCGTTGACAACAGTTCCTAAAACAAAGGTAGAACAGTAAGCAGATGTATCAAGAAATAAATTGGGAATTTCTTTTGCCATATCCATTGTTTCAAGCCAGTTGATTCCACCTAGATGTCCCAAAATAACGGGAATAGAAGGATATTTCCGTGCAAAGTTGGATATTTTTTTAATATCATGCAGTTCAAGTGGGAAGAAGCCATGTATCCAAATTGGAAGATTTCCAAATTCATGTGATAGTTTAAAAATATTTTCCAAAAGAGGAATTTGTCCACTTCCTAGTGTGAACTCACCCATTCCCGCCAGATGATTTTTTTTAATATTATCTGAAATATATTGTCCTGTGGTGTTTAAATCCAATCCGGGAGGTACAGCACCAAAGCCGGTGTAACGTTCGGGATACAGATTAATGGCTTTTACCAGTTCTTGGACTGATTTTTTACGTATTTCAGTCATATTTCCCTTTTTACCGTTCAGAAGCTCATTGAGATAATTCATTGAGGCTTTTACTTCCTGTGCATTTTTATCCATTTCCGGGTGAAAAGATGTAGAAAACAGCACTGTTTTATCTACGCCTGCCTTGTCCATGATTTTTATATGTTCTTTCACAGGTAAGGTAAGATGAGAATGTCCATCGATAATCATAAATATCATTCCTTTTTCAAAAATTTGATTATCTCTATTATAACTGGTATGAATATAAATAATAGTATGCACTTTTTTGTGCTATACTATCATAAAGGAGAGTATTGATATGTCGGAAAAGCTTTGTTATGTGGGAAATAAAGAACCTTTTGAATACACTCTGTCGATTGTAAGTGGAAAATGGAAATTGAAAATAATCTATTTGCTGGCCTGTATGGGAACTATAAGATATGGTGTATTGAAAAGAAATATTGATGGAATTACTCATAAAATGTTGAGCTCTCAGTTAAAGGAACTTCAAAGAAAGGGAATTGTACTGAGAAGACAGTATATGCAGATTCCACCCAAAGTAGAGTATTTTCTCAGCAAAAAGGGAAAAAGTCTCATACCACTTGTAGAGGCTATGTGTCAATGGGGGAAAAATCACAGTACCCAACTGTAACGGAGACTTTTAAAAATATGAAACATGAGGAGGGGGTAAAATGGGTATTGCCATAATAACTGGTGCTTCAAGCGGGCTGGGTCGAGAATTCGTTTATCAAATTGCCTCTAAAGAAAAGGATATTGATGAAGTTTGGGCTGTTGCCAGGCGAAAAGAACGTCTTGAAGAGTTAGCCGATAAAATTAATGTTCCAGTTCAGGTTATACCGCTTGATCTCGTCAAGAGGGAAAATATAGATTATTTTATAGAATATTTGGCGAAACGTAAACCGCATGTAAATATACTGGTAAATGCAGCGGGGTTTGGGAAGATCGGAAGTTATAAAGACATAAGCCTTTTAGACAGCGATGATATGATAGATTTGAATTGCCGTGCTGCTATGGACATGACTGTGGCGGTATTGCCGTATATGAGAAAGAAAAGTCGAATTATTGAAATATGTTCAACAGCTGCCTTTCAGCCATTTCAATATCTGAATATATATGCCGCTACAAAAGCATTTTTATATAGATACAGCAGGGCTCTTAGAATAGAATTACTGCCAAGAGGCATTCATGTAACAGCAGTTTGTCCTTACTGGATTAAAAATACTGAATTTATTTCAAAGGCAAAACAAAATGGAGACAGTAGAAAAATAAAAAATTTCATATTTGCAGGTAAAGCAAGAAGTGTAGCTGCTATGGCCCTTAATGACAGTAGAATGGGACTTCCGGTATCTACTCCGGGACCGGTGTGTTTTATTCATAGAATAGTTGCCAAATTTATTCCCCATGAAATTATGATATGGGTGTGGGAATTGATAAGAAGATTATAGAAAATGGGAAAATGAAGCCTGATTAAATATCAAATGACGGAGATTTTCGGATAAAAACCGAAAGTCAACCGGATTTGATATTTTTATGTTTGTACTTTGTTGAACTCATTTATAAAGTTTTATCTAACCCATTGTACCAAATCCTTTAAATCCGGTCTAGTTTTAGGTCTGGGTTCTTTCTGTCTGTATCCGAAGGCTGCCATGCAGGAAACTCCAAATTTTTCTCTATCTAGCAATCCTTCTTTTTCCAGTATTTTTTCTACTTTTTCTCTGTTGAACCCTTCTATGGGACAAGAGTCTATTCCTATGAAAGCTGCTGCTGTCATCATGTTTCCAAGTGCTATATAAGTCTGCTTGCATCCCCAGTCAAACATGGCCCTGTCGCTTTCCAGCAATTTAAAATCATTTTTTTGAAAATTTTCATATCCCTTTTTCCTTTGATTTATTACATTTTGTGGAAGCTTCTGGACATCTTCCATGATATGTGAAATATATTTTGAATTGTATATTAGATCCGGTGTTTTCCTTGACAGTATTACTATAAAATGACTTGCGTCGGGAAGCTTGAGTTTTGCACCCCAGCTTACGGGCGATATTTTTTCCCTGATTTCATTGTTTTGAATTATCAGGAATTTCCACGGTATAAATCCGAAGGAACTTGGAGATAATTTTCCTACTTCAAGTATATAGTTGAAATCATCGTCGGAAATTTTTTTCGTACCGTCGAATTTTTTGCAGGCATGTCTGAATTTATATGCCTTTAATACCTGATTTTTAACATTTTCTTTATCCATAATTATCACCGCTTTGTATAAATTTATTAATGATTAACCAATCATCTTATATTTATTATACTTTATTTTAACAAAATATTAAAAATAAACTTTATAATATAATTATTATAAAATTGTAAATGATAGAGGGAGAAAAATGAAGAATATAGTACAAGTGAGAGACATAGAATTGGGAGATGGAATCCCCAAAATTGCAGTACCTTTTATGGGTTCCAGCGATAAAGATATTATTGAGGAAATATTGTATTTAAAGACAATCAATATGGATTTGGCAGAATGGAGAATTGACTATTATGAAGATGTGTATGATATTCAAAAAATGAAAAGAGTCCTTGCAGAGGCCAGGAAAGTTTTGGGCAATATTCCTTTGATTTTTACTTTTAGAACTGAGAGGGAAGGCGGAAAAAAGAAAATCACAATAAAATATTACGAAGAACTTATAAAAACTGCTGCAGCTACTGGAAATATTGATATTGCCGACGTTGAATTGTCTATCGGAGATACTGGACTGGTTAGGAAAATTGTGAATGACTTACATCAATATGGGGTCAAGGTTATTATATCCAGTCATGATTTTAAAAGGACACCTACAAAGAATGAGCTAGTATATAAAATGTGTAAAATGCAGCAGTTGGGTGCTGATTTACCCAAGGTTGCAGTAATGCCACACAGTGCAAAAGATGTACTTGCTTTATTGTCTTCTACTGATGAAATGGCATGTTACCACAATGAGACTCCGGTTATTGCCATATCCATGGGACCATTGGGAGTTATCACCCGTATATCGGGTGAGATTTTTGGATCGGCAGTTACCTTTGGTTCAGCTAAAGCTGCCTCTGCACCTGGGCAGTTGGAATCAAATATGTTATATAAAATACTTCGCTGTATTACTTATAAATAGCTGGTTTTATGGAAATATTATATTTAGAATAGGTGATGGAAAGGAAAGTTATATGATGTGTAATTTTAAGATAATTATGAACAGCGGTACCGAATATATTGTAAATGAAAATCCACAGCAGATTATATCGAGCCCTGATATTATAGAAAATAGGTTTTTAAAAGTTCAAGATTGCAGGAATAATAATGGGGTAGTTGTGAATATAGATAATATATCTTCAATTGAACCCTGCAGGTATAAAAAATATGTGGTCACCTTAGAAGGACCAAGTGATTCTTAGATTTCTCCGAAATATGTATTTAATAGAGAAGCATACAAAAGCAATTTGACTAATATGCCTCTCTATTAAAATAAAGAATTTACTGGATGCAATTAATTGGTATGTCCATTGTTTTCTGTAGAATTTGGTCTGCAATCATCTTCACAATCCGGATCACAATCGGGGAATAGCGGAGTTAAATTTTGATCTGGATAAAATTTTGGTACTGGTTCTCTATTGAATTTATCACATACATTTTCCTCGGGTTCAGGTTCACAAGGTTCTTTGGGAACAGGACAATAGTCATAAGCTGGCATGAGCAATTGGACTATAAGTTCGCATTTTACAATTATATAATATCCCAAAGTAATATCCAGAACTTTACATTTATTTTCGTCTTCATGTAATACGGCTTGAAGTGCATCGGCCACCATTTCAAGTTTTATAATGTTTTCGTCATTATTTTTTGAGTTTTTGGAAGTTAAAGTATCTGTCACCTTGGATAATGAATTGGGGCAGTAAAATTTGCCAATTACATCCTGCCTGTTGATTTCAAATAATTCACACCTGTTTACTGCATTACAGTCTATATAATCTGCATAAAATGAAATAGTGTAATTGATAATTAATTTTTTATAGCCGCTTTCACAGGATAGAGGTATTTTTTCTATTGATGTCAATGTAATTTTAAAATCTCTACAGCCAATGTATATTTTTGGATTATCCAATGGGTTGCTTCTCAATTCATAATCTGTTGTATCTGTATCAGGACCTTCACAATAGGAAATACACCTTTTGATCAAACATTGATCGAATACTTTAGGTACTTCCACACAAACTAGTTCGGAAGGATCTGGTAAATGCCCTTGTTTGTTTACAAGACCTGGACGGGGCACAAATTTATTAAAATTTATGGACATAGATTTTCCTCCTTTAAAAATTATAATTTAACTGTCCGCGGTATACCGTAGGCATTTGTTTGTCTAATTTTTTACCATTGGTTTTTTATGTTTTTCTTATAAATAGCTCATTGGACGGTGTGGGACAATATTTAATACTTCATTATATATTATGTTTGAATACCATAGTTGTGATATACAAACATAATATATTTAGCAAAATTTTATAAAATGTAAATTGTATAAGTTATAAATTATATTAATAAAAATATAATTTAAAGGGGTGAAAGATATTATGGCAAATGTATATCCGTGGATATTTAATATCGATAATGATTTATGGAAAATTTATTTGAATGATACCGGTACATTGGTGTATAAGTTAATGGAAGATCAGGGGAAATGGACAAAAGAGAAATCTATTGATATGGAAGTGGTTGAATTTGCTGTTTGTATTGAAGATGATAGAATTCACATCATATATGTCAATAAAAAGTATGAAATGAGATATTGTACTATGAAAAATGGCAAATGGTTTGGTAAATTACTTTATTATATAGATAGCAGTCAATTTAAAATTGAAGAATTAAAAGCAGTGATTCTAAAGGGCAAATTGAATTTCTTTTATCTACTTAAAGTATCTGACGGCAGTAAACGCGGAATTTTAAAACATTACATATGGGACGGAAAGGAAATAAGGTTTTACACTATTCAAAATATAGTTCTGTCAGATAAAATAAAGAAATACTATGAGGTTGAAGTAAAAGATTATGATTGCATTTATGTCTTTTTTCTCTCTGATAGCGGCGATGAAATATCACTGTCTTATTGTGAATATGAAAATGGTTTGTGGACTTCTGATAGAAGGCTTTATGGACTGCAGGGGGATAATGTACTGTTCAAAGCAGTGAGCAGTTCCAATATATTCAATATAATTAATAAAACTAAAGAAGGATCTGTGTATTTGCTTGAACATGTTTGTGTTGAAAGCGATATTTATATGAAAAAATATGAAATCTATAAAAGTAACATGGAACCTATTGAACCAATTATATTTTATAAAGATAATGATCTTTTTGCCTGCTGGCAGGAAAACAACGATCTATTTTGCTCAAGTTATAGTTTTGGGAAATGGAGTCGTAAAGTTCTTTTTAGTAAGAAGCCGGAGAATACAGTTAGAGTATATAATTTTATTGATATTGGGAAAAGCAGGTATCCATATAAGGTTTATGGAATAGAAGAAAATGGACTGCTTATTTTTTCACCTTCAGATCTGGCAGAAAACAATATAAATTTATTAGAAAAACATTACAATAAGAAGTTAAATATTGATGAAGAAAATGAAAGTATTGAAGAGATAAAAGAAAAATTTAAGAATATTTGCCGTGAGAATATTGTTCTTAAAGAAAAAATTGATTCATTTAGCATGTATCTACAAAAGAAAAAATATGCTGCAGATGAATATAAAGATAAGTTTTCTAAAATTGTTCAGCAGAAAAGAAGACTAGAGGAAAATTTAAATTTTTTTATGGAAGTTAAAAAAAATATTGAAAAGCAGATGAACGAAGTTAAAGAACAATTTTCAAGCCAGCAAATTATTACGGAAAATGTTCAGAATAGGTTAGAGGAAAAGGAAAAAAATAATAAACTGTTAAAAGAAAAAGTGGATTATTTACTTGAAGAAAATGAAAAGCTTAAAAATCAATTGGAAATTAGGAAAAGCCAATCGCTTATAACAAAATTGTTCAAAAAGAGAGAATAGAAATTATATATTTATAATAATGACTATTGAAAAATTTGAGAATTGAAGGGAAGCTTGAATGAAACAAACTTCCCTGAATATTAAAAGTGGATTTATAATTCTAAGAATGTTATTTTATTCTATAGTAATACCTGCACTTGCATAGCCTTCTATTATACTGCTGCAGAAAATATCAGATGTTGTTATAGAAAATACCATTAATAAACGGGTTTGTGCATGAACCGGTATATTCAAATTAGTACTGAGGTTATTTGTAATGGTATCAATATCGACGATTTGTCCAGCCAAAGGCGGCAGTATCACACTAGCACCTGGAATTGGTTCAAAACTGTTATCCGGAGTATCCGAGCTGTATAGTTGTACTTTAATAGTTGCAGAACCATCTCCTAATGAGAATGAATTGCTGGTGCTGAAATATGCTGATATTGAGGTTATAGTTCCATTTCTCGGAATAGAGAAAGCTATATTTTGAATTCCACCGAGATAAATTTTGCCTTCATAGATATTAATATCGTTGATTGAGTTTCCGAATCCTATTATACTTACCGTATTAGTTGTTCCATTTGGAAAGGAAGTTAGTGTAATAGGATCGTTTGATGCAAAAGGTATTATGGAACCATGTCCGGGATTACCTTTAGGGCCTTGAGGTCCAGGAGGGCCGGGACAACCGGGTCTGCCCTGTGGACCCTGAGGGCCGGGACAACCAGGTCTGCCTTGTGGGCCTTGAGGGCCGGGACAGCCGGGGTCGCCTTTAGGACCTTGAGGGCCGGGACAACCGGGCTTGCCTTGTGGGCCTTGAGGGCCGGGACAACCAGGTTTGCCTTGAGGACCCTGAGGACCTGGACAGCCGGGGTCGCCTTTAGGACCTTTGGAGCCGGGACAACCGGGTTTGCCTTGAGGACCTTGAGGACCGGGACAACCGGATTTGCCTTGAGGACCCTGAGGGCCGGGACAGCCGGGATCGCCTTTTTCGCCTTGAGGACCTTGGGCACCTGGGTCACCCTTTTCACCTTGAGGGCCTTGAGCTCCTGGATCACCTTTTTTACCTTTGGGACCTTGAGGGCCGGGACAGCCTGGATCACCTTTGCATCCTTTAGGACCCTGAGGGCCGGGACAGCCGGGATCACCTTTGCATCCTTTAGGACCCTGAGGGCCGGGACAGCCGGGATCACCTTTGCATCCTTTAGGACCTTGAGGTCCAGGGCAGCCGGGATCACCTTTTTCGCCTTTAGGACCCTGAGGTCCAGGACAGCCTGGATCGCCTTTGCATCCTTTAGGGCCTTGAGGTCCAGGGCAACCGGGATCGCCTTTGCATCCTTTAGGGCCTTGAGGGCCGGGACAGCCGGGATCGCCTTTGCATCCTTTGGGACCCTGAGGGCCGGGACAGCCGGGATCACCTTTTTTACCTTTGGGACCCTGAGGTCCAGGAGGTCCAGGGCAACCGGGATCACCTTTGCAGCCTTGAGAGCCAGGGCAACCGGGATCACCTTTGGGACCTTGAGAACCTTGAGGGCCGGGACAACCAGGTCTGCCTTGAGGACCCTGAGGGCCAGGACATCCAGGATCACCTTGAGGACCTTGAGGACCCTGAGGGCCGGGACAACCAGGTTTGCCTTGAGGGCCCTGAGGTCCAGGGCATCCAGGATCGCCTTGGGGACCTTTAGGACCCTGAGGACCGGGAGGGCCAGGTTTACATTTATGATTTGGAGGACAAGGCTTATTATGATCTGGAGGTCTTGAATTGCAGTTATATTCTATTGATAAATAGGGCGAATTAGGAGTCCTACTACTATCGTATCCAATTAAACTGTCCACGATATTTTCCATTCCAACTAAAGTTATGCCGTTATTTGAAAGATAATTATTATACCAGCCAATTACTAAGTTTGTTATTTCTATTTTTATAAATTTTCCAACATCTGCATCTGATACTGTTTTTTTATAAGGAGTTATGGAAATATCTGGTGCATTGTTCCATGTAGCTGTGTTTCCGCTAAAATTATTTAAATTATTATAGACCGTTATGGATTGGCATGGATATTTACAGTCAAGTTTATTTTTCCTGTTTACGTAAATATATAGATAGGCTTTTGATATTACAGATCCATATGGTATTGAGCTTTTAATACTGAATTTCAGTAAACTTGCATAAGCATCTGGACATCCGTTGTACTGGGTGTATTCCCCACTATATAAAACCGGTGATGATATGAAGTTTGTGTTTGGAAAAAACTCTGATATATATACATCATCAGTTGGATAAGCTTTAAAAATAGCCATAATATTGCCTCCTCATTTTAGAGTATTATTCCGTTGTAATAAAAAAATTGTCAATTTAAAGGTTTGGTTAATTATAATATATGGAATTATATAGTCTTTGGTTACAGGGACTTGCTTAAAAGCTTACAAATTTTAACCTGAAAATAAATACTATTTTATTTAATATAATAGTAAATATGCATTAATAATTGTTAAATATATACCAAAGTAATATACTTATATCTTGTAAAATATTACATTTAAATATAATTGATGCTAAGTAAATCTTATTTTTTCTACTGAATTTTCTATATAATCAAAATATTTAAATATTTTGGATGCATTTATTAAAAAATGTTAACAAATAATTTTATAAAAAAACCTTTTCATATCAATTGATATTATGTTAGTATATATGTAGGAAGTGATAAAAAGTTTTTAGTGCTTGTCTTATTGATAAATTTTTATATATCTATTTTAGAATTGAGCAAAGATAAATTTTAATAATTAATTTCTAAATATTAATTAAATTCATTTAAATTATATGTTTATTTTTTAACATTAAGTTATATCTATAGTTGTATTTAAATACAATTATTTTATGAATATGATGTTGGGCATTAGGTAATTTAAGTTAACTTAAAAATGACTGCTGTTATAAGGCAGTTGTTTTAAGAAGGAGGGAATTATTAATATGGAAAAAACTGCTATCTCAATTGACAAGGCTACATTGGAATTGCTTGAAAAAGCCAAAAATGATAAGGTAGAAACGGCTTGGGATAGAAAATCGGCACTCAAGGTACCCTGCGGGTTTGGTTCAGCAGGAGTCTGTTGTAGAAATTGTGCTATGGGACCCTGTAGGGTGAGTCCTGTACCTGGAAAAGGAGTTTCAAGGGGGATATGTGGAGCTACGGCAGATGTCATAGTGTCCAGAAATTTTGCAAGGATGGTTGCAGCAGGTACGGCAGCTCATTCAGATCATGGTAGAAGTATAGCTCTTGCTTTATATCGTACCAGAGAAGACGGAAATATAAAGATAAAAGATGAAGAAAAATTAAAAAAATCTGCGGATAGGTTCAATGTTGAAACCGAGGGAAGAAATAAGTACGATATAGCACATGATGTGGCTAAAGAGGGACTTCATGATTTTGGAAGACAACTTGGAGAGGTAAATTTACCACCTTCACTTCCGGAAAAGAGAAAGGAAATCTGGAAGAAACTTGGCGTATATCCGAGGGCGATTGACAGGGAAGTAACGGCAATTATGCACTCAACTCACATGGGATGCAATGCAGATGCGGAGAATATGATTAAGATGTCTATGAGATGTTCACTGGCGGATGGATGGCTTGGCTCTTATATGGGTACGGAATTTAGCGATATAATGTATGGAACGCCACATTCTGTGGATACAGAGGCTAATCTTGGGGTACTTGAAAAAAATTCAGTAAATGTAGTTTTGCATGGACATGAGCCAATCCTTTCAGAATCAATAGTACAAGCAGCTTCTGATCCGGAACTGATAGATTTGGCTAAATCGGTAGGTGCCGATGGTATAAATCTTTGTGGAATGTGCTGTACCGGAAATGAAATTTCCATGAGACATGGTATTAAAATAGCGGGAAATTTCATGCAGCAGGAATTGGCAGTTGTTACAGGTGCGGTAGACGCGTTGATAGTAGATGTACAATGTATAATGCCGGCACTTGCAAAATTATCGCAGTCCTACCATACTAAGTTTATAACAACTTCACCAAAGGCGCACATTAAAGATTCAATTTATATCGAATTGGATGAAGAAAGTCCACTGGATTCAGCCAAAAAGATTTTAAAAGAAGCAATATTGAATTTTAAAAATAGAGATCAGAGTAAAGTAATGATTCCTCAGTTAAAATCAAATGCAATTGTAGGATACAGTGTAGAAGAAATTCTAAATAAATTGGACAAAGTTGTGAACACCGAGATAGGGCCAATGCAAACTGTAAAACCTCTGGCAGATGTTATAACATCCGGTGTGTTAAGGGGAGCTGCAGCTGTGGTTGGATGCAATAACCCTAAAACGATTCAAGATTATAATCACATTGAAACTATAAAAGGTTTGATAGCAAATGATGTTATTGTAGTTGTTACGGGATGTGCAGCCCAGGCGGCGGCAAAATACGGGTTATTACAAAAAGAAGCAGTAAAGTATGCTGGACCTGGACTAGCTACTGTATGTAAACTTGTAGATATACCACCTGTCCTTCATATGGGCTCTTGTGTAGATATAAGTCGTATATTGGATTTGGTTGGAAGAGTGGCAAATCAGCTGGGGTCTGATTTGAATGATCTTCCAGTTGTAGGTGTAGCACCGGAGTGGATGTCGGAAAAGGCTGTAGCAATAGCTACCTATGTAGTAAGTTCTGGCATTGATGTCTGGTTGGGTGTGGTTCCTCCAGTAACGGGCGGACCGGAAGTTGTGGATATCCTTACCAACAAAATTGAGGATTGGGTTGGAGCTAAATTTTTTATAGAAACCGATCCTAAAAAGGCAGTTGAACAAATTCTCAGCAGGATGAATGAAAAACGCAAAAAAATAGGAATTTAGGTTTAAAATACAAGCAACTAATATGCCAGTGTCTGAAACAGGATACTAGTGGGTTTTAATTTTATGAATTATTAAAATGATACAAAATATGTTATCAAAGTGATACATAATATATTGACGTATCACTTTGATAAAAGCATATATCAAGGAAAGAGGGGGATTATAGGTGAAAATGAAGATGGCTATAACGGGTAAAGGTGGTGTGGGAAAAACTACGCTTGCAGCAGTGATAAGCAGAATATATGCATCAGAAGGGTATAAGGTTTTAGCTGTGGATGCAGATCCTGATCCCAATTTAGCGCTGGCTTTAGGATTTCCCCCTGAGATAACTAAAAAAATCGTGCCGATTTCAGAAATGAAAAAGCTGGTAGCTGAAAGAACTAAATCTATACCGGGAACTTTTGGAAAAATGTTTAAATTAAATCCTAAAGTGGATGATATACCGGAGAGATACTGCAGAGAATATAATGGTGTTAGACTTTTGACAATGGGAACGGTTAACACCGGCGGTACGGGGTGTTTCTGCCCGGAAAATGTTTTGCTGAAGAAATTGACTTCTCACTTATTGCTTCAAAATAAGGACATTGTAATAATGGACATGGAAGCGGGAATTGAACATTTAGGAAGGGGAACAGCTCAAGGTGTAGATGTATTTATTGTTGTCGTGGAGCCTGGTATAAGGAGTATACAAACTTTTAAACATGTAAGAAAATTGGCGGGAGACATAGGTATTGAAAAGATATTTGTGGTGGCCAATAAAATTAAAGACAGTGAGGATGAAGAGTTTGTACTTCAAAATATAGATGAAAAAGAATGCCTTGGGTTTATACACTATAGTGGTGCTGTGGGAAATTCCGACAGAGTTAATAAATCTCCCTATGATTCTGACAATAAAACTGTAGAGGAGATAAAAAAAATAAAAGAAAAATTGGAGATGGAGGTATAATAATGGCTTATAAATCAGATCTTGAAATAGCTCAGGAATGTAAAATGGAGAATATACAGGATATTGCAAAGAAAATTGGTATTTCTGAAGATGATATTGAGTTATATGGAAAATATAAGGCAAAAGTGGATTACAATTTATTAAAAACCACGCCCAGCAAAAAGGGAAAACTCATACTGTGTACAGCTATAAACCCTACGCCTGCCGGAGAGGGAAAGACCACTACGTCGATAGGAGTGGCAGACGCACTTGCAAAGCTTAATAAATCAGTGATTGTTGCTCTTAGAGAACCATCTATGGGACCTGTGTTTGGAATAAAAGGAGGAGCTGCGGGAGGCGGTTATGCCCAGGTTGTTCCAATGGAAGATATAAATCTGCATTTTACAGGAGATATACATGCCATGACCGCTGCAAATAATCTGCTGGCCGCTATGATAGACAATCATATTTATCATGGCAATTCTCTCAATATAGATCCCAGGAGGATTACGTGGAGAAGATGTGTTGACATGAATGACAGGCAGCTTAGATTTGTAGTAGATGGATTGGGTGGAAAAGCCAACGGTACACCGAGAGAAGACGGGTTTGACATAACTGTTGCCTCGGAAATCATGGCAATATTCTGTCTGGCAAGTGACATAAAAGATTTAAAAGCCAGACTCGCGAGAATAGTAGTTGGCTATACAAGAGATGGGAAGCCTGTGACAGCCCATGATTTAAAAGCTGAAGGAGCCATGGCGGCACTCCTTAAAGATGCACTGAAACCAAATTTGGTACAAACTCTTGAAGGAACTCCTGCTTTTGTACATGGCGGACCTTTTGCAAATATAGCCCACGGGTGTAATTCCATAATGGCAACGAGAATGGCACTGCATCTTGGTGATTATGTAATTACGGAGGCAGGATTTGGTGCTGACCTTGGCGCTGAAAAATTCCTGGATATCAAATGCAGAATGGGTGGATTGAAACCGGATGCCGTTATAATAGTCGCTACAGTGAGGGCGCTGAAATATAACGGTGGAGTTCCAAAGACACAGCTGGACAGTGAAAACCTCGAGGCTCTTGAAAAAGGAATTCCCAACCTGCTGAAGCATGTGGAAAATATAACTAAAGTATTCAAATTACCGGCAGTTGTAGCACTAAATGCATTTCCTACAGATACCAAAGCTGAACTCAAGTTGGTGGAGGATAAGTGCAAAGAGCTGGGAGTTAATGTAAAGCTGTCGGAAGTATGGGCAAAAGGCGGAGAAGGCGGAATAGAAGTTGCAAAAGAAGTATTGAACCTTATAGAAAACGGCAAAAATAATTTTGAATTTGCCTATGACGAAAAGCTGCCGATTAGGGACAAGATAAGAATTATAGCACAGAAAATATATGGTGCCGATGATGCAGTCTTTACAGCTCAGGCAAACAAGCAAATTGACGAACTGGAAAAATTGGGGTTTGGGAAGACACCGGTTTGTATAGCCAAGACTCAATACTCTCTGACAGATGATAAAGATAAACTTGGAAGGCCTACAGGATTTAAAATTACGGTAAGAGAGGTTACAGTTTCAGCAGGAGCAGGTTTTGTAGTTGCAATAACTGGCTCAATAATGAAGATGCCAGGACTTCCTACTGTTCCAGCAGCCGAAAAGATAGATGTGGATGAAAATGGAGTGATAAGTGGACTTTTCTAGAACATTTTAGGGGGAGTGATATATGAAATTGGCAGATGAAACTTGTGGGAATTTTGTGGGAGTTCTGGCTTCTAAAGCAGCTGCACCAGGTGGGGGCGGGGCTTCTGCAATTGTAGGATCCATAGGTATGGCACTGGGGAGTATGGTGTGCAACCTCACTATAGGCAAGAAAAAATATGCCCAGTATGATGAAAAAATAAGGGGAATATTAAAAAGGGCAGCTTGCCTGCAGAAGGAACTTTTAGAACTGGTTGATGAAGATGCAGAATGTTTTCTGCCGCTTTCCAAAGCCTATGGAATGCCTAAAGAAACTGAAGAGGAAAAAAGATTGAAATTTGAAACCTTGGAAAAATGTCTAAAGAAAGCTTGCACTGTCCCGGTGAATATTTTAAAGAAAGCTTATGAGGCAATTAAACTTCATGAGGCACTTGTAGACAATTGTTCAAAACTTGCCATAAGTGATGTGGGTGTTGGAGTTCAGTGTCTTAAGGCTGCTATTATCGGAGCTCAGCTCAATGTGATAATAAACATAAATTCCATTAAAGATGAAGAGTATGTAAGAAAAATAAAATTGGAAACAGAACCTTTGGTTGAGGATGGTATTGAAGTTGCTGACAGAGTGTACAAGAAGGTTTTAAGTAAACTTTGTAAAAGCCAATTTTAAATGTGAAGGAGATTATAAGTATGGGTCAGATAATTAAAGGTAAACCTGTGGCGGATGCTATAAGTCAAACTTTAACTAAAGAAGTTGAAAATTTGAAGGTAAAGGGTATTACCCCAAAGCTTACATTGGTGAGAGTTGGGGCAAACGGAAGTGACCTTGCTTATGAAAGAGGAGCTTTAAAAAGATGCAGTAAAATTGGGATAGAAGCAGCTGTTAAAGAATTACCCGAGGATGTGACACAGGATAGGTTTGTTGATGAGTTGAAGAAGATAAATGAAGATAAAAGTGTAAATGGGGTAATGGTGTTCAGGCCTTTTCCGGGGCAGCTGGATGAGAATGTTATAAAATATATAATTGCACCTGAAAAGGACGTGGACTGTTTCAGCCCCGTGAATGTTGCAAAAGTGATGGAAAAGGATAAAACGGGGTTTGCTCCCTGTACTCCCTCTGCTGTTATAGAGATATTGAAGCATTATAAAATACCTGTGCAGGGGAAGCGTGCGGTTATAATAGGTAGATCCATGATAGTCGGAAAGCCGATGGCCATGCTTCTCTTAAATAAAAATGCTACAGTTACAATATGTCATTCCAAAACTGTGGATATGCCGAAGATTTGTTCGGAAGCGGATATACTTGTGGTGGCTATAGGAAGAGCCAAAATGATAGATTCGAAATATGTAAAAGACGGTGCTGTGGTCGTAGACGTCGGTATAAATATAGATGAAAATGGAAGGATCTGCGGAGATGTGAACACTGAAGACTGTCAGCCAAAAACTTCGATGATTACGCCCGTGCCGGCAGGGGTTGGTTCGGTAACTTCTTCCATATTGGCACAGCATATTGTAAAAGCCTGCAAACTGCAAAATAACCTATAGACCTTTGGTTAAATGGAGGTATAAAATATGATTATTTCGGAAAAGAAACCTTTTGAGGAATTACTGGAATGTCTTGAGGACAGCAAAAAAGTGGTGATTACTGGATGCTCCCTGTGTGCTACCACCTGTAAAGTAGGCGGGGAGGAGGAAGTGCTGAAAATGAAAGCCAAACTGGAGGAAAACGGTAAAAAAGTTCTAGGTTATAAAATACTTGATCCTGCCTGTAATTTTTTGAAAACAAAAAGGGATTTGAAATCGTTAAGATCTGAGCTGAAAGAGACAGATGCGGTTCTGTCCCTGTCCTGTGGGGATGGAACACAGACTGTAGCCAAATTGGTTGATATTCCAGTTTATCCAGGAAACAATACCATGTTTATAGGTGAAGTGGAAAGAATAGGAAAGTATTCTGAAGCCTGCAGGGCCTGTGGAAACTGCCAGCTTGGATGGACCGGGGGGATTTGTCCTATTACTAAATGTGCGAAGGGACTTTTAAATGGACCCTGTGGTGGGGCAAAGGACGGTAAATGTGAAGTTAACCCCGAAAATGATTGTGCATGGATATTGATTTACAATAGATTGAAAGAATTAGGACAACTTGATAATCTGGAAAAGTTGAGAGAACCCAGAGATTATCAAGTGAATTCGCACCCTGGTAAAATAAATCTGAGGAATAAGTAATAGTCAAAAGGGGGATTTAAAAAAATGAGCTTGCTGAAAGAAGCTTTTGAAAAAGGTAATTTTGCAGTTACGGCCGAGATGGCACCTCCCAAGGGAACAGATCTCTCTCACCTGATCGAGTGTGCCAATAAGGTGAAGGGAAGGGTTCATGCGGTAAATGTTACAGATTTTCAATCTGCTACATTGAAAGCTACATCCCTTGCCACCTGTAAGATCCTAAAAGATGAAGGACTGGAGCCTGTGCTTCAGATAACGGGAAGAGACAGGAACAGGATAGCAATTCAGGGGGAACTCTTATCTGCAGGTATTTTTGGAATAGAAAATGTTTTGGCACTTACGGGAGATTACACCGGGGTGGGGGATCATCCTGGGGCAAAGCCGGTTTATGATCTTGACAGCGTTGGAATATTGCAGGTGGCTAGCACTTTAGCTGCAGGGAAGGACATGAGCGGAAATGGGTTAAGTGGAATCCCCAAATTCTATCTGGGAGCTTGTGTCACCCCCAAGTATGAGCCCTTAGAGCTTCAGATTATTAAAATGAGGAAGAAAATCAAAGCCGGAGCTAAATTTTTTCAAACTCAAGCTGTTTATGACATAGATACTTTAAAAGAATTCAAAGAGAAGACCAAAGATCTGGATGCAAAGATCATGATTGGCATAGTACCTTTGAAGTCTGCAGGCATGGCCAGATATATGAATAAAAATGTACCAGGCATATTTGTACCCGACGAACTTATTGACAGAATAAAAAATGCCGAGGACAAAACTAAAGAGGGAATAAAAATAGCCGGAGAATTTATAAGGATGATTAAGGAAGAAAGATTATTTGACGGAGTTCATATAATGGCCATTGGTGCAGAGGAAAATGTACCTTTGATATTGGACGAAGCAGGATTATAAAAAAAGGGGCGATTGTAATGAAATTAGTTGTGATTGGGGGAGGACCCGGCGGATATGTAGCTGCTGTTCAGGCTGCTATTTTGGGAGCAGATGTAACCGTAATTGAAGAAAAATGTGTGGGGGGCACCTGCCTGAATGTCGGATGTATCCCCACTAAGGCATTGCTTGCCTGCTCGGATGTGCTGGAAATGTCAAAGAATTCATCTAAATTTGGAATCAACCTTGGCGGAGAGGCAAAAGTCGATTTCGATTTTATCATGAAGAGAAAAAATAAGATTGTATCTCAACTAGTCAAGGGAATAGAGGCAATATTTAAATATAGGGGAGTAAAAATTATAAAAGGGAGTGGAAAACTTCTAAACAGCAGAAACATAGAAGTGACAAGGGAAGATGGATCCAAGGAAATTGTATGTGGAGATAAAATTGTACTTGCAGCCGGATCCGTGCCTGTTACACCCAAGTTTTTTAAATATGATGGTAAAAAAGTTATAACTTCTGATGAGGTGTTAAATTTAAATAAACTTCCTAAATCCATGATTTTAGTAGGAGGGGGACCAATAGGATGTGAAATTGGGTATTTCCTCCACAGTATGGGGACTGAAGTCAAAGTAGTTGAAATGTTGCCCCACCTGGCTCCTCTTGAAGATGAAGATGTGGCAAAGCAGCTGCAGAGATCTTTTAAACGGAACAAAATAAAATATTTTGTAGGAGACGGCATATCCAGTGTGGAAGTTAAAGAAAACGGGGTAACTGCTGAATTAAAAAGCGGAAAGATTTTGGAAGCAGAGACCATGTTGGTGGCTGTTGGCAGGAGGGCTTATACTGATAAATTGGGACTAGAAAATGTTGGAATTAAGACTGACAAAAAGGGCAGGGTAATTGTAAATGAATATCTGGAAACCAACATAGAGGGTATTTATGCTGTAGGTGACCTGATACCAAGCCCGGCTCTTGCACATGTAGCTTCCAGAGAAGGTGTAGTAGCTGTCTACAATGCTCTTTTGGATAAGAGGAAAAAGATGAGTTATAAAGCTGTACCAAGCTGTATATTTGTAGAACCCGAAATTGCGTCTGTAGGAATTAAAGAAAGTGAAGCAAAGAAAAGGGGAATGGACTACAAGGTTGGCAAATTTGATTTTAGAAGTCTTGGGAAAGCTCAGGCAATGGGCAAATTTCAGGGATTTGTAAAAGTGATAACAGATGAGAAGGATGTTATTGTGGGGGCTGCAATAGTAGGAGAGCGTGCCACGGATATGATTGGTGAACTTGCTGTAGCCTGTGAACTTGGGCTCACTGCAGAACAAGTGGGAGAGGTTATCCACCCTCATCCGACGCTTTCAGAGGGAATAATGGAGGCACTCCATGATGTCCATGGCCAGTGTATTAATGCCATTAAGTAAGTTGTAAATAATCTTTACCATAACGATATGAGGAGGTTGTACTATGGGATATAAAATAGCTGTAGCAGGTAAGGGAGGCACAGGTAAAACTACTTTGACGGGTCTTTTGATAGATTATTTGATAAGGAAGAATATGGGCTCCATTTTAGCTGTTGATGCCGATGCCAATTCCAATTTAAATGAAGTGCTCGGAACAGAAATCGAAGAAACTATAGGAGAAATAAAAGAAGATGTGAATCGCAAGTCACTTTCAGGAGACAGTTTCCCTGGAGGAATGAGAAAAGCAGATTATTTGAAGTACAAATTGAATACTTCAATAACTGAAGGTGACGGATATGATCTTATTGTTATGGGAAGATCCCAGGGCCCTGGATGTTATTGCTATGTTAACGGGATACTTAAAGCAGAAGTGGATCTGCTCTCAGGCAATTATGATTATATAGTGGTTGACAATGAGGCTGGAATGGAGCATTTGAGCAGAAAGCTCATAGATCCTATTGATGCCCTGCTTCTAATAAGTGACTGTTCGAGGAGGGGCATTCAGGCTGTGGGTAGAATAAAACGTCTGGCTCTTGAATTGAATTTGAAAGTTGGTCAGATTTTTCTCATAGTGAACAGGGCACCAGAGGGTAAGTTAAATTCCGGCATAAAAGAGGAAATAAAAAAACAGGAACTGAATTTGATAGGAGTTGTGCCTATGGATCAGATGGTATATGACTATGATTCAGATGGTAAAGCCCTGGTGGATTTGCCGGAGGATTCATCCTGCAGAAAGGCAATAAATGAAATATTATCGAAAATTGAATTTAAAAGTAACTAAGGAGGCAGCATTATGTTTAAAAAACCAATACAGAAATATACAGGGAAAATTGGTGAAGTTGAAATTGGCACTGGAGAGAAAGCTGTAAAACTTGGAGGAGAGTCGGTACTTCCATTTTATAGCTTTGACGGAAATACGGGAAATACACCCAAAATTGGTATGGAAATTTCAGATGTTTACCCGGAAGGCTGGACAAATACATTAAAGGAGTTATACAAAGACGTTTCAAATGATACTGTAAAATGGGCGCAGTTTGTTGAGAAAAAATATAGTCCGGATTTCATATGCCTGAGACTTGTAAGTGCGGATCCCAATGGTAAGGATTCGTCACCTGAAGATTGTGCAGAAAAGGTCAAAGCAGTGGTTGAAGCTATAAAGACTCCACTTTTGGTTGCGGGTACGGGAAATCACGAAAAAGATGCCAAGCTATTTGAAAAAATTGCCCAGGCTGCTGAAGGGCACAATGTACTTTTGATGTCAGCAGTAGAGGACAATTATAAAACCGTCGCTGCCGCTGGTGTTCTGGCTTATAATAACAAGGTTGTAGCTGAATCTTCAGTGGATATAAATTTGGCAAAACAGATCAATATTTTGATAAATCAGCTTGGAATAGGAAATGAAAATGTTGTAGATAATGTAGGATGTTCGGCAGGTGGATATGGTTATGAATATGTTATATCAACTTTGGACAGGGTGAAACTTGCAGCCTTGACTCAAAATGATAAAACCCTTCAGATTCCAATTATATCTCCGGTTTCTTCTGAAACATGGAAATCAAAAGAATCTGTGGAACCTGAAGAAGAAGCTCCGGAGTGGGGAAATCAGGAAGACAGGGGAATCTCCATGGAAGTTGCAGCCGCTGCAGGAGTACTGGCTTCCGGAAGTAATGCAATAATACTTCGCCATCCTAAATCCGTGGAAGTAATGAGAAGCTTTATCAGTGAACTGTTGGGATAATAAAAAATTATACTAGTATTTAAATTAAGGGGGATTCAAAATGGCTTTAACAGGATTAGGTATATTTAAATTAACACCGAAAAAAAATTGTAAGGACTGCGGATTTCCAACCTGCCTGGCTTTTTCAATGAAAGTGGCATCTGGAGCGGCGGAAATAAGCAAATGTCCTCATATGAGCAAGGAATCAATAGAAAAATTGTCAGAGGCTACAGCACCACTTATGAAGACAATAACTATAGGGAAAGGGGATACAGAATACAAACTAGGTGGTGAGACTGTTTTATTCAGGCATGAGAAGACCTTCGTAAATAGAAACAGGTTTGCGGTACTCTTATCGGAAAATATGGAAGATTCGGATATAGATACCAAGATCCAGCATATGAAAGATATGAACTATGTTAGAATTGGCGAAGAGATGAAAACCGAATTTGTGGTTTTGAAATATGTTTCGGATAAGGATAAATATCTTGCACTTATAAACAAAGTAAAATCAAGTGGATTAAAAGTGGCTTATATATTGGCCTGTGAAGACACAGCAGTTATGAAAGAGGCACTTCAACTGGTGAAAAGTGAAAATCCGCTGGCTTATGGTGCTAACAAAGATAATTTCAAAGATATGGTAGCACTTGTAAAACAGGACAATATTCCCCTGGGTGTGAAAGCGGATGATTTGAAGGAATTATATACGCTGGTAGAAAATATTCAAAAACTGGGGTATAAAAATCTGGTTTTGGATCCAGGTTCCAAATCTATTAAACAGACTTTTGAAAATACGGTTCAAATAAGAAGGATCAATCTTCAGGGAGAAGATAGAACTTTTGGATATCCGTCCATATTGTTTTTAAATGAACTTGCTAAAGGGGATAAATTCCAGGAAGTAACTTTGTCTACGCTGTTTACTCTAAAATATGGTTCAATACTTGTTTTAAGTGATATGGATTACTGCAGGGCGCTTCCCCTTTATGGGATCAGGCAAAATATATTTACAGATCCTCAAAAACCTATGAGGGTGGAAGTTGGTGTATACGGATTAAATAATGCAGATGAGAATTCGCCTGTAATGTGTACTGTTGACTTTGCACTGACTTATTTTATAGTTTCAGGGGAAGTTGAAAGGTCTAAAGTACCTGTTTGGATGGTCATTCCCGATGCAGGAGGGTATTCGGTGCTGACTTCCTGGGCGGCAGGCAAGTTTACAGCCAGTGTGATAACCGATGCCATAAAAAATAGCGGAATAGAGAAAAAGACTAAAAATAGGACTCTTATAATACCCGGAAAAGTTGCGGTATTAAAGGGGGAACTGGAAGAAAGCCTTCCAGATTGGAATGTAGTTGTAGGTACTACGGAGGCTATGTATATTCCTAAGTTGTTAAAGGGAATGGCTGAAAAATAGCGAGCATTTGGCAGCACAGTTACTGGCTGAAGATTTTTTGACCAGTAACTGAAAATATATGAAAAGAGAATGTGAAAATACTAAAAAATAGGGGGTCGTATAATAATGGACAAATTTATGATCATAGGTGAAAGAATTCACTGTATATCTCCGACAATCAGGAAAGCTATTGAAGAAAGAAATACCGAGCCCATATTCAAAAGGGCTAAAGAACAACTGGATGCAGGAGCTGATTACCTTGACTTAAACATAGGACCTGCAGGAAAAGACGGAGAGGAAATAATGCAGTGGGCCGTTAAAGCACTTCAAAGTGAATTTGATAATGTTCCGCTGGCACTTGATACTACGAACAAAAAGGCAATTGAAGCAGGACTTAAAGTATATAACAGGGAAAAGGGGAAGCCCATAATAAACTCTGCAGATGCAGGTGAGAGAATTGGGAATATAGATTTAGCCGCAAAATATGGCGCTATGTGCATAGCACTGTGTGCAAAAGAGGGAATTACAAAGGATAATGATGAGAGAATAGCGTATTGTACGGAAATGCTTGAAAAAGCTATGGAACTGGGGATGGAGCCTACTGATTTATTATTTGATCCGTTGTTTTTAGTGATAAAGGGCATGCAGGATAAGCAGAAGGAAGTATTGGAAGCCATTAAATTGATAAACGAGATGGGACTCAGAACTTGCTGCGGGCTCAGCAATGTGTCCAATGGAGCACCAAAGGAAATAAGGCCTATAATAGATTCAACCTATGCAGCTATGGCAATACAGAGCGGACTTACCTCTGCCATAATGAATCCTTGTGACAAGAGATTGATGGAGACTATAAAAACCTGTGATGTTATAAATGGGGCTGTATTATATGCAGATTCCTACCTGGAACTATAATCTTTTAATATTAAAAAAATAGGAGGAGCTAAAAATGAATTTATTTCAAACTATATTCACTGGTTCAAAACAGGCTTTGGCAGCAGCTGAGGACATGGTTAAAAAAGCTGTGGATGAAAAGGGCAGAGATTGTAAGGTAGCTTTCCCGGATACTGCATATTCGCTTCCGGTGATTTTTGCGGCCACAGGGAAAAAGATAACAAATTTAGGGGAATTAGAAGGAGCTCTTGACATAGTTAAAAGCCTCATAGTAGAAGAAGAAACCCTTGATAAGGCTCTAAATTCAGGACTTGCGACAGCTGTAGCTGCAGAAATAATAGAAGCTGTAAAATACACATTGTCCGATACCCCTTATACTGAACCCTGTGTTGGATTTATCTCGGATCCAATTATACGATCTCTCGGAGTACCGCTTGTTACAGGAGACATACCCGGAGTTGCAGTTGTACTCGGAGAATGTCCGGATGTGGATACTGCATCCAAGATCATAAAGGACTATCAATCGAAAGGACTGCTTACATTTTTGGTAGGGAAGGTAATAGATCAGGCTGTAGAGGGAAAAGTTAAGATGGGACTTGATCTTAGAGTCATTCCCCTTGGCTATGACGTTACTGCTGTAATACATGTTGTAACTGTAGCTATAAGAACTGGACTCATATTTGGAGGGATTAAAGGCGGGGCACTTAAGGAGATGCTGCAGTATACTGCGGAGAGAGTACCTGCTTTTGTAAATGCTTTCGGACCCTTGAGCGAACTTGTGATTTCTGCGGGAGCAGGGGCCATAGCACTTGGATTTCCTGTAATTACCGATCAGGATGTACCTGAAGTTCCTACACTTTTGCTGACTCAAAAAGATTATGATAAATTTGTAAAGACCTCTTTGGAAGCTAGAAAAATAAAGATAAAGGTAACTGAAATACCAATCCCGGTTGCTTTTGCTGCAGCTTTTGAAGGTGAGAGAATAAGAAAGAATGACATGTTTGCGGAATTTGGAGGAGGCAAAACTGAATCCTGGGAATTGGTAATGAATGTGGATCCGGGAAAAATTGAGGATCATAAGATAGAGCTCATAGGTCCTGATATAGATACTATAGATAAAGTGCCCGGAAGGATGCCCCTTGGGATGCTTGTAAAAGTAGGGGGAGCCAATATGCAAAAAGACTTTGAACCGGTTCTTGAAAGAAGAATTCATTATTTCTTGAATTATATAGAAGGAGTAATGCATGTGGGACAGAGAAATCTGACCTGGGTGAGGATAGGCAAGGAAGCCTACGAAAAAGGATTCAGATTGAAGCATTTTGGTGAAGTGATATATGCCAAGATGCTGGATGAGTTTGGTTCTGTTGTTGATAAATGTGAAGTCACTATATTTACAGATCACGCTAAAATTTCCAAATTGAAGAAAGAATATGCTATGCCGAGGTATGCTGAGAGAGATGCAAGACTTGAGTCTTTGGTGGATGAAAAAGTTGATACTTTCTATTCCTGTAATTTGTGCCAGTCCTTTGCACCTGCCCATGTTTGCATAATTACACCGGAAAGGCTCGGACTCTGCGGTGCAGTTTCCTGGCTGGATGCCAAGGCCACCCTTGAATTGAACCCGACAGGACCCTGCCAGGCAGTACCTAAAGAGGGTTTGATTGACGAGAATGCAGGTGTCTGGGAAAAAGTAAATGAAACTGTTTCAAAAATATCTCAAGGTGCTGTAAATAATGTTACATTATATAGTATTTTACAGGATCCTATGACTTCCTGCGGATGTTTTGAATGTATTACGGGTATAATGCCGGAGGCCAATGGTGTTGTGATAGTAAATAGGGAATATGCCGCAATGACACCTCTTGGAATGACTTTTGGTGAACTGGCCTCCATGACGGGTGGTGGAGTTCAGACTCCAGGCTTTATGGGACATGGAAGGACTTTCATATCTTCAAAGAAATTTATGAAAGCTGAAGGAGGAATTGCCAGAATAGTTTGGATGCCGAAAGAATTGAAGGATTTTGTAACGGAAAAGCTGAATAAAACGGCCAAGGAATTGTATGATATAGATAATTTTGCAGATAGAATATGTGATGAAACCATAGCTGTTGAATCTGATGATGTTTTAAAATTCCTGGAAGAGAAGGAGCATCCTGCACTTACTATGGATCCTATAATGTAATTTTTATAACATGGATAGTAAAATATATTGGAGAAAGAGGTGGTATTTATGAATTTTCCGAAAGAGCTGTATTACAGTGAGGATCATACCTGGGCAAAAGTAGAAGATGATACGGCGCTTATAGGTATAAGTGATTTTGCCCAGGATCAGCTGGGTGAAATATTGTTTGTGGAAATGCCGGAGATAGGGGATGAAGTTACAAAGGGAAGTTCTTTTGGAGTGGTTGAATCATCTAAAAATGCATCGGATACGATATCTCCGCTGTCCGGCAAGGTGGTTGAAATCAACGAAAAGTTAGACGATGAACCTGAATATATAAATGAAGATCCTTACGGGGCATGGATAATAAAAATAAAGATAGAGGATAAAAGTGAAATTGAAGATCTGCTTAGCTCCTCTGCATATGAATCAAAATTAGATTAATAATTTGCTGCTTTTATTAAGGGAGGTATTGCAAAACATGGTGAAGATAAAATTTATTCCCTATAACAGGGAAATAGAAGTTCCAAAGGGGGAAAACCTTCTGGAAGCTGTGAGAAAAGCTGGTATATTCATGGACACTCCTTGTAACGGGAGCGGGGCTTGTGGAAAATGCAAGGTTAAGAAAATCAATGGAAATATAGTTTCAAAAAACAGCAGATATATTACTGAAGAAGAGGAAAAAGACGGATATATTCTTGCCTGCCAAAGTATTATCGAAGCTGATTCAACTGTAGAAGTACCTGAAACTGAGTCATCTTCAATGCATGGGATGAAAATAGAAGATTTTTCCGGAAATAGGGAAAAAGACATATTTCAGAGTTCCAAAAAGCGCATGCTGGAGAGCGGAATGAAATTTGGCACATATGTAGAAAAAGAGTATCTGGAAATGGATCCGCCCACCTTGGATGATAATATATCTGATTTTGAAAGGCTGAAAAGACATATAAGAAAGCAGCTGAACTACAGCAGTGTATTTTGCAGGCTTCCCATATTGAGAAAAATACCTAAACTCTTAAGAAAAGCAAATTTTAAAATTACCATAACCCATATACCCAGGGGAAATGAAAAGACTACAATCATCAATGTAGAAGAGGGAGATAAAACCAGGGAACTTTATGGAGCTGCAGTGGATATAGGAACAACTTCCGTAGCGGCCTGCTTGGTGAATTTGTACAACGGTGAATTGATGGCAAGGGCTTCTTCGGGAAATGCCCAGATAAAGTATGGTGCGGATGTCATAAACAGGATAATATACTCTACCAAAGGCAGCGGCCTTCAAGAACTGAATTATGCCGTAATACAGGAAACCATAAACCCTCTGCTCGATAAAATGTATAGGGATTCTGGAATATCAAGGGATCAGGTAGTGTCGTTTGTTGCGGCAGGCAACACTACTATGTCCCACCTTTTCCTGGGAGTGTATCCGAATTTTTTAAGAATGGAACCCTATATACCTGCTTTTGTGAAAACACCCTTTATAAAAGCTTCAGAACTTGATATAGAAGTCAACCCGGAAACATTTATATACCTGGTACCTTGTGTGGCAAGTTATGTAGGCGGTGATATATCCTCGGGAGTACTGTCTTCGGGGATGTGGAATAGTGAGGAAAATGTACTCTTTATAGATTTGGGTACCAATGGAGAGATAGTATTTGGAAACAGTGAATATCTTATGACTTGTGCCTGCTCTGCCGGACCTGCTTTTGAAGGTGGAGAGATAAGCTGCGGCATGAGAGCATCTGGCGGCGCTGTTGAAAAAGTGAGCATTGACGGGAACTATGAGCCTACTTTGGGTGTTATCGGGAACGAGAAACCTTTGGGGATATGCGGATCTGGTATCATAGATCTCATATGTGAAATGATGTTTGCCGGAATCATAGACAGGAAGGGGAAAATAGTAAAGGGTTTGGATACCAATAGAATTAGGTTTGACGAGCATGGAATTGGGGAATATATCCTGGCATTTAAAGATCAATATAACTTGGAACGGGATATTGGCATAACGGAAGTGGATATAGATAGCTTCATAAGGGCAAAAGCAGCTATATATTCTGGAATTACTACACTTTTGAATAATCTGTCTATGGATTTTACCGATATTGACAGGATATATATAGCAGGCGGTATAGGAAATAGTTTGAATATAGATAATGCTGTAAAAATAGGAATGCTTCCGGATATAGACCAGAGTAAAATCCATTATATTGGAAATAGTTCCCTTATGGGGTGCTATTTGACCCTTATGAGTGAAGATGCAAGACATAAACTAGAGCAGATAGCAAATAGTATGACCTATGTGGAACTCAGCGTTGAACCGAAATACATGGATGAATTTGTATCTGCCTGTTTTTTACCTCATACGGATATAGATAAATTTCCTACTGTTAAAAAATGCTTTAATAAGTCTGTTTAGAAGAGTATACTTAGCTTAACAAAAAATTTAATGAAATTTATATGTCAAGTTAAAAGGGAGGTAATTGATGATGTGTGAATCCACGGCGTATTTAGTAACACCTGAGGGCGAGAGTAAGGTTATGGATTATGTAGTGAATATAATTCCCGAGGAAGGCGGCAGGCTGTTTCTGACAGATATCCTGGGAGAAGAGAAAATGGTGGATGGAATGTTGAAAGAGGTAGATCTTTTAAAAAATAAGATAGTTATAGAGAAGGCTGTGTAATCTTAATCTGGTGTGGAGGAGGTTTACAATGAATAAAAAGGACACGTTAAATGGTGAAGGTGAAAAAGAGGAAAGAACTTTGAAAATATTGTTGGGCCACTGGATAGAACATAACAAATCCCATGAAGAGGGGTTTTCAAAGTGGGTGAGTAAATCCAGGGATATGGGCAAGATTGAAACCTCACAGTTTATTGAAAAAGCAGTGAGATTTATGGAGCAGGCTGATGATATGCTGCAGAAAGCAGGAGAACACTTATAGACTTTACTGTTTAAATTTTAGATAAACTTTATTTGGGATATACTTTCAAAATAAAGTTTATCTAAATTATTGATCAAGAGGGGTGGAACCTTATGGATAGTAGGATTAATGCGGATAAGAACAGAAAAGATAAAATACCCTATGATCATTACAGGAATTTATTTAAGAATTTTGATCCCGGGGAAATGGCTGAAAATACAGGGTGTACTTTTAATAAAGATGCAGGAGAAATATCCGTGAAGTTAATGGGACAGGATCTGACAGTGAAATATCCCTCCGGGGATGTATACAGTAAAAACGGTACGGAGATTGAGTCCTATCCTCCTAAGACCTTGATTTTGAGGTATTTGATTCACGGCAGGGGTGTTAAGCCGTCGGATAAATATATTACCTACAGGGAAATAAACGGGGGAAATGTATATTATAATAATTTCTACGGGAGGTGTATTTTACGCTTATCCAGGAAATTTGGCGGTGATATTGAAAAATTCAGAAATGCATTTGAGAAATTGGGAGCGGAGAAGGTAAACATGGGTGATGCTGCCTATAAATTCCAATTTTTAAATAATATATATATAATTTTTGCAATCTGGGAAGGTGATGAAGAATTTCCACCATCTTCTCAAATACTTTTTAACAAGAATGTGCTTTTTTATTTTACGGCAGAGGATTTAGCGGTAATTGGGGATGTAGCTATTGGGTCTGTAATTAAACTGGCTTTTTTGTAATAGGGGGAATGTTATATGGAAAGCAATATGTTAAAACCCAGTGAAATATGTGATGCTGCAATAGGAGCCGGATGTACAAAGGCAAATTTGAGATTTTCGCAGGAAGCCATACTTGGAACGCTGGCAGGGGCGTTTATTGCAGTAGGTGGAGTTGTTTCGGCAGTTGTATCCCACAGTATAACCAATGTTGGACTTGCAAAATTTGCAGGAGGCGCCGTTTTCCCGGTGGGACTTATATTGGTGGTTATATGTGGTGCTGAACTCTTTACGGGGAATTGTCTTATGGCGGTACCTTTGGCAGGGAAGGAAATAAATATTGGACCGATGCTTAAAAATTGGGCAGTTGTTTATGTATTTAATTTTGTAGGTTCGGTGCTGATAGCTTTTTTGGTATTTGAAGCAGGTGTCTTTGGATTGAGCAGCGGAAAATTGGGAGGGACCGTCATAAAGGCGGCTTCTATGAAAGCCTCACTGCCATTCTGGACTGCTTTTTGCAGTGGAATAATGTGCAATTTCTTGGTATGTCTTGCAGTGTGGGGAGCTTTTGCAGCCAAGGACATAGTAAGCAAGATAGTGATAATATGGTTTCCCATAATGACTTTTGTAACCTGCGGTTTTGAACACTGTGTTGCCAATATGTATTTTTTAATGGCGGGAATCTTTGCAAAGTCCAATCCGTCCTTTGTCCTGGCTTCGGGACTGTCCCAGGATAAGATAATAAATGGAATGGGAGTCGTACACAATTTAATACCTGTAACTCTTGGAAATATAGTGGGGGGAGTTGTATTGGTGGCAATGTCTTATTTTATGGCATATAAATACAGATCCCCCAAAGAAAAAAATATAGCCTATAAGTAAAAAATTGATATTGAATGTTGGTTATTTGTATGATAAACTAAAACTGTATAATAGAATATATAATAAAAGGCAGAGTAAAAAGAGAGCCAAATTTTAAGACATATGTGTCTTAAGGTTAGCTCTTTTTTTCTTTTTGACTGAATTTATCCGATTTGAATCTAAGAATTATTTTATAAGGAGGTATTTGTCTTATGTTTGATGTAACTATTATTGGGGCTGGAGTTATTGGAAATTCCATAGCAAGAGAGTTGTGTAAATATAGACTTAATGTATGTGTGATAGAAAAAGATCCTGATGTAGGAAATGGAACCAGTAAAGCAAATAGTGCCATAGTTCATGCGGGCTTTGATGCCAAACCGGGTACTTTGAAGGGCAGGTTGAATTCCGAAGGAAATAAGATGTTTGATGAACTTTCCGAGGAGCTGGATTTTCCTTTTAAAAGGATAGGTTCGCTGGTAGTTTGTTTTGAAAAGAGCGGGATTGAAAATCTTGAAAAATTAAAAAAACAGGGAATTGAAAATGGCGTCCCAGGCCTTGAAATACTGGATGCGGATAAAGTAAAGAAAATGGAACCTAACCTGTCGGACAATGTGGAAGCTGCACTTTACGCCCCTACCGGCGGAATAGTCTGTCCCTATGAGATGACCATTGCACTGGCGGAAAATGCATTTACAAATGGAGTGAAGTTTAAGTTGAATACCAGAGTGACTTCCATAGTAAAAAACAGTGGAAGATACTTGATAAAAACTGACAGGGGTGATGTGGAAAGTAAAATTGTGGTCAATGCAGCAGGGGTATTTTCAGATGAGATAAATAATATGGTAAGTGATAAAAAACTGAATATAATTCCAAGAAAAGGTGAATATTGTCTTTTTGACAAATCAGTTGGAGATATCGTTTCCAGGACCATATTTCAACTGCCCACTAAATTGGGCAAGGGAGTTCTGGTCACCCCTACAGTGGATGGGAATCTTTTAATAGGTCCTGATGCGGAGGACATAGATGATAAGGAAGATTTGAATACTACGGATAAAGGTCTGAATTTTATAATTTCCAAAGCATCTCTCAGCGTAAAAAAATTGCCTATGAGGCAGGTTATAACATCATTTTCAGGACTGAGGGCTCATGGTACGGGTGATTTCGTGATTGGTGAAGCTGAAGATGCTGAAAACTTTATAAATGCAGCAGGCATTGAATCTCCGGGACTGTCAAGTTCACCCGCCATAGCAGCTGTTATCAGGGATATCATAATTGATAAATTAAAGCCCGGGAAAAACAGTGAGTTCAACCCTATAAGAAAGGGAATACCTAAATTTAGAGAGATGACCAATGAGGAGAGAAAAAAGCTCATTGCCGAAGATCCTAAATATGGCAGAATAATATGCAGGTGTGAAACTGTTACTGAAGGTGAAATAGTAAATGCTATAAAGAGGCCGCTTGGAGCAAGAAGTGTAGATGGAGTAAAAAAGAGGACCAGGGCAGGAATGGGAAGATGCCAGGGTGGTTTTTGCGGCCCTAGAGTAGTTCAGATTCTGGCACGGGAACTCAATATTTCACCTGAAGAAGTAACTAAGTCAGGGAAAGATTCGAACTTGTTGGTGGGAAAAGATAAGGAGAATGTACCGGCCTGAATATAGACCAGATAATAACTAACAATTGACAGTTGACAATTTACAATTATCAATTGTCCACTGTAAATTGTCAATTGAATAATGAGGAGGTCTTGAATATGCAAGAATATGACGTGGTAATAATAGGCGGCGGTCCTGCAGGGCTTGCAGCAGCCGTGTCAGTGAAAGAAGAAGGCATAGATAATATATTGATACTTGAAAGGGAAAATCAACTCGGCGGCATACTGAACCAGTGTATTCACAATGGATTTGGACTCCATATTTTCAAGGAGGAGCTTACGGGACCCGAATATGCACAGAGGTTCATAGACAAAGTGAAATCCATGGATATTCCATATAAATTGAATACTATGGTGCTGGATCTCAGCAAAGACAAAGTTATAACGGCGGTAAACGAAGAAGATGGCATACTGGAGATAAAAGCTAAATCCATAATCCTGTCCATGGGGTGCAGGGAAAGACCGAGAGGTGCAATAAATATACCTGGAAGCAGGTGCGCAGGTATATATACAGCCGGTTCCGCCCAGAAATTTGTAAATGTGGAAGGATATATGCCGGGCAAAGAAGTGGTTATTCTGGGTTCCGGCGATATAGGGCTCATAATGGCCAGAAGAATGACACTTGAAGGTGCCAAGGTTAAGGCTGTAGTGGAACTTTTGCCTTATTCCAGCGGGCTTAAGAGGAATATAGTGCAGTGTCTTGATGATTTTAATATTCCGCTCAAACTGAGCCATACGGTGGTAAATATAAAGGGAAAGGAAAGAGTGGAAGGCGTGACCATTGCCAAAGTGGATAAAAACAGAAAACCCGTTAAGGGTACTGAGGAGTATATACCTTGTGATACCTTGCTTTTGTCTGTTGGATTGCTGCCTGAAAATGAACTTTCAAGAAAAGCTGAAGTGAAATTATCGAATATAACCGGGGGACCCGTTGTGGATGAAAGTTTGGAAACCAATATAGATGGAATGTTTGCCTGCGGGAATGTGCTTCATGTTCATGATTTAGTTGACAATGTTACAATGGAGAGTGTGAACGCGGGGAAAAGTGCCGCTAAATATGTAAAAGGGAAGAGATTTGACGGTAATAAGATAGAGGTTTTGGCTGTAGATGGAGTTAGGTATACAGTTCCACAGTATATTAATCCTGAGAATGTGGAAAAATTCATAGATATTAGATTCAGAGTTGGAAATGTGTTTAAAGATAGTTTTATATCTGTATATTTTGATGATGTCAGGGAAATGCATATAAAAAAGAGGATACTTACACCCGGAGAAATGCAGGATGTAAAACTTACCAGAAAACTTTTAGACAAATATCCAAATTGTAAGACAATAACCGTGAAAGTAGAAGGGAAGTGATCTTATGAATGAAAGAAGATTAACCTGCATAGGCTGTCCCATGGGATGCCAGCTCCTGGTTAAATTGGAGGGGAATAAAGTAATAGAAGTTACAGGGAATACCTGCAATAGGGGAAAAGAATACGGCAAGAAAGAATGCACCAATCCAACCAGGATAGTTACTTCTTCTGTATATGTAGAAGGTGGAGAAATAGATGTTGTACCTGTGAAAACAGAAAGAGACATACCAAAGGGAAAAATATTTGAATGTATAAAGGAATTGAAGGGAGTAGTGGTTAAAGCCCCTGTAAATATAGGAGATGTTGTACTGAAAAATGCAGTGGGTTCAGGTGTGAACATCGTAGCTACCAAGAAAGTTAGAAGGGCGGATAATAAAACTGCATAGTTTAAAGGGTGCGGAAATTTTCTGCACCTTTTTTATATATGGTATAATAATATGTGTAAAATGAATTTTATATGCCTGTGATGTTTGATTGCTTATTTTGTTAAGTAGGAGGATTTGATGTGGTTAAAAATACATTGGAAGAATTGATAGAGGAACTTGAAAATTTTACACAGTTAAAATTTGAAAGCATACCGGATATAGATCTGTACATGGATCAGGTTACTACATTTATTGAAGATAAATTGGGATATTTGAAGAGAAATAAAAAAGACAGGACTATTACTAAAACGATGATAAATAATTATACTAAAGCAGGTATACTCATGCCTCCTAAAAAGAAGAAATATTCTAAACAGCATATGATTTTGATCATATTGATTTATTATCTGAAACAGATATTGTCCATAAGCGATATTCAAAGTTTATTTTCACCTATAGTAAACTCTATAATGTCAGGTAAGAGCAGTGGGGAAAATTTAAATGATATTTATAAAACCTTTTTGAAAATAGAGGACGGCGAGGTAAAAGCTTTTGCGGACAGCTTTAAAAATAATATTGAAAAGAAAGGCATTTTGAACGAAAATTGTGATAAAAGCCCAGAAGAAAACTTAAATGATCTTATAATGATCGTGATCATGCTTGTGGTAAAAGCCAATATTGAAAAGAGAATGGCGGAAAAAATAATCGATAATTTTTTTAAGGAATAATACATGCAGTAATATTTTAGGAAAAAAGCCGTACCCAGGTTTGATTTACATAAGTCCCGGTACGGTTTTAATATCTATTTGAATAGCTTGTTAAAACAATCTTTACATATCAGAGTTTTACCGTTGTTTGCAGATATTATTTCATCTCTTTGAAGGGGTTTCCCACAAATTTGGCATTTGGGCGATGAAGATTTTTTCCCGCAGTTTTGCGGTTTCACAATGCTTTTATGAATTTTTTTCCTGTTTGGAGGAGGTGAATAATTTATCTTTTCCTTTATAGGATCGTTTCTGGAAACGATGTATTTTAAATTGTAATAGCTTTCACCGAACAACTCTAGTTCAAACCTCGGATTTTCTCTGTCGTAGAATTCTTCTGTAACTATTTTGCGGATTTGGGCGTCGTTTATTATGAGGCCGCTTTTTTCAATCCCATCGAAAATACTTTTGGTTATATTGCTGGTGTCAGGATGCCTTTTCCTGCTTTTGTAATACACCTTTAATATGGCTATCAGAGATTCCGATATAACTGTTCCAGGATTTTGACTCCTGCATTCATAGGCTATCTGTTCTTCATATACTGCATACCTGTCATGGTATTTACCTGAATTATAAGGCAATATGGCCCTCCCTTTCACATTGAACAATTTAAAATTTGATTTGGTTATGGGAGAACCTTTTACTATGATTTTAGCGTAGGATTTATCCATAAGTTTTTACTCCTTATCAGTTTTAAGTCGGTATATTACTTATTATATCACAGCGGATAAGTGCAGTGTCATTGTGCTCTTAATGAGATCCTACTATACTATGAAAAAGATAAGTAGTATAATTCAAAGAAATAGATATCAAGTGATTCTTAGGTTGGATAAATGTTTGAAATAATTTAAATGAAAGGTAAAGAAGCAATTATGTATAGAGATATGAAAATATTAGGTATTGAAAGCAGCTGTGATGAAACTTCTGCAGCTGTTGTAGTTAATGGAAGACAAGTACTGTCCAATATAATATCTTCACAGATAAATATTCACAAAAAATTTGGCGGCGTAGTACCGGAAGTGGCGTCAAGAAAACATATAGAAGTTATAAGCATAGTGGTAAAAGAGGCACTGGAAGGGGCTAAGGTAAATCTCAGTGACATAGATGCTGTGGGGGTTACATATGGGCCGGGGCTTGTAGGCGCACTTCTTGTGGGACTCCAATATGCGAAGGGACTTTCCTATGCCCTTCATAAGCCTATGATTGGAGTGAATCACATAGAGGGTCATGTAAGTGCTAATTTTATACAGTATAAGAATTTAAGGCCGCCTTTTGTCTGCCTGATAGTATCTGGAGGTCATACCTATTTGGTTTATATGAAAGATTATGGGAAATTTGAAGTTATGGGCCAAACCAGGGATGATGCTGCGGGAGAAGCCTACGACAAAGTGGCAAGGGCCATTGGACTTGGATATCCTGGGGGCCCAAAAATCGATAAGCTGGCCAAGAAAGGCAATCCGGATATTATTCAATTCCCCAGGGCCAATTTTCATGACAGCAGTTCTCTTGATTTTTCTTTCAGCGGATTAAAATCTTCTGTGCTGAATTATCTGAATCAGAAAAAAATGAAGGGAGAATCCATAAACAGGGCAGATGTGGCGGCTTCCTTTCAAAAAGCTGTTGTCAGCGTTTTAGTTGACAATTCAATGAAGGCGTGTAAGTTGAAACACGCTGACAAAATGGCTGTAGCAGGAGGAGTGGCGGCCAATACATGTCTCAGGGATACTTTGATTGGGAGAGGGCATGACAATGACATAAATGTGATGTTTCCCGATTTTGTACTCTGTACCGACAATGCAGCCATGATAGGGAGTGCCGCTTATTTTGAGTATATGAAAGGTGTTACCAGCCCGCTGAGTCTAAATGCAGTTCCCAATTTAAAATTGGGAGAAAGATAAGCAGG
>CAIFEX010000001.1:82747-203195 GCA_903789665.1 uncultured Clostridium sp.
GAGCCCAAATCTTGGATTTGGTGCGAGTCGCTTACTCCGCCGGACCAAAGGGAGGTGGAGTTACCTAGGTTGGGAGCCCAAATCTTGGATTTGGTGCGAGTCGCTTACTCCGCCGGACCAAAGGGAGGCGGAGTTACTAATGTGACATACTATTGGATATTTTATCATAGTATAAGGTAACATAAATAATATATGTAATATACTATTTACAAAAGTATTAGTAGGATATATAATGATTTGTATTGATATTGATTTTTTGAACTTATAGAAATTGCAGGGCGGTACTCGGTTTATGGGGGAAAAGGAGTTTTCCTGTAAATAGAAGTATCTATGATGAAATATTTATTATATGTAGTTTAAATGAATTTAATAAATGAATACAAAAAATAAATAAAATTCAATTGAAATAATTTTGTTACTTATATATAATAGTGTTATGTCATTTAGATTTAACTATATAAATTAATAAATATGCAGCATTTTTAATTTTTATTAAGGGGGATGAGTGATCTATGAGAAAATTTAAAAGAGTGCTTGTGGCAAATAGAGGAGAAATTGCCATAAGAATAATCAGAGCCTGTCAAGAATTAGGAATAACTACTATAGCTATATATTCTAATGAAGATAAAAGATCTCTTTTTAGAACTAAAGCTGACGAGTCCTATTTGATAGGAAAAGACAAAGATCCTGTGGGAGCATACCTGGATATTGACGAGATAATAAATGTAGCATTGGAGAAGAATGCAGATGCAATACATCCTGGATATGGATTCCTTGCAGAAAATCCTGAATTCGCGAGAAAATGTGAAGAAACAGGTATAGAATTTATCGGGCCTACTTCAAATATGATGGAAATGCTTGGTGATAAAATAAAATCAAAAATCGCCGCAAAGAAAGTCAAAGTACCGACAATACCGGGGGTTCAAAAACCTATACGGACAGAGCAGGAAGCGCTGGAATCTGCAAGATTTTGCGGATACCCGGTTATGATTAAAGCAGCAGCTGGCGGCGGCGGCAGAGGCATGAGGATAGTGAGAAAAGAAGAGGAGCTTATAGACGCATACAATAGTGCAAAGAACGAATCCCAAAAGGCCTTTGGATCCGGAGACATATTCATAGAGAAATATATTGAAAACCCCAAACATATTGAAGTTCAAGTACTTGGTGATAAATATGGCAACATGGTTCATTTATATGAAAGAGATTGTTCTATCCAGAGAAGACATCAAAAGGTAATAGAATTTACTCCGGCCATAGCTCTTTCGAAGGAAAAGAGAAATGAAATATGTGAAGACGCACTGAAAATTGCTAGAAGTATAGGTTATAGAAGTGCGGGAACACTGGAGTTTTTAGTTGACAAAAGTGGAAATCACTATTTTATAGAGATGAATACGAGAATTCAAGTGGAACATACAGTAAGTGAAATGGTTACGGGAATAGATATTGTTCAGGCCCAGATACTCATAGCAGAAGGTTATCCGCTTGATTCAAAGGAAATAGGAATAAATTCTCAAAGTGATATTAAATTAAATGGTTATGCCATACAGTGCAGGGTTACTACGGAAGATCCACTTAATAATTTTGCACCGGACACTGGAAGAATTGATATGTACAGGACAGGATCCGGGTTTGGAATAAGACTTGACGGCGGCAACGGATTTACGGGGGCGGTTATAAGTCCTTATTATGACAGCCTGCTTGTAAAAGATATATCATGGTCTAGGACTTTTGAAGATGCAATAAGAAAATCAATACGTTCCCTGAAAGAGACTGTTATCTCGGGAGTAAAGACAAATGCCCAATTCTTGATAAATGTATTGAGCAGTGAGAAGTTCAGGAGAGGACAATGTGACACTAATTTCATAGAGGATACCCCTGAACTGTTTGATATAAAGCCCAAGCCGGATGAAGAACTGAGAATAATGAAATTTATAGGAGAAAAGGTGATAAACGAAACTCACGGCAAAAAACCAGATTTCAATGTTCCAGTTGTACCGGAGGTTAAAAAGGAAGCAAATTTGTCAGGAACCAAACAGATATTGGATCAAAAGGGACCGGATGGCCTTGTGGATTGGATAAAATCCCAGAAGAAACTTTTGATTACGGACACTACCATGAGGGATGCACATCAGTCTCTTATGGCTACTAGAATGAGGACCAGGGATATGCTAAAAATAGCAGATGCCCAGTCCGTGCTGACCAAAGATCTGTTTTCTATGGAAATGTGGGGAGGAGCCACATTTGATGTAGCCTATAGATTTTTGAAGGAATCTCCATGGGAGAGACTTGAGAAATTGAGAGAAAAAATACCTAATATATTATTCCAAATGCTCCTGAGAGGTGCAAATGCTGTAGGATATAAGAATTATCCTGACAATGTCATAAGGGAATTTATAAAACAGTCTGCTAAATCAGGTATTGATGTATTTAGGATATTTGATTCCCTGAATTGGCTTAAAGGTATGGAAGTTGCCATAGATGAAGTGGCAAACCAGGGTAAGATAGCCGAAGCCTGCATGTGTTATACGGGAGATGTCCTCGATGACAAAAAAGATAAATATACGTTGAAATATTATGTTGATCTGGCTAAAAGCATAGAAAAAGCCGGTGCTCACATTTTGGGAATAAAGGATATGTCCTCTCTCTTGAAACCTTATGCAGCGTATAAGCTTATAAAAGCTCTTAAGAATGAAATATCCATACCAATCCACCTTCATACCCATGACACTACGGGAAATGGAGTTGCTACACTTATTATGGCTTCTCAGGCAGGAGTTGATGTTGTGGATACCGCCTTCAGTAGTATGTCGGGACTTACAAGCCAGCCGTCACTCAACTCTTTGGTAGCGGCATTACAGCATACAGAGAGAGATACGGGACTTGATTTGGATAATATCCAGAAAATGTCAGATTATTGGCAGGATGTGAGGCCGGTATACAGTCAGTTTGAATCGGGCCTCAAGTCCAGCACTGCTGAGATATACAAATACGAAATTCCAGGAGGTCAGTATTCCAATTTAAAACCGCAGGTTGAAAGTTTTGGATTGGGAGATCGTTTTGAGGATGTAAAAAATATGTACACCAGGGTAAACAAGATGCTTGGAAACATAGTTAAAGTGACTCCGTCTTCAAAAGTTGTGGGCGATCTGGCCATATTCATGGTGCAAAACAATTTGGACGAAAAGAATATATATGAAAAAGGAAAGAATTTAAACTTCCCTGACTCCACAGTTTCTTATTTTAAGGGCATGATGGGCCAACCCATGGGAGGATTCCCTGAAAAGCTCCAGAAGCTTGTATTGAAAGGGGAAAAACCATTAGCCGGAAGACCGGGAGAATTTTTGCCGCCTGAAGATTTCTCAAAGATAGAAGATTATTTGAGCGGGAAATACAAGAGAAAATTTGATGAAAAAGAGATTATCAGTTATGCTCTTTACCCCGACGTATTTGAAGATTATCTGAAGTTTGTGGATGAGTTTGGAGATCTCAGCCATATGGAGAGCAGTACATTTTTCTATGGACTTTCCGTAGGTGAACTTTGTGAAGTTGAAGTAGGAGAAGGCCGCAGTTTATATGTACAGCTTCTTGAGATCACGGAAGCCGACTCTGAAGGATACAGATTCTTGGTATTTGAGATAAATGGTAACAAGAGAGACATAAGAATGAAGGATAAGTCATTTTCCAGAGGTGCTGCAGTTCAGGAAAATTCGTCTGTAATGGCAGATCCCAACAATGACCAGGAAATAGGGGCAAGTATACCGGGAAATATTGTTAAAGTGCTTGTGAAAACTGGAGATGAAGTTAAAGAGGGCCAGAATTTAATTGTAATAGAGGCTATGAAAATGGAGACAAATGTTACAGCCAATGTTTCAGGAGCAGTTGAAGGAATATTTGTAAAAGAAGGACAGAGGGTTAAAACCGGAGAACTCTTGCTAAAACTGAAATAGACATGATTTTACATGGATTATATATGGACACTGCTAAAAAATTTAGTGGTGTCCATTGCTTTTAAAGTTAAATTGTGCATCTTCACTAAGTTATTTATATATGTTAAAATAATATATTAATGATAAAATTTTACCTGGGAAATATAATAAATATATAGGTGAAAGAGGGGCAAGATAATGGAGAACATAGGATTGGTTTTAGAGGGCGGAGGAATGAGAGGCCTGTATACTGCCGGAGTACTTGATCTATTTATGGAAAAGAATTTATATTTACCTTATATTATAGGAGTTTCCATGGGGGCTTGTAATGCTTGCTCCTATATTTCCAGACAGAAGGGAAGAAACAAGAAAATAAATATAAACTATGTAGATGATCCCAGGTATTTGAGCTATAGAAATCTTATATTTAAAAAGGGAATTTTCGGGGCGGATTTTATCTTCAATGAAATACCCAATAAATTAGAAATATTTGACGTAGACGCTTTTAGCAATGCAAAAGAAAAGTTCATAGTTGGTGCCACGGATTGCCGCAGTGGAAAACCCGTATATTTCGAAAAGGATAAATGCAGGGGAGAAGAAATATTTAAGGCGGTAAGGGCTTCCAGCAGTTTGCCTTTTATGGCTCCAATAGTTAAATTTAAAGGGATGGATTTGCTTGATGGAGGGATTTCCGATCCTATTCCCATAAAAAAATCCATAAGGGATGGTAATAGGAAAAATATAATTATTTTGACTAGAAATAGAGATTACATAAAAAAACCTTTTAAAATGAAATTTCTGGCTAAAAAGATATATCCTGAATATAATGGGCTGGTAGAAGCTATGATAAATAGGTATAGAAGATATAACCTTACTTTAAGCTATATAGAGAGGCTCAGAAAAAAAGGAGATGCTTTTGTAATCCGGCCTGAAAAGCCTTTGAGAGTTAGAAGAATAGAAAAAAATAAGTATAAGCTTATAGAATTGTATAATCAAGGATATAGGGAAGCACTTGGATGTTATGATGAATTGGAAAGCTGGATTAAAAAACAGAGAAAGGAGAATTAATTATATGCAAGTAGGGAAAACTTACAGCGGCTTTAAGTTGATGGAACAGAAAAAATTGGAGGATATAAATTCTATTGGAATGCTTTTTTATCATGAAAAAAGCGGGGCGAGGTTGTTCTTCTTGAAAAATAAAGACGACAACAAGGTGTTTTCTATAAGTTTCAGGACTCCGCCGGATGACAGCAGGGGGGTGCCCCATATACTTGAACATTCTGTACTCTGCGGTTCGGAAAAATTTCCTGTTAAAGAGCCCTTTGTGGAATTGGTAAAGGGTTCTCTCAATACTTTTTTGAATGCAATGACTTTTCCTGATAAAACCATGTATCCGGTTGCAAGTGTAAATGACAGGGATTTCGAGAATCTTATGGATGTTTACCTTGATGCGGTTTTTCATCCCAATATATATAAATATCCTGAAATAATGATGCAGGAAGGATGGCACTATGAATTAAACAGTAAAGAGGATGATATAACTTATAAAGGTGTGGTTTACAATGAAATGAAGGGAGCTTTCTCATCTCCGGAATCCATATTGTTTAGAAAGATGCTTGAATCCCTTTACCCGAATACACAATATGGAGTGGAATCGGGGGGAGATCCGGATATAATACCGCAGCTTACCCAGCAGCAGTTCCTGGATTTTCACAGTAAATATTATCATCCGTCTAACAGCTATATATATTTGTATGGTAATATGGATATAGAGGAAAAGCTTAAGTTTTTGGATAGTGAATACTTGAGTCATTTTACTAAAAGATATATAGATTCTGCTGTACTGAAACAAAGACCCTTTCAGAATAGAAATGATGTGACAACGGAATATCCTATTTCAAGTGCTGAGAAAGAGGAAAATAAGACCTTCTTAAGTTTGAATTATTCTGTTGGGACAGCCGTGGATAATGAATTGTATCTGGCTTTTGATATACTTGAGCATATGCTTTTGGAAACTCCGTACTCCCCGCTTAAAAAGGCCTTGATTGATGCCAAGGTAGGAAAAGATGTATTTGGCGTATTTGAATCCGGAATACTTCAGCCCATGTTTGGAATAGTGGTAAAAGGGTCCAATGAAAGGGAAAAAGCCAGATTTCAAAAAATAGTTGAAGATACATTAAAAGATATTGTAAATAACGGTGTTGACAGGGAGTTGATGGAGGCATCCATAAACATAAAGGAGTTTCAGCTGAGAGAAGCGGATTATAAGGGATATCCAAAGGGGCTTATATATGGCATGAGATGTATGGATGGATGGCTGTACGACAGAAAGCCGTGGCTTCATCTTGGCTATGAACCCGTACTGAACAAGATAAAATCTCAACTGGACAATAATTATTTTGAAAACCTTATTGACAGATATATTTTAAAAAATGGTCACAGTTCCATACTGACAGTTAAACCTAAAAGAGGACTTGAAGAAAAAAAAGACGAATTATTGAAGAAAAAACTGAGAAATTTTAAAAACAGTCTTTCAGAAGATGAAATTCAAGGTATAATTCAAAATACATCGAGGTTGAAAAAAAGGCAGATGACTCGAGACAGCAGGGAGGATCTGATGAAGATACCTCTTTTGTCCATAGAGGATATAGAACCCAATGCCAAAAAACTTCAATTTGTGGAGAAAAGGATACAGAATATAAAGACACTCTTTTATCCTGTGCCCACCAATGGAATATATTACATAAATCTTTATTTCGATACGGGGGGAGTAGAAGAGAAACTTATTCCGTATATATCACTTTTAGGTACTGTTCTCGGAAAAATAAGTACGAGGAATTATCATTATGATGAGCTGTCAAAGGAAATAAATATATATACTGGAGGAATAGATTATTATTCTCAGCCCTTTACAAAGAACGGTGACAGCAGGGAATTTTATCCTAAATTCATAGTGAAGTCAAAAGTTCTTGTAAATAATTTAGAAAAATTACTTTCTTTATTAAATGAAGTGATAAATTATACCAGGTTTGATGAAAAAAAGAGATTGAAGGAAATAATTCAAGAGACTAAATCGAGAATTGAAATGAATATTTTTGAAAGAGGTCATATAGTGGTTGCAAATCACGTATCCTCGTATTTTTCACCTGCAAGTAAATATGAAGATATGTTGAGCGGACTGGAATTTTATAAATTCATATCTGATTTGGAAAATAATTTTGAAAGTAAAACGGAAGAAATAAGGCAAAATTTAGAAAAAGTTGCCAGCAGTATATTTACCAGTAAAAATTTGATTTTAAATGTTACTTGCGATAAAAATGACTATGATAATTTTGAAAGCAGTGCAGGGAAACTTTTATCTGAATTTAAAAATAACGGTGTTTCTAAAATCCCGTATAAATTTGATTTGAAAGCTAAAAATGAAGGACTTATGACGTCTTCCAAGATACAATATGTAGCTAAAGCTTATAATTATATAGAGCTTGGTTATTCTTACAGCGGATGTTTGCAGGTGTTAAAATCCATAGCAAATTATGAATATCTGTGGAATCAGGTGAGAGTTCAGGGCGGTGCATATGGAAGTTTTGCCTCCTTCCAGAGAAATGGAAATATGTTTTTTACATCCTATAGGGATCCAAACTTGAAGAATACCGTTGAAGTGTATGATGAAGCTGGAAAATTCTTTGAAAATTTCAATGCAGATGACAGACAGATGGTTAAATATATAATAGGAACTATATCCAATTTGGATTTTCCACTTTCACCTTCCATGGAAGGTGAAAGTGCTGTGGAGAATTATATAAAACACATAACTTATGAAGATCTGCAAAAAGAGAGAAGAGAAATACTAAACACCAAAGTTGAGGATATAAGGAAATGTTCAAAACTTATTTCTGATGCAATGGGTAAAAATAATATATGTGTTCTGGGCAATGAACAGAAAATAAAGGGAAACAAAAACATGTTCAAAAATTTAGTGAATTTATTTGAATAAATCAGATATAAATATCCACAATGCGGAAGAGAACTTATCCACATTGTGGATTAATTTTTATATTACAGTGTCTTTATTTGCAGCTTTTATATTCTTCAAATCCCTTATCCACACTTTGACACTCTCATATATTATGATTACGAGCAGTACCAGAAGTACTATGGAAAGTACGGCTAAAAGCATCTCGCCTTTTGGCAGGTAGTTGCCAAATACGTTTGAGATAGCAGCTGTAATGGTTATTATGGATATGGCCACCATAGGTATTATGGTTATCATAGCATACTTTTGTTTTTTCATTTTTATGATTATGGTTGTACCAATAGCAAAAGCTATAGCTGCAAGCATCTGATTTGCAGTGCCGAACATTGGCCAGATGGTGCTTACATTGCCTGTATAGAGCAAATATCCCCAGGTAAAAGACATAAGAACGCTGAAAAACACTATATTTGCCCAGGAATTTCTCTTTGAGAAAGGCTTGTATATTTTACCGAAAAGATCCTGAAGCAGATATCTGCCTATTCTGGTACCTGCATCTATTGTGGTCAAGATGAACAGCGCTTCAAACATTATGCAGAAATGATACCAGTAGGACATCAGTCCCTCCATGCCTGGTATTTTATAAAATACATAGGACATACCTACTGCAAGGGATACACCTCCACCAGGCCTGCCTGCCAGGTTTTCACCCACCATCTGTGACAGCATGGGAAGCTCTTTTGGAATCATTCCAAGTTTTGCAAATACAGCTGGTGCAGAGTTTATGGCGAAGTAATCGGCTGTTGGAAGACAGGTTGCGGCTATCAGTGCCATAAGTGCTATAAAGGATTCTATGAGCATTGAACCGAAACCTATGGGCAGTATATCCTTTTCATTTGAAATGAGTTTGGGCGTAGTTCCGGAACTTATGAGAGAATGGAACCCCGACAGTGCACCACAGGCTATGGTTATGAATAGGAATGGGAACACTTTCCCCGGAATAATAGGTCCTCCGCCTGCTGTGAATTTGGTAAGTGCCGGCATCTGGAGAGTTGGTCTGACAAATATGATACCTACTACCAGCAGTGCTATAACACCCAGTTTCATATATGTGCTTAAGTAATCTCTTGGCAGCATCAGCAGCCATACGGGAAGAACCGCAGCGCAGAAACCGTATATAGCCAGTATAAGTGACATCTGTTTAACATTGAAAGTTAAATATGGAGCTATAGCCGTGTGCTGGATAACAGGTCCCAGGGCAACTCCGAGAATGATGAGTCCCATACCTATGACAGTACCTTCAGCTATTTTACCAGGCCTTATGAATTTAAGATAAATACCTACGAAAATTGCTACTGGAATGGTAAAACCAACTGTGAAAGTACCCCAGGGGCTGTTGTAGAGTGAATTGACAACTGGGAGTCCAAGACCTGCCAAGCTTATTATAAGTATAAATATGACTGCAATAGAAGTTATAAAACCCATTCTTTTTCCCAGGTTTTTTCTGGCAATTTCAGCAATGGATTCCCCGTTTTGTCTGACTGAAGCAAATAGAATCACCATATCGTGTACGGCACCAGCAAATACACCGCCTATTAAAATCCACAGTGCACCGGGCAGGTAGCCGAATTGGGCTGCCAGTACAGGCCCAATTAATGGTCCTGCACCTGCAATTGCGGCAAAGTGATGGCCCAGAAGTATCCATTTGTTGGTTGGAACGTAGTCATGACCGTCCTCGAATTTTTTAGACGGAACTTCCCTGGTTTCATCTAAAACCAGTACTTTGGCCGCAATCCAGGAGCCGTAAAATCTGTAGCCCAGAACTAATACAAGAGCTCCTATGATTACCAATACTAATGAGTTCATATGAATTCCCCCTATAAATTATTAACATAATATGTCAATGACATTATAACATGAATATTCTTTAAATTCAGCAAATAATATGTGAAATGTTAAAAATGACATGTAAACGGTATTAATTCAAATGTAAATGGAATTCAATAAATAAAAAGTACAAAAAAATTGCCTCAAAATGTTTTGAGGCAATTTTTATCAAAAGTATTTACTGTTATTAAATGGCATTGTTTTCTGTTTCTTTATCAAATTTCCCGGATTTCAAATCTGTAATCCAATGTCTGATACTTTCGTAAAGTATGACTACCAGTATGACTATCAATATGACGGATAATACTGTAAGCAAAGTCTTATGATTTGGAATGTAGTTTCCGGTTATATTTTCAACAGATGCCGTTAAGGTTGCCACACTTATGAAAACCATAGGTATTACTGTAATTGGTATATATTTTTTCTTGCCCATTCTTATTAGAACCGAAGTACCAATTGCAAAAGCTATGGCTGCCAAACTCTGGTTGGCTACACCAAACAGCGGCCAGATGGTTGATATATTACCGGTGTACAGCAAGTACCCCCAGGCAAATGACATAAGAAAACTGAAGAAAACTATATTGAACCAGGAATCCTTTTTTGCAAGAGGCTTGGAAACTTTACCTATCAAATCCTGTATTAGGTATCTTCCTATTCTGGTGCCTGCATCTATTGTAGTCAAGATAAACAGCGCTTCAAACATTATGCAGAAATGATACCAGTAGGACATCAGTCCCTCCATGCCTGGTATTTTATAAAATACATAGGACATACCTACTGCAAGGGATACACCTCCACCAGGCCTGCCTGCCAGGTTTTCACCCACCATCTGTGACAGCATGGGAAGCTCTTTTGGAATCATTCCAAGTTTTGCAAATACAGCTGGTGCAGAGTTTATGGCGAAGTAATCGGCTGTTGGAAGACAGGTTGCGGCTATCAGTGCCATAAGTGCTATAAAGGATTCTATGAGCATTGAACCGAAACCTATGGGCAGTATATCCTTTTCATTTGAAATGAGTTTGGGCGTAGTTCCGGAACTTATGAGAGAATGGAACCCCGACAGTGCACCACAGGCTATGGTTATGAATAGGAATGGGAACACTTTCCCCGGAATAATAGGTCCTCCGCCTGCTGTGAATTTGGTAAGTGCCGGCATCTGGAGAGTTGGTCTGACAAATATGATACCTACTACCAGCAGTGCTATAACACCCAGTTTCATATATGTGCTTAAGTAATCTCTTGGCAGCATCAGCAGCCATACGGGAAGAACCGCAGCGCAGAAACCGTATATAGCCAGTATAAGTGACATCTGTTTAACATTGAAAGTTAAATATGGAGCTATAGCCGTGTGCTGGATAACAGGTCCCAGGGCAACTCCGAGAATGATGAGTCCCATACCTATGACAGTACCTTCAGCTATTTTACCAGGCCTTATGAATTTAAGATAAATACCTACGAAAATTGCTACTGGAATGGTAAAACCAACTGTGAAAGTACCCCAGGGGCTGTTGTAGAGTGAGTTTACTATTGGAAGTCCAAGACCTGCCATAGTAATTATCAATATAAATATAACTGAAATCGATGTGATGAAACCCATTTTTTCACCTAAATTTTTTCTGGCGATCTCTGCAATGGATTGTCCATCTTGTCTGACTGAAGCAAATAAAATTACCATATCGTGAACTCCACCAGCTAATACACCACCTATTAAAATCCACAGTGCACCTGGTAGATAACCAAATTGGGCTGCCAGTACAGGTCCAATTAATGGTCCTGCACCTGCAATTGCGGCAAAGTGATGGCCCAGAAGTATCCATTTGTTGGTTGGAACGTAGTCATGGCCATCCTCGAATTTTTTAGATGGAACTTCTCTGGTTTCGTCTAAAACCAGTACTTTAGCTGCAATCCAGGAGCCGTAAAATCTGTAACCCAGAACTAATACAAGAGCTCCTACAATTACAAGCACTATTGAGTTCATAAAACAACCTCCCTTAAAATTTTATAAATAAATACAAGTAATGCTTAATGGTTTACATATGATACTTAATGGTTTACATCCATAATGATAGTATGAATGTATTAATTTTTCTATCTAAAATCGCTGAATTGATGAAAAGGTACATTAAAAAGTCAAAATAGAAGGCCAATTGACATTTTTTTATTCGTTATAAGTTTAATTTTGTTATATAATGTTATATAATTTATTAATAGAGATAGAAAGTAAGCAAAGTGGTTTTTCTAGGAGTGGTAAATTTTGATATATATTCAATTGCTTGAAAGCATGGCTCTTATAGCTATATCTGCATATATATACAACCAGTCGCATGTCTTGAAAAATATGATCAAGGGTGAGCTGAAATTTATAGATAAGGTTGCACTTATAGCATTTTTTGGGATATTAGGCATTATAGGCAATTATACAGGTGTGAATGTGGAACCATATGCCATGAACAGTATTAAGCCGATGGGTTCCATTCAGGCAGGCTATATAGGGCTGCATGATGCCATAGCCAATACCCGTCCCATAGCAGCTATAGTGGGAGGATATATAGGGGGACCCATATTTGGAATAATAATTGGAATTATAGCTGGAACCCATAGGTATTTTTTAGGGGGATTTACTGCCCTTTCCTGTGGAGTTGCCACTTTGGCGGAGGGATTTATCGGAGGGCTTATAAAGAAGTATTCAAAAGATGAAGATTTTAATTTAAAGCACGTATTTATAGGGGCAGTATCGGCGGAATGCTGCCAGATGATTATAATTTTATTGCTTTCCAGGCCATTTAGTGCTGCACTTAAACTGGTGGATATCATAGCAGTGCCTATGATACTGATAAATTCACTTGGATCGGTGATTTTTATAAATATAATAAAAAGTGCCAAGGAGGAATATAATAGAATTGGTGCCATAGAGGCACAGAGAGCTTTAAATATTGCAAAGAAAACGATGAATTATATGAGAAAGGGACTTGACAGAAAGACGGCAAAAAATGTTTCTGAAATAATATATGAAATGACTGATGCAGATGGTATATTTATAGGAGATAAAAATGGATTCTTAGCCTATTCAGGAATTGACATATGTGAAGACAAGTTAAAAAAGGAGGTAAAAAATTATAATAAGTCGCCCGATTACAGAGTTATTGAATTGATAAACAGTGACAGATCAATGTTTTTTGTATGTGCCCCTTTTAAAATACCTAACTCAGGTTTTGAAGGAGTGCTTGGATTGGGGGTGAGATCGAAGAAAAACATCAATCCCTATTTCGTGCAATTTGGGAAAGAACTAAGTGATCTCTTGTCAAACCAGATCGAGTTGTATAAGTTAAACAAATTGGCTAAAGAAGCATCTACGGCAGAATTCAGGGCTTTAAGGGCTCAAATTGAACCTCATTTTTTGTTTAACGCACTAAATACCATAGCATCTTTTTGCAGGACAAATCCTCTAAAAGCTAGGGAACTCATAATAGATTTATCTAATTATTTTAGACAGACTTTAAAAAGGCAGGAGGATTTTGTCTATTTAAAAGATGAAATTGAATTTATCCAATCCTATCTTTCTATTGAAACGGCCAGATTTGGTGACAGACTTCGTTTAATTATTGATGTACCGGAGGAAATGATGGATAAGAAAGTACCTGTATTTGTGCTTCAGCCCATTGTTGAAAACGCTGTAAAGCACGGCATACTGCCTAAACCGGAAGGCGGGGAGGTGTATCTCAAGGCATTTTTTGAAGACGGTGAAATACGTTTTTGCGTAAGAGATACGGGAGTGGGAATGGATCAAAAGAGATTAAAGGAAGTATTAACTAAATGGCCGGGCATAGGGCTTAAGAATGTAAATGAAAGATTGAAACTATTGTATGGGGAAGATCATGGACTTGATATAAAGACGTCTGTAAATAATGGAACCAAGGTTAGTTTTTCAATATCAATGAGGGAGGTTTCATCGGTAGATGGATAAATTGAGATGTGTTATTGTAGAAGATGAGATACCTGCTGCAGAAGAACTGAGCTATATAATATCACAGCATGAAGGCATATCTGTAGAGGGAATTGCATATGACGGCAAAACCGGCATGGAGCTTATAAAATCAAAAAAGCCTGATGCGGTATTTTTAGATATAAATATGCCAGCAAAAAATGGTATGGAAGTAGCTAAAAATATCAAAAAGTTTGACGATAATATCGATATAATATTTGTCACTGCTTATGAAGAGCATGCAGTAAAGGCATTTGAACTAAATGCACTGGATTATGTGCTAAAGCCATTTGATGAAAGCAGAATAGCAGTTACTATAGACAGGCTTATGCAAAAAAATAATAAGAATGTGGAATATGAGAAAATACCTAAGGATATTTTGAATGAATTGATAGACAAGATGGACAGAGAAAAGAAACTTGTAAAAAAAATACCTTGTGAAAGGCATGGAAAGATAATACTGGTAGATGTGAATGATATCTATTACTGTTATATAAAAGATGATAAAACGTATGTCAAGGTGAAAGATGACAGTTACCTGGTAGGATACACCCTGGCCCAGATAGAAGAAAGAACTAATTTTTTCAGATCTCATAGAAGTTTTTTGGTGAATATAGATAATATCAAAGAATTATATTCATGGTTTAACGGCACTTACAAGTTGGTTATGGATGATGAAGAAGAATCAGAGGTGCCGATAAGCCGAAATAATGTAAAAAAATTAAAGAAGCTTCTCAAAATGTAGTTAGGAGGTTGATATTATGGCACTGGCAAACGTGAGTCTGCAGGTTTTGCCTTTAGTTGATGAAAAGGAGCTTTATGGAGTAGTTGATAAGGTAATTGAGTACATAGATTCCTGTGGAGTTAAATATGAAGTAGGACCTATGGAGACTACGATGGAGGGGGAATTAAGCCGGCTTTTGAAAATAGTGGAAAAGGCCCAGAATATATGTGTTAAATACGGGGCCTCTAGAGTGGCATCCGTAGTAAAAATAGACTATAAGCCCTCCGGGATTACCATGGAAGAAAAAATAGGAAAATATAGGAAATAGTATTGAGTGCGGTAGGACTTTGGAAAAATACTGCCGCACGTTTGTTTACAGCATCTTTTCCCACTTATTGTATAACCCATCTATTTTATGTTGTGTGTCTGAAACTTTTTTGTTTATTTCACTGCTTTTTTTAGGGTTGGAATAGATTTCTTTTAGGCACAATTTTTTTTGTAACTCTGTCAGAGAATTTTCTAAAGTTGATATTTCCTGCTCGATATTTTCTATTTCAGCTTTTTTTTCATGCTGTTTTTTTTCAAGATCCCTTTTCTTCCTTCTGTCATGCTGCATCTGAGTTTTGGTTTTCCCGCTGATTTTTTCCTGATTTTCAAATCTCGAGGGGTTTTTTTTCTTTTCGACATAATAAGAGTAATTTCCCAAATATTCTTTCATGCCATCTTTACTTAATTCATATATCCTGTTTACAGATTTATTCAAAAAATATCTATCATGGGAAATTACAAGCAAAGTACCGCTGTAGTTTAACAGTGCATTTTCCAGAGCTTCTCTTGAATTTATATCCAGATGGTTTGTAGGTTCATCTAAAAGCAGAAAGTTTGATTTAGATAAAATTAATTTTAGTAGGTTTATCCTGCATTTTTCACCTCCGCTTAGAGAAGAAATTTTTTTAAATACTGTATCTCCGGTGAAAAGAAAGCTTGCTAATGAATTTCGTATTTCTGTATCAGTTAATTTGGGAAATTTATTCCATACTTCTTCCAGAATTGTGTTTTCAGGATCCAAATCGGACTGTTCCTGATCATAATACCCTATTTTTACATTCTTGCCCAATAGACATTTTCCTGTATCAGGTTTGATTTTTCCCATAATTATTTTAAAAAGTGTGGTTTTTCCACAGCCATTTTCACCAATAATTGCTGTTTTTTCACCTCTTTCTATTTTAAAATTTAAATTTTGAAATAGAGTATTGCTGTCGAAACCCTTGCTTAAATTTTCTACTTGTAGTACATCATTTCCGCTGTTTAGCCGGGTTTCAAATGTAACATTTTTTATTTTTTTATCTTTGTCAGGAGGGGATATTCTTTTTAGTTTGTTTAACCTTTTTTCCCTGCTTTCTGCTGCTTTTATACTTTTTTCTCTGTTGAAAGATCTGTATTTTTTAATGATTTCCTCCTGCTTTTTTATTTCCTCCTGCTGTATATTGTATGCTTTTAGCTGGACTTCATAATTTTTCTTTTTAAGCTCCAGGTATTTGGTATAATTGCCGTTGTAGCAATTTATATGGCCATTTATAAGCTCTATAGTTGAACTGGTTATGGCATCTAAAAAGTATCTGTCGTGGGATATTGATATTACAGTACCTTTGTAGGATTTTAAATAGTCCTCGAGCCATTCTATGGCATCTAAATCCAGGTGGTTTGTCGGTTCGTCAAGCAAGAGTATGTCTGGTTTTATAAGAAGGAGTTTACAAAGTGCAACACGTGTTTTTTTGCCGCCGCTCAGTACATCTATGGGTGTGCTGTATTCTTCTTCGGAAAATCCCAGACCCTTTAAAGTTTTATTTATCTCTGCCTTGTAGGTATATCCTCCCCTGTTTTTATAGATTTCAGAGAAAGTAGTGTAATCATTTATCAATTTATTATGATACTCTTCATTATGTGAGTCATAGGGCTCACTCATCAGAGTTTCCAGTTTGCCCAATTTTTTTTCCAGATTTACGAGATCCTTAAATACAGTGTACATTTCTTTATATATTGTATTTGAGGAATTTAAAGACAAATGCTGAGTTAGGTATCCCAGGTTTTTTGATTTGTCTATATATAGATCTCCGCTGTCATAACTGGATTTATTGGTCAAAATATTGAATAAAGTGGATTTACCAGCTCCATTTGGACCTATGAGACCTATTTTGTCTCCTTCATTTATATTGAAAGTTACATTTTCAAGTACAACTTTTATTCCATAGCTTTTATGGATGTTCTTACAACTTAAAACTACCATGAGTAAATAACACCTTCCTTAACCATTAATATTTTACTATTGGTGATAACTTTTTTGTAGTCCTAATTTGAAATATTGTATTAGATAATAGAAAAAGAAGCTATTGACATATGATATAATTAAATAATAGTATAAATTATATAAATATAATAATAGATAAGATAATAAATTTTATAAATACGAGGTGCTTTATGGATAAGAAAAAAAATATATCGATGGCTGTGATAAGGAGATTGCCCAAATATCATAGATATTTAGGCGATCTGATGAAAAACGACGTAGATAGAATATCTTCAAAAGAATTGAGTGAAAAAATAGGGTTTACAGCCTCCCAAATAAGACAGGACTTGAATTGTTTTGGAGATTTTGGACAGCAGGGTTACGGGTATAATGTAAGTGAATTATATAGCCAGATATGCAATATACTTGGCCTTGTGAAATTGTATAAAACAGTGATAATAGGTGCAGGGAATATAGGTCAGGCTATAGCTAATTATACCGGCTTTGAAAAATTGGGGTTTGAATTAAAATCTATATTTGATGTAAACCCTAAACTCATTGGCCTTAGGATAAGAGATATTGAAATAAAAGATATTGACTATCTGCCTGATTTTTTAAAGGAGAATACTATAGATATAGGTATAATATGTGTTCCGAGCATTAATGCACAGAAAGTTTGTGATATACTGGTAAAAAATGGAGTAAAGGGTATTTGGAATTTTGCGCCGGTGGATCTGGTAGTTCCGGATGATGTGAAAGTAGAAGGTGTACATTTAAGTGACAGCTTGCTGATTTTAAGTTGTCTGTTAAATGATATGGAATAAAAATTTGTTTAACAAATACAGCTGTACAGTATAAAATTCTGAATTTTAGATAAAAGTAGCAATAATTATACTATTTATATTGAAATATGTAACTTCAAAGTATATAATAATAGTTAAAGCAAAGGATTTTACTTTGACTATTATTGCATATATTTGTGATATTATTAACAATTGTTGCGATAAAACATTTAATTTTATCATATAATTTTATCATAAATTTATTAAAATTATTAAAACTTTGGGGAGGGTCAATATGGAATATAAGAATATTATTCTGAAAAAAGAGGGGAAACTGGCACTGCTTACAATAAATAGGCCTAAGGCACTCAATGCTTTGAATTCGGAGACAGTAACCGAAATAAATGGCGCTCTGGATGAGATTGCAGCAGATGATACTGTGCTGGCTGTAATAGTTACTGGTTCAGGGAAATCTTTTGTAGCTGGGGCAGATATAACTGAGATGAAAGATTTCAATTCTGTTGAAGGAAGAAAATTCGGCAGACTTGGCAATAAAGTTTTCAGAAAACTTGAGAATTTGGAAAAACCCGTTATAGCAGCGGTAAATGGTTTTGCTCTAGGCGGTGGATGTGAACTTTCCTTGGCTTGCGATATAAGGTTGGCTTCTACAAAAGCTAAATTTGGACAACCAGAAGTAGGACTGGGAATTACTCCGGGTTTTGGAGGAACTCAAAGGCTTGCAAGAGTAGTTGGACTGGGCATGGCCAAAGAACTCATATATACTGCAAAAATGATAAAGGCTGATGAGGCTTTTAGAATAGGTCTGGTAAACGGTGTATATGAACCTGAAAATTTGCTGGAAGAAGCAAAAAAACTGGCAAATACAATAGTGGCCAATGCACCTATAGCTGTTAGAATGAGCAAAGTTGCCATAAATAGGGGAATTCAATGTGACATAGATACAGCTACAGCTTACGAATCAGAAGTATTTGGTGAATGCTTTTCTACAGAAGATCAAAAAGAGGGAATGACGGCTTTTGTAGAAAAAAGAGAGAAAAATTTTAAGAATAAATAATTTGGAGGCTATATTTTATAGTATGAAACTATATTAGGGGGTAAAATAAATGGATTTTACATTAACAAGGGAACAACAATTTGTAAAACAGATGGTAGATGAATTTACCGAAAACGAAGTTAAGCCGATAGCTGCTGAAATAGATGAAACCGAGAGATTTCCTCAGGAAACAGTGGATAAAATGGCTAAATACGGTATGCTGGGAATCCCTTTTCCAGTTAAATATGGCGGAGCAGGTGGAGATACGCTGTCTTATATATTGGCTGTTGAAGAGGTTTCCAAAGCTTGTGCCACTACAGGAGTCATATTGTCAGGACATACTTCGCTTTGTGCTTCACTGCTTGAACAATTTGGTACAGAAGAACAAAAACAAAAATATTTGGTACCTCTGGCAAAGGGAGAAAAACTTGGCGCTTTCGGCTTGACAGAGCCCAATGCAGGTACTGATGCCTCGGGCCAGCAAAGCCAGGCTATCCTTGACGGAGATCATTATGTTTTAAACGGACAAAAAATATTCATTACAAACGGAGGAGTTGCAGATACCTTCATAGTATTTGCTATGACGGATAGGAGCAAGGGCACCCATGGAATATCTGCATTTATACTTGAAAAGGGAACACCGGGTTTTTCCATAGGTAAAAGGGAAAACAAGATGGGCATAAGAGCTTCTTCCACTACCGAGTTGATATTTGAGGACTGCATAATTCCAAAAGAGAACCTGGTAGGAAAAGAGGGAAGAGGTTTCCCGATAGCAATGAAGACTCTTGACGGTGGAAGAATCGGCATAGCCGCACAGGCTCTCGGCATCGCAGAAGGTGCTTTGGATGAAGCTATTGAATACATGAAAGAGAGAAAACAATTTGGAAGGCCGCTTTTTAAATTTCAGGGTTTGGGCTGGACAGTAGCAGATTTGGATACCGAGATAGAAGCTGCCAGATTTTTGGTCTATAAGGCGGCTGTAAATAAGGACAGGGGAGTTAATTACACCGTGGATGCAGCAAGGGCTAAACTGATAGCAGCCAACGTAGCCATGGAAGTTACTACTAAAGTGGTTCAGATATTTGGTGGATATGGATATACTAAGGACTATCCTGTAGAGAGAATGATGAGAGATGCTAAAATAACTGAAATATACGAGGGAACTTCAGAAGTTCAGAAGATGGTTATTTCAGGAAAGTTATTTAGATAGGAGGGGAACTTATAATGAATATAGTTGTTTGTTTAAAACAGGTACCAGATACCAATGAAGTTAAGATAGATCCTAAAAAAGGAACATTGATAAGAGAAGGTGTTCCGTCAATAATAAATCCGGACGATAAAAATGCCCTCGAAGAGGCGCTGGTTATAAAAGAAAAAGAAGGGGGAAAAGTCACAGTAATAAGCATGGGACCGCCCCAGGCAGAAGTTGCACTGAGGGAAGCCCTGGCAATGGGTGCTGACGATGCAATACTTATAACAGACAGGGCTTTTGCAGGTGCGGATACCTGTGCCACAGGATATGCGCTGTCGGGTGCTCTGAAGAAGCTGGACTATGATATTATATTTGCCGGCAGGCAGGCTATAGATGGTGATACCGCCCAGGTTGGTCCTGAGATAGCTGAATTTCTTCACATACCTCAGGTGACTTATGTGGAAGAAGTTGAAGTTAAAGACAAAAATACGTTAAAAGTGAAAAAGGCCCTGGAGGACGGTTATGAGACTGTGACCGTGAAGACTCCGGTGCTTCTTACAGCTATAAAAGAGCTGAATAAACCTAGATATATGCATATGAAGAACATATTTAAGATATTCAAGCAGGATATAAAGGTATGGCATGCGGACGACATAGATGTAGATAAATCCCTTCTTGGACTTTCAGGTTCTCCAACAAGAGTTAGAAGAACTGCTACGAAAGAGGCAAGAGGAAAAGGAGAAATAGTTAATAAGCCATATAAGGAAGCTGTAACATATGCACTTTCAAAATTAAAGGAAAAACACTTAATTTAATTAGGGGGGATTTATAATGAACATAGCAGATTACAAAGGTGTATGGGTATTTGCAGAACAGAGAGACGGAGAGCTGCAGAAAGTTGCACTGGAATTGCTTGGAAAAGGCAGGGATCTGGCAGGCAAATTAGGGGTTGAATTAACTGCTGTATTGCTTGGAAGTGATATGGACAATGCAGCTAAAGAGCTGGTTGCTTATGGAGCTGACAAGGTGATCTATGCGGACAGCCCGCTTTTGAGGCATTATACCACAGATGCTTATGCCAAAGTCATCTGTGAATTGATAAATGATAGAAAACCAGAGGTATTTCTCATAGGTGCAACATATATAGGAAGAGATCTGGGACCGAGGATAGCGGCCAGACTCAGAACAGGACTTACGGCAGATTGTACGGGACTTGATGTTGACATGGAGTCAAAAAATTTGCTTATGACGAGGCCGGCATTTGGTGGAAATCTTATGGCAACTATAGAGTGTGCCGATCACAGGCCCCAGATGTCAACTGTGAGGCCGGGAGTTTTTGAAAAACTTGGAAAAGATGACAGCAGGACTGCAGACATAGATAAATTCAAGGCAGATGTAAGCTCTTCTGATGTTAAGATTAAGATAGACCAGGTGATAAAAGTTGCAAAAAATGTAATGGATATAGGGGAAGCAGATGTCATAGTGTCTGGAGGAAGAGGACTTGGCAGCCAGGAAGGTTTCAAAGTCCTGAAAGAACTGGCGGATCTCCTGGGAGGAACTATAGCAGGTTCCCGTGCAACTGTTGATAATGGATGGATAGACAAGGCATATCAAGTAGGACAGACGGGGAAGACCGTAAGGCCTAAAATGTATATAGCTTGTGGAATATCCGGAGCTATACAGCATCTGGCAGGAATGCAGGATAGTGATTTTATTGTAGCTATAAATAAGGATGAAAGCGCTGCAATAATGAAAGTAGCAGATCTTGCTTTAGTTGGGGATTACAGAAAGATTGTACCTGAAATGGTATCCCAGATTAAAGCTATGAAATAGATCAGGTAAATTTAGGGGAGGGATATAGATGAAAAAAGTATGTGTTCTTGGTGCAGGGACAATGGGTTCCGGCATAACTCAGGCTTTTGCATCAAAAGGTGTGGAAGTTATAGTAAGAGATATAAAAGATGAATTTGTTGAAAGAGGAATTTCAGGAATAAAAAAGACCCTGGGAAAAAGAGTGGCCAAGGGAAAGATGACACAGGCAGATGCTGACGGCATACTTTCTAGAATAAAAGGAACAGTTGACCTTAAACTGGCAGCTGATTGCGATCTAGTAGTAGAAGCGGCAGTAGAGAACATGGAAATAAAGAAGCAGATTTTTTCTGAACTGGATAAAATATGTAAGCCTAGTACCATTTTGGCTTCCAATACTTCTTCATTATCTATAACTGAAATAGCATCCGCTACAAACAGGCCTGACAAGGTTATAGGTATGCACTTCTTTAACCCTGCACCTGTTATGAAATTGATTGAAATAACAAAGGGAATGGCTACGTCACAGGATACTTTTGATGAGGTTAAAAAAGTTGCCATAAGCATAGGCAAAGACCCTGTAGAGGTAGCTGAAGCTCCGGGCTTTATTGTAAATAGGATATTAATACCTATGATAAATGAAGGCGTAGGTATACTGGCTGAAAGTGTAGCTTCGAAGGAAGACATAGATAAGGCCATGAAGTTAGGTGCAAATCATCCGATGGGACCTTTGGAATTGGGAGATCTTATAGGACTTGATGTATGTCTTGCCGTAATGGATGTACTTTATACAGAGACTGGTGATTCCAAATACAGGGCTCATCCGCTGCTCAGGAAATATGTAAGAGCCGGGTGGCTTGGAAGAAAGACCGGAAAAGGATTCTATGACTATAAAAAATAATTGTTCGAATTAAATCAAAATTTTAAAGGATCATTAAACCATTTTATAACAAATTGTAAATATGGTTTGATGATCCTTTTGCTAATTAATAAATTATGCACTTTTTGTAATTATGTGATATAATTATAAAGGATTACTATGGGTCAAGTATAAATAGAGGGGAGTTGAAATCGTCAAAATTATGCATAGGGTAATTTTTATCCGAATTTACACCCTTGGAGTGAATGACCATATGCACTATGAAAAGGGAATAAAACATTTATTGGCGTGATATCATGTATAAAATAGTACGAAAAAAAGAACTGGCACCCAAAATTTTTTTAATGGATATAGATGCACCGAGAGTTGCATCATCTTGCTTACCTGGTCAATTTGTCATTGTTAAAATGGATGAAAAAGGGGAGAGGATACCTTTAACTGTCTGTGATTATGATTCAAAAGCGGGCACGGTTACAATAGTATTTCAGACATCAGGAGATTCAACCAAGAGAATGGCTGAATATAAAACAGGAGATTATTTTGAAGATTTTGTTGGCCCACTGGGACAGCATTCCGATCTTATGAATATGAGTTTGGAAGAACTCAAGGGGAAAAATATAATATTTGTAGCAGGAGGAGTTGGCACTGCACCGGTTTACCCTCAGGTAAAATGGCTTTACAGCCATGGGATAAAGGCTGATGTCATAGTTGGATGTAAATCTAAAAATTATCTTCTTTTTGAAGATGAATTAAAGCCCATTTGTGATAACCTTTATATAGCTACTGATGACGGCAGTTATGGATATAAGGGTTTTGTTACGGACCTTTTGAAGGAACTTATTGATAAGAAAACTAATAAGGACTATAATTATGTAGTTGCCATAGGGCCGATGATAATGATGAAATTCATAGCACAGCTTACTAAAAAATACGGCATCAAGACAATAGTGAGTTTGAACCCGATAATGGTAGATGGTACTGGAATGTGTGGAGCCTGCAGGGTTACCATAGGTGGAAAAGTTAAATTTGCCTGTGTGGACGGACCTGAGTTTGACGGTCATCTTGTAAATTTTGACGAGGCTATGAGAAGACAGGCCATGTACAAGACTGAAGAGGGAAAAAAGATATTGAAAAAAGAAGAAGGGGATACCTTTGACAGAAAAGGCCGTGAATGTAGGGCAGAGGAAAAATTTAATAGGATGAGGAGAGTCCCAATAAGTGAACAGGATCCTAAAGTAAGGGCCACTAATTTTGATGAGGTGTGTCTTGGGTATACCGAAGATGAGGCTGTGAAAGAAGCATCCAGATGTCTGAATTGTAAAAAACCCATGTGTGTGACTCAATGCCCTGTTTCTATAAGAATACCCAAATTTATAGAACAGGTTAAAAACAGAGACTTTGAAAAAGCTGCCAGAATAATAGCTGAATCCAGTGCACTTCCTGCAGTTTGCGGAAGGGTGTGTCCTCAGGAAAACCAGTGTGAAGGAAAATGTGTTCTTGGGAAAAAGGGGGATGCTGTTGCCATAGGCAAGCTGGAGAGATTTGTGGCGGATTGGTCCCGTGAAAATAACATTGATTTGTCTGAAACTTCACCCAAGAACGGCAGAAAAGTAGCTGTAATCGGCAGTGGACCTTCAGGGCTCACATGTGCCGGAGACTTGGCAAAACTTGGGTATGATGTTACCATATTTGAAGCTTTACATAAGGCAGGTGGAGTTTTAGTATATGGAATTCCTGAATTCAGGCTTCCAAAGGAGAAAGTAGTGCAGCATGAAGTTGAAAATGTGAAGAAATTAGGAGTTAAGATAGAAACTGATATGATAGTAGGCAGAACTATTACCATAGATGAGCTCCTGGATAAGGAAGGTTTTGAGGCAGTATTCATAGGTTCTGGTGCAGGTCTTCCAAGGTTTATGGGAATACCTGGGGAAAATTTAAACGGAGTATTTTCAGCCAATGAATTTTTAACAAGAAATAACCTCATGAAGGCGTTTAAGAAGGACTACGACACGCCTATAAAAGTTGGCAAAAAAGTTGCCGTAGTAGGCGGAGGAAATGTGGCAATGGACTCTGCTAGGACGGCACTTAGACTTGGTGCAGAGGTATGTATAGTGTATAGAAGATCCCGTGCGGAACTTCCGGCAAGGGCTGAAGAAGTTCATCATGCCGAGGAAGAGGGGATAAAATTCAATCTTTTGACTAATCCTGTAGAGATATTGGGAGATGAAAAAGGTTGGGTCAAGGGAATGAAATGTGTAAAGATGAAATTAGGCGAGCCGGATGAATCTGGCAGGAGAAGACCTATTAAAATAGAGGGCTCGGAATTTGATCTGGCTGTAGATACAGTTATTATGGCACTTGGAACTTCACCGAATCCACTTATAGCTTCTACAACGAAGGGACTTGAAATTAACAAGCGCAGATGCCTGGTGGTACAGGATGATACCGGACTGACTACGAGAGAGGGAATATACGCTGGAGGAGATGCAGTTACTGGAGCTGCCACGGTAATACTTGCCATGGGGGCAGGTAAAAGAGCGGCAAAGGCTATAGATGAATATCTAAAGAAATGATAGGGAAAAGACTGTACTGGAGTTGTTCTGGTACAGCCTTTTAAATTATGAAAATAAGGAGTACATATATGGATTTTAACTATATAGAAAGTTTTGAAGGTGGAATTGTAATAAAAAATGTGCGGAATTTTGAGCTGCCCCATATATTTGATTGCGGACAATGTTTCAGATGGGATAGGAAGGAAAATGGCAATTATATAGGTGTGGCTTTCAGGAGAGTTATTGAGGTGGAAAAAAGAGATAATGATGTATTGCTGTACAATACATCTCCCCAGGATTTTAAAGAGATATGGGCAGATTATTTTGATCTGTACAGGGACTATGATGAAATAAAAAAGATTCTCAAGAAAGACCCGATTTTAAAAAAGGCAGTGGAATTTGGAAGTGGAATAAGGCTCTTGAAACAGGATCCTTTTGAACTCATTGTTTCTTTTATAATATCTGCAAACAACAGAATACCTATGATAAAAAGGGCGTTGAAAAAGATCAGCCAGAGATGGGGTGAACCTATAAAATACAGAGGAGAAACCTATTATGCTTTTCCAAAGATAGAAAAATTGAAGGATGCCACTATGGAAGAACTTGCATCCTGCGGTACCGGATTTAGGAACAAATATATAATGGATACTGTAAGGAAAATTTATTACAGGGGAATTGAGAATCGACAAAATTATGACAAATCCTATGATATAAACTGGATTAAAATGCAGAAAGATGAAATATGTCATAAAGGACTGCAGAAGTTTATGGGTATAGGACCAAAAGTAGCTGACTGCATCATGCTTTTTTCCATGCAGAAGTATTCTGCATTTCCTGTAGATGTCTGGGTTAAAAGGGCTATGGAGCACTTTTATCTGGCACCGGATGTATCCTTGAAAAAAATAAGAGATTTTGGGATAAATAAGTTTGGCCAGCTGTCAGGGTTTGCACAGCAGTACCTCTTCTACTACGCAAGAGAAAACAATGTGAAGATATAGAAAGTTAGGGGAGAAGAAAAATTGAAGAATATATTAAAGTACATACCTGGATTTAGGACAGGGGAAAAATCTAAAATGTTAATTGCTGCAGCTTATTATGTAACTTGTTCTATAGCACTTATACCCAATTGGGGGCTGTTTTTACTTTTCTTTGCGGCACCTTTTGTACTTTTTAACGGCATGAGCGCATTTAAAGATAAATCCAAAATGTATGCTGCAGTTTGTATAATAGCTTTTATGGTCATGTGTCTGGGCAGATTTATTGTGTCATTGGGAAAGTAGTGAAAATGTTGTCCATCATTCATTGTCAATTGTCCATTGTCAACTGTAGAATCCCTGTACCACTTTCACGATCAAATTGATACTGATTAGATTAAAAATTGATTGGTTGTAGATTACTGTTAAATAAGGAATCAAAAAATATTTTCTGATTTTATAAAAGTTGTTACAATTAAAATTATAATCTGTTATAATTTAAACAAGGGAAGATATATTATTAGATGTCATGGGGGATGGATAAAATGGTGAATTTTGAGACTCCATTAAAAAGATTGAAATTTTTGGTTCTAAGGGAAGTTGCTTCTCTGGTCATGAAGAATAAATTGAACAAGGAAGAGCTGATAAAAATACCCTATAAGATAATTAAGGGTAAGGACAAGGCAGAATATAGGTGCTGTGTGTACAAAGAAAGAGCGGTTTTATATGAAAGAGCTTTACTGGCATCTGGGTTCATACCTACTGATAATATAACTTTGGATTTAAAAAAAATTGATGACAGGGATCATATGATGTATGTTCTTTCGGCTGCCTGCGATAGATGTCCTATATACAAATACAGTGTAACGGAAGCCTGCAGAGGATGCATACAACATAAATGTATGGAAGTGTGTCCTGCTAATGCCATAACTAGAGTTAACGGGAGATCACACATAGATCATGATGTCTGTAAGGAATGTGGTATGTGTAAAAAAGTATGTCCCTATAATGCCATAGCGGAAGTGATGAGACCTTGTAAAAAGTCTTGTCCTACTGGGGCTCTGGAGATAAATCCGGATAGTAAAAAAGCACAGATAGACAAGGAGAAATGCATCAACTGCGGTGCCTGCATGGCTGCATGTCCATTTGGAGCTGTAGCTGATAGAAGTTATATTGCAGAAGTTACAGGTGCCTTATGTGAAAAAAAAGACATATATGCTGTGGCAGCTCCTGCTATAACTGGGCAATTTGGACCGAAAGTCACAGTTGGGCAGCTTAAGAGTGCATTTAAAAAAATTGGCTTTAAGAATATGGTTGAAGTTGCCTGTGGCGCAGATGCAGTTACTGTAAATGAATCCGATGAATTTGTAAATAGAATGAATTCCGGGGACAAATACATGACAAGTTCCTGCTGCCCGGGATTTGTAAGTTATATTGAAACTAAATTTCCAAGTGAGGTTTCTAAAATATCCAGTACCGTTTCACCTATGGTTGCTGTTGCCAGGATGATAAAAGAAGAGGATAAAAATGCAGTGGTAGTTTTTGTAGGACCCTGTACCGCTAAAAAAAGTGAAATTAACAGGGATTCTGTAAGAGGTGCAGTGGATTATGTACTGACATTTGAGGAAATATTTGCACTTATGGGTGCATTTGGCGTGAAACCTGAAAGTTGTGATGACATACCTGTGGATGATGCCTCTCTTTACGGAAGGGGCTTTGCCCAGCAGGGAGGCCTTACAGCTGCTGTAGAAAATTGCATAGGTGATAAAAAGGACAAAATTGATTTTAAACCTGTGAAGGCAAGTGGAAGAGACGAAATAAAAAAGGCCATGGTTATTGCCAGATCTAAAAGACTCCATGGAAATTTTATAGAGGGAATGATGTGTCAGGGAGGCTGTATTGGAGGCCCCGGTACAATGGTCAGCTTGATGAAATCCAGACCCCAATTGATTAAATTCAGCAGAAAGTCCAGTAAAAAATCCGTACTTTCCAATGAAAATCTGGAAAAATTTAAAAAAGTAAATTTGAGCAGATAATTATGAAACACCCCGATAATTTGTCATGGATTGTCGGGGCTCTTTGCATTTTAAAATTTAATCGAAAATTAATGTATCTGCAGCTATTATTATGATAAAATCTTTATAAGCGGATATGTTTGTTCCAAAATAAAAGTATATGGCAAAATTAAGTGGATATAATTAATATTAAAGTTAAGTATATTTTAAGGTGATTTCATTGAAAGAAAAAATTAAAAAAAAATTAATAGAATATAAACCTTATATAGCCTTAAGTGTAATAGGACTTGTACTGCTCGTTGCAGCCTATGAATATTATCACAGATATATTTATATATTTAGAGATCCTGACAAAATAAGATATATAATAACCTCTTACGGGAAATACGGTGTCTCGGTATTTTTGCTCATTCAGATTTTACAGGTAATAGCTTTTTTTATACCAGGGGAGATCGTTCAGATGTCAGGTGGATATATATATGGCACTGTGTTTGGAAGCATACTGTCCATTATAGGTATAACCGTTGGGAGTATAATTTGTTATGGAATATCGCAAATTTACGGCAAGCCTTTGGTAAATAAAATGATATCCAAGAGGCATTTGAAATTTTTCGATAAAATATTGCGTTTGGGAAGCATAAATTCTGTAGTGTTTTTGTTGTATTTGATTCCGGGCATACCGAAGGATGTGCTGGCCTATATATGTGGGATATCGGATATAAACCTTAAAAATTTCATAATGTATTCTACATTGGGGAGACTGCCTGGAATAGTTATTTCCACATATTTTGGATCAAAAATATATTCGGGGAACAAGATAGAACTTATAGTCATAGCGCTTCTCATGATTTCTTTGTTTGTTGTAGGTGTACTCAAAGGGGAGAAGATAATATCCAAAATGGTAAGAGGCGGTTCTCAATCTGGAAGTAATAAGTAAGTTTAAAATATTATTTATTACTTTTTTTGTATATAGATATATGTATTTGGAAAACAATAGTAGTGTATCTTTTGCACGTTACTTTTTATAATAGGATATTAGTGAAATCGATAGAAATAAGCTGAAATATCTATTTAATTAAAGGATATTGAACATTTTTTGGGAAATTTAGTATAATATATACTGAATTTAAATTTGATAATATAAATAGTATTCATTATTATAATAATTGTATTAGCACTCATAATTAATGAGTGCTAACAAGAAAAAGTTAAAAATTAAATTTAAATAAATCTAAAGTATTTTAAGGAGGGGTTTAGATGAAAATTAGACCACTTGGAGACAGAGTTGTAATTAAAAAAATAGAAGTGGAGGAAACTACTAAAAGTGGTATTGTTTTACCGGGTACTGCCAAGGAAAAACCACAAGAAGCTGAAATCGTAGCAGTAGGACCTGGCGGAATGGTTGATGGAAAACAAGTTAATATGGAGGTTAAGGTAGGGCAAAGAGTATTATTTTCCAAATATGCCGGAAATGAAGTAAAAATAGACAATAAGGATTATACTATCTTAAAACAGGATGACATATTGGCTGTAATCGAGTAAAAATATTAAATTCAAGAACAAAAAAGTTTTTATTATAAAAATGTATGTTGTAGGGAGGTTTTTTTATGGCAAAAAGTATTTTATTCGGTGAAGACGCAAGGGCAAAAATGCAGGACGGCGTCAATAAATTAGCAGACACGGTAAAAATTACCCTTGGACCCAAGGGAAGAAATGTAGTACTTGATAAAAAATTTGGCTCACCACTTATTACTAATGATGGTGTTACTATAGCAAAGGAAATAGAACTGGAAGATCCTTACGAGAATATGGGAGCACAGCTTGTAAAGGAAGTGGCTACAAAGACAAATGATGTAGCAGGTGATGGAACTACTACAGCAACTTTATTGGCCCAGGCTATAATAAGAGAAGGATTGAAAAATGTTGCAGCCGGAGCAAATCCAATGCTTATAAGACAGGGCATAAATATGGCTGTAGATAAAGCTGTAGAGGAAATAAAAAAGATTTCAAAAGCTGTGAAGGGTAAAGAAGACATAGCAAGAATTGCATCTATATCGGCTTCTGATGAAAAAATAGGTGAATTGATAGCTGATGCCATGGAAAAGGTTGGTCATGAGGGCGTTATAACTGTTGAAGAATCTAAGACTATGGGAACTGACCTGAGTGTAGTTGAGGGAATGCAATTTGACAGAGGCTATTTAAGTGCATATATGGTTACGGATACGGAAAAAATGGAAGCTTCATTAGATGATCCCTATATATTGATAACTGATAAAAAGATATCGAATATTCAGGAAATACTTCCACTGCTTGAAAAGATAGTTCAACAGGGAAGAAAATTACTTATAATTGCCGATGATGTAGAGGGCGAAGCTCTTGCAACATTGGTTGTAAATAAACTGAAAGGTACATTTACTTGTGTTGCTGTAAAGGCACCTGGATTTGGGGACAGAAGAAAGGAAATGCTTCAGGACATAGCAATACTTACGGGCGGTCACGTGATTTCTGAAGAACTTGGAAGAGACTTGAAAAACGTTGATTTAGACGATTTAGGAAGAGCTGAATCTGTGAAAATAGATAAAGATAATACCACTATTGTAAACGGAAGAGGAGATAAACAGGCTATTAAGGACAGAGTATCTCAGATTAGAGTACAGATAGATGAAACTACTTCTGATTTTGACAAGGAAAAATTACAGGAAAGACTTGCAAAACTTGCAGGTGGTGTAGCTGTAATAAATGTTGGAGCGGCAACTGAAACTGAACTGAAAGAGAAAAAAATGAGGATAGAAGATGCACTGGCAGCTACCAAGGCAGGAGTTGAAGAAGGCATGGGCCCCGGCGGTGGAACAGCTTATATCAATGCAATTCCAGAAGTTGAGAAATTAACTTCAGATATACCGGATGTAAAAGTTGGCATAGATATAGTGAGAAAGGCATTGGAAGAGCCAATCAGACAGATAGCAGCTAATGCCGGTGTTGAAGGTTCTGTAATAATTGAAAAAGTTAAAAACAGCAAAGTTGGCATTGGCTATAATGTGCTTACAAATAAATATATAGATATGGTAGAAAATGGTATAGTTGATCCTACAAAAGTTACAAGATCTGCACTTCAGAATGCGGCATCTGTGGCAAGTACTTTCTTAACTACAGAAGCGGCAGTAGCAGATATTCCGGAAAAGAATAATCAGACTCCTGGAGCACCGGGTGCGCCTGGAGCAGGCGGAGCTGGAATGAACGGAATGTATTAATTTCCAGGCTGTTGAATTTTAGTAACCCCTATCATTGGATACGGGGTTATTTTTTATATGCTGTTTTTGACTTGACATCAAATTTATATTGACAAAAACGAAAAAATTGAATAAAATAGTGTAAATAGTTAATAAGACAGATAGAAATATATCTAAATTTGTAACAAGAATAAATTTTTATCCATTTCATATATTTCCTCAATATGGCAGGAAGTATCTACCGGAAGCCGTAAATTTCCGACTATGAATGGAGTTGTTATAATAAAGCCATATTATATTCATTGCAGGTGAATTTAGTAGGGCTTTTTTGTTAAAGCATTTTAACAATAATATTATTTATTTTAGGAGTGATTTTAAGTGGCAAAAATTTTAAAAAAGGCCTATACTTTTGACGATGTACTTTTAGTACCAAATAAATCTGAAGTTTTACCAAAAGAGGTATCCGTTAAGACCAATTTAACTAAAAAAATAAAATTGAATATACCTCTTATGAGTGCCAGTATGGATACTGTTACCGATTCAAAAATGGCGATTGCCATGGCAAGAGAAGGCGGTATTGGGATAATACATAAAAATATGTCCATAGAGCAGCAGGCCGGAGAAGTGGACAAGGTGAAGAGACAGGAAAACGGAGTAATTACAAACCCATTTTATCTTTCGCCAGATAATAGCATAAATGATGCTCTGGCACTTATGAGCAAATACAGGATATCGGGTATCCCCATAACTACAAATGGGAAACTGGTGGGAATAATTACGAACAGGGATATAGTTTTTGAAGATGATTATGAGAAAAAAATTTCCCGGGTTATGACCAGCAGCGGACTCATAACAGCTCCGGAAGATACTACTATTGAAGAAGCTAAAAAAATACTTAAGACGCATAAAATAGAAAAATTGCCTTTAGTGGATGAAAATAATAATCTGAGGGGACTTATAACTATAAAAGACATAGAAAAAGTCAAAAGATTTCCTCAAAGTGCCAAGGACGACAGCGGCAGACTCCTTTGTGGTGCGGCGGTAGGTGTTACCAAAGACATGATGGATAGAGTGGATGAGCTGGTTAGGGCCGGGGTGGATGTCATAACTGTGGATACGGCCCATGGTCACTCTAAAGGAGTTTTAAATGCAGTCAAAACTATAAAGGAAAAATATCCGGAATTGCAGATTATTGCAGGAAATGTTGCAACTGGTGAGGCAGTTAGAGATCTGATAAAATCTGGAGCAGATTCAGTAAAGGTGGGTATTGGACCGGGTTCCATATGTACCACGAGAGTGATATCGGGAGTAGGAGTACCACAGCTTACGGCGATAATGGACTGTGTGGAGGAAGCAAATAAATTTGGCATCCCTATAATTGCGGACGGCGGTATAAAATATTCAGGAGACATAGTAAAGGCACTGGCCGCAGGTGCAAAAGTGGCTATGATGGGCTCTATGTTTGCAGGCTGCGATGAAGCTCCAGGTGAAACTGAAATATATAAGGGAAGAAGCTATAAGGTTTATAGAGGAATGGGTTCATTAGCTGCAATGGCTTGTGGAAGCAAAGACAGATATTTTCAGGAGGGAAACAAGAAATTGGTTCCGGAAGGAGTGGAAGGTAGGGTGCCTTGTAAGGGACCTGTAGCAGATACTATTTTTCAGCTTATAGGAGGAATACGTTCTGGAATGGGATATCTGGGAGCCCCTACTTTAAAAGATCTGTATGAAAAAGCTACTTTTGTAATTCAATCTTCTGCAGGGCTTAGGGAAAGTCATCCCCATGATATATCCATGACCAGAGAAGCACCCAACTATAGTGTAAGGCAGGAATAACCTGCTGAATTTATATATACATTATATGTTTTCAAATGGTATAATTTTATATTGATAATTATTTTAAGCGGTTAGGAGGAAATTAAAATATCTATGGATAAGCAGACAGTTGTTGTAGTGGATTTTGGGGGGCAGTATAATCAGCTTATAGCCAGAAGAGTTAGAGAAAATAATGTGTATTGTGAGATAGTTCCATATACTTGTCCTTTAAAGGATATAATAGATAAAAATCCCGGAGGCATAATATTTACCGGAGGCCCTAAAAGTGTGTATGGCAAAGGTGCACCTAAGATAAGCGGCAGTATTTTCAAACTGGGAATTCCCATTTTGGGAATATGTTATGGGCATCAATTCATATGTGCAAATCTTGGCGGAGAGGTTAAAAGTGCTCCGGTTAGGGAATATGGTAAAGCAGATGTGACTCTGGACAGCAGCAGTATATTGTTCAGTGGCATAGATGAGAAGCAGAGCTGCTGGATGAGTCATACGGATGTGGTGTCCCGTGCACCGGAAGGTTTTAAGATTATAGCTGCTACGGATGAATGTCCAGTGGCGGCGGTGGGAAATGACTCCAGAAAAATATATGGGGTCCAATTTCATCCCGAAGTCCAACATACTCCTTTTGGTAAAAAAATGATTGCAGATTTTTTATTTAAAATCTGTAATTTAAAGGCAGATTGGTCCATGTCTTCTTTTGTAGAAGACAAAGTTAAACTTATCAGAAAAAAAGTTGGGGACAAAAAGGTAATATGTGCCATGTCCGGCGGAGTGGATTCTTCCGTAGCAGCAGTTCTTGTACATAAAGCTGTTGGTAAAAAACTTACCTGTATTTTTGTAGATCACGGACTTCTTCGAAAAGACGAGGGAGATCAGGTAGAACATGTGTTTAAAAGACAATTTGATATGAATTTTATAAGGGTAAATGCCAGAGACAGATTTCTGAGAAAATTAAAGGGAGTATCTGATCCTGAAAAGAAGAGAAAGATAATAGGAGAGGAATTTATAAGGGTATTTGAAGAAGAAGCTAAAAAACTGGGTGAGATAGGTTTTTTGGTTCAGGGAACCATATACCCCGATGTGGTTGAAAGCGGCCTTGGAACTTCTGCGACTATAAAAAGCCATCACAATGTAGGTGGACTTCCCAAGAACATGAACCTTAAGCTTATAGAACCTTTAAGGGAGCTGTTTAAAGATGAAGTCAGGGCAGTGGGGGAGAAGCTTGGTTTACCTCATAAATTAGTATGGAGGCAGCCATTCCCCGGACCCGGGCTTGCAATAAGGGTTCTGGGAGAGGTAACTGAGGAAAAGCTTGAGATAACCAGAGAAGCAGATGCCATCTTTAGGGAGGAGATAGCCAGTGCAGGATTGGATGAATCCATATGGCAGTATTTTGCATGTCTTCCCAATATACGTTCTGTGGGAGTTATGGGTGACGAGAGGACTTACTGCTATACTGTTGCCCTTAGAGCTGTTGTTTCCACAGATGCCATGACCTCTGACTGGGCAAAGATACCCTATCCTGTATTGGATAGAGTGTCCAGGAGAATAGTAAATGAAGTCAAGGGTGTAAACAGAGTTATATATGATATAACGAGCAAGCCGCCTGCCACCATAGAGTGGGAGTAAATATGTAATATTGACTTCTATTTAATTATAATCTAGAATGTTATATTAGTTATATACCAAACTTAAGGAGAGCGTGAAAATGTCAATAGAAAATTGTAGTCCTACTGGTGTGGATATAAATCAGACAGGATTTGGATATACATTATCGCTAATTAATGGAAAGTATAAGATGATTATAATGTATTGGCTCGCGGAATATAAACCGGTAATGAGATTTAATGAACTGAAGCGCTGTTTGGGTACAATTTCGTTCAAAACATTAAGTAGTACGTTGAAAAAAATGGAGGCGGATCAGCTCATTATTAGAAATGAATATCCACAAATTCCTCCTAAGGTGGAATACAGTTTATCGGAACGTGGGAAATCCTTGATTCCGATTCTTGATATGATGTGTGCATGGGGAACAGCAAATCGGATTTGATTGTTTAAACGGAAAAAGCGGTGGTTTTGAAGTTGAACCGCCGTTTTTTTCTTTTGTTGATCTATTTATTTTGCCGGCCGTAAAGTATTATAACCATCCCACGCAAAGATGGCTTCTTTGGTGTTGTCACCATATATGTTATCCACGGTGCAGACATAAAAATAGCTGCCGCCTACATCTACTGTTTCAGTTAGGGTACTTTCAATGGCAAGATAGGTGCCAACAGGTATTTTTATGCTGCTATTTTCAACATCTGTCAGCTTAATACCGAACTCTTTTGCTTTATCTGTATTACGTCCGGATGCTGTGCCGCAGGAAAAAGCAGCTTTCGCAATTTCTGCACTCGGCATTGCTAAAATTACCTTTTTGTTTTTTCGTACCATTTCACCACTATAAGAATTCTTTCCCATTGAAAAGCCAATCATTGGGGGCTCATAGGACAGATAGGTATACCATGCTACTGTTGCCAGGTTGGTATTGCCGTTTGGTTTTTCGGTACAAACAAGCGTTACCGGATTTGGCGACGTTAGTTCGCATGCCGCATTAAGTGTAATTTTTTTCATAAAATTACCTCCCTTTAAATTTAGGTCTCATGTTTTTAATTGACATATTGACCTGTAACTATAATTATATTTTAAATGCGAATTTAATCAAGTACGCACATTATAGTTATATACTAACCGAAAGGAAAGCATAAATGGTTTTGCACACCGATTGCCTTCCGGTAGACAAAAATAGTCCTTGCATATAACCCTAATTCAATATGTATAGTTTGTTAACATAAATATAAAAAATAAGTAAATTTGGTATCTTTCAAATATTACCAATATTATGCTATAATGTATTTAATAGTAATGGACCATGTTATATGGAATTTCCCCTTTCCATCATTACTTTGTGAGTGATTACAGGGAAGATAGATTGGCGCAATGGGAGGGGGTAATGTGAATGAACTTTTTCTTTTTGTGTATTGTAGTGCTTTCAATTACCGGAGTATTGAGCTTATCCATCATCTCAATTTTCTGCTATAAACAGGATAAGCTTAAAATGTTTTTTGAAAGCAAGGCTGGTATTTCAAAAGACAAAATTTTGACAGATGTTAAAGTTAAGATAGATAAACCTGAAAAAGAAAATAACAAGTAATTTTTGGAAGAAGTTGCTTGTCTATATATAAGTTCTTTCTCGTATAACATGATTTTGTGAATTTACAATTTCTCTGTAATTGCTCACCTACATACCTTTATTTCAATTTAAAGACAGCCGGTTGAATACGGGTGTCTTTTTGCGGGAATGTGTGGATTATGAATAGGTCTATAAAAACAATTATCAACCAGTAAATATTACCATATTCTTATTCCAGCAGGATATTATCATTATTTGTAGAAATTTAATAGATATAAAAATTGAGGAGGAAATGATGTTATGGATAAAGAAGATTTAAAGCAACAAATATTAGACATATTAAGAAAACATAATTACATAAGTGAGTTGAGCGAATGTCCGGTGGCTACTTTAAAATTCCTTTTAAAATTGGATACTTCTCTGATTTATGACGCTTTATGTGAACTTCAAGAAGAAGATAAGGTAATAAAAAGTTTTGAGCCGTCTGCCGGTAATTTGAATATGAAAATTAGTGCGTCAAGATGGTATTTGAAATAATAGATAAAGGTAGGAAGATGGCTGTTTCATATTCTGTGAAACGGTCATTTTCTATTGTATAATAAATATAATGTTTTATGAAGGGGGATAATAAAGGTGAAAAATATAAGGGGAAGAGAGTCTCTGATTGCGGATATCTCCCTTCTAATGGTTGCGCTGATATGGGGAGGAGGCTTTATAGCTGCTAAAGTGGCCCTGCTGAGCATTACTCCATTTTATCTGCTGTCATTTAGATTTTTATGTTCCGGAGTTATTTTATATCTGATATTTTTTAAAAAGATGATGAGAATAGATAAAAAGAGCCTTGTGGCCGGAATCACCCTGGGACTGGTCTTGTTTGCGGGACAAACTTTTCAGACTGTTGGACTTAAATATACAACTGCCGGGAAACAGGCATTTTTAACTGCTTCCTATGCGGCAATAGTTCCTTTTGTCTCATGGCTGGTAAATAAAAAAACACCTAATATTTATGCTGTACTGGCCGGATTTTTAACTTTAATCGGAATAGGTTTTTTAAGTTTACGGCAAAATATATCTATAAGTTTTGGAGACAGTTTAACACTTCTTTTTACAGTGGTGTATTCTTTTCAAATAGTTTTAATTGGAATTTATGGCAGGAAAGGTATAAACCCCATACATTTAACAACGATACAACTATTGTCGGCAGGTGTGTTTACATTTATGGGAGCGCTTATGTTTGAACCTCCGGTACATGCTGTAGATAATAAGGGAATAATGGGAGTATTGTACCTGGTAATATTCAATACTACCATTGCATTTTTGGTGCAGAATATAGCACAGAAGTATACATCCGATACCCATGCTTCCATAATATTGTCCCTGGAATCAGTTTTTGGATGTTTTTTGTCTGTACTTTTACTGGGTGAAGTGTTTACAAAAAGAATGATTGTTGGATGCATAATTATATTCGTTGCAGTGATTTTGTCCAAAGTTGATAAATTGCACTCTTTGCCAGGTGGACAGCAGGAAGTGTGAAACACTTATCAATTGATGTAATTGGATCCATTTTTTACTTATAGTAATGCTATAATATATGTTAAGATATTGGGTAAATTATAGTTATAAATTAATATTTTTAAGATGAATTTAATAATGGAATTATATTATTTTTGTTAGACCAAGTCATAGATTCTGGAGGTGGAAAATCAACTGTGTTGAATAGAGGTATAAAATTGGATTTAAGCAAAGCTGTTCCATACATACAGGAAAAGGAAATTGCGGATATGCAGCCCGATCTTTCAATAGCCCATGACATGATAGAAAATAAAAATGGCAGTGGAAATAATTTATTGGGATGGGTCGACCTACCTAAATATTATGACAGAGATGAATTTAACAGAATAAAGGCTGCGGCACAAAAGATAAAGGAAAATTCTGATGCACTTATAGTCATAGGTGTGGGTGGTTCCTATTTAGGAGCCAGGGCAGCTATAGAAATGCTCTCACATAGTTTCAACAATGTGCTGTCGAAGGATAAGAGAAAAAATTTAGCTGTTTTTTATGCGGGAAATAACATGAGTTCAACCTATATGTACGATCTGGTTCATACTGTGGAGGAAATGGATTTATCCATAAATGTTATTTCAAAATCTGGCACCACTACAGAACCGGCTATTGCATTTAAGATATTCAAGAAATTACTCGAAGAAAAATATGGGAAGGAAGAAGCCAGAAATAGGATATATGTAACCACGGACAGCAAAAAGGGAGTCTTGAGAAAAATAGCCGATAGAGAGGAATATGAAACTTTTTCCATACCGGATGATGTAGGAGGGAGATATTCCGTACTTACATCGGTCGGGCTTTTGCCCATATCAGCTGCAGGTATAGACATAGATGAGATGATGAGAGGTGCAGAGGATGCATGTTTGGAATATAAAGTTGAAGATCTGCAGAAAAATCCTGCCTATCAATATGCAGCGGCTAGAAATATTCTCTACAGGAAGGGAAAAGTCATTGAAATGATAGTGAATTTTGAACCGTGCCTACACTATTTTGGTGAATGGTGGAAGCAGCTCTTTGCAGAGAGCCAGGGTAAGGACAACAAGGGCATATTCCCTGCCTCGGTAGATTTTTCTACGGATCTTCATTCGATGGGACAGTATATACAGCAGGGCCTTAGAATAATGTTCGAGACCTTTATAAATGTCGAGAAGCCCAGGAGAGAGATCCTCATAAAAAAGGACATTGAAGATCCTGACGGAATTGATTTTCTAGATGGTAAATCTATGGATTTTATAAACCATCAAGCTTTTAAAGGAGCTGTTTTGGCCCATAATAAGGGAAATGTTCCCGTGATAATTTTGAATGTACCTGAGCTGACTGCCTATTATTTTGGATATATGGTATATTTTTTTGAAAAGTCCTGTGGAATCAGCGGTTATTTGATGGGAATAAATCCATTCAATCAGCCTGGAGTTGAAGCTTACAAAAAAAATATGCTTGCCTTTCTTGGAAAACCGGGATATGAATATAAAAAAAAGAAATTGGAAGAAATATTAAACTGAAAAATTATCTTAATATGTCCTATTCTCAATATTTTATGACATTTGCAGGGTGCGTTGACAGTCAATCATATCATGTCCTATAATAGATAAAATAGATCAATTCTTAAGTTTGAATTTGCCTGTGGGGAGTATTTTCCCCACTAAATCTTATTGGGAGGATATTTTATGAAGAAGATGTTTGTTAAGTCATTAATAGTATTTATGATACTATTTTGCCTGCTGAATTATTTAAATATGTCGAGCCACAGTGCTGTGTCAATATTGAAGATGTTGGCCATTTCTATATTGTGTTCCCTGCCGCTTGCAGGACTTACCGTCCTGCTCAAGATCAATTTTTTAAAGAGCAATAAGAGAAAGTTGAAAGATAATAAAAAACGTAAAAAAAATAGTAAAAAATAAAAAAGGAGATAATAAATAATTTCAAATATGAAGATATTGGTGGATGCAGATGCTTGTCCAGCTAAGGACATAATAGAAGATGTTGCTAAAAAAAACAACGTCCCGGTGAAAATGTACTGTGATTTGAATCATGTTCTAAATTCAGATTACAGTACTGTGGAATATGTGGACAGTGGATTTCAAAGTGTGGATATGTCGCTTATAAATGATACCCGGAAAGGGGATATAGTTGTAAGCCAGGATTATGGTGTAGCGGCTATGGCTCTCGGCAAAGGCGCTTATGCAATAAGCCCCAAAGGTTATATATACGATGACAGCAACATAGACAAACTTCTTTTTGAAAGACATATATCTTCCAAAGTTAGGAGATCAGGGGGAAGGACTTGCAATCCTAAAAAGAGGACAAAAAAAGATGACTGCAGGCTTGAAGAAAATTTGCTTAAATTGATATAGTGGATTTTATTACAATTATAGTGAAAATGCGTAAAAATGCTATTACAAAATATGGAATTATAGTATAATATAAATTAGCAAATCCAATCTGAAGAATTATTTTACGTAGGGGATGATTTAGATGAATGAATTGACTATAAATTGTAGTTTGGAAAGTCCGCAGGAAAAGAAATCAAAGGTTATTATCAATGTAAATAATAACTTGAATCAGGAGCTTGTTTATAAATATATGGTGGGATGCAACGGAGTATGGGATGTTTTAAAAGATTTTACGGAAGATGAAAGGACAGAATGGATTCCTGGAAAAGATGGAAAGTACATATTGATGGTGCAGGGTAAAAAGGTAGATGGAGATAAGAGCTTTGATTATGTATCTAAAATGGATTATATAATAGGAAAATCTGAGGAAAAATTAATAAATAGAGTTTATCTGGACAAGGACAAGTTAAAATTGGGGGACAAGCTTAGTGTGACGGTTGACGCTGCTAAATTTCCCCTTTTGTTTAGATATTGGATAAGAATAAAAGACGAGTGGGAGATGGTAAAGGATTATTCTGCAGAAAATGTACTTTCCTGGGCAGTCAAAAATGAGGGAAAAGGTGAAATATTGGTAGAGTGTAAAGATCTCAATTCAAAAAATGATTTTGATGATTTTCAAAGTGTGGAATTTCATGTATATTCTTCAAAGAATATTGTAATAACTGATTTCAGGTGTTTGACATTGGATCTTTTAGAAGATTCGGAATTGATATTTCAGGTGGATTCGGAGCACGATAGTGACAGGACGGTACTTTATAAATTTTTCAAGATAAATTCTAGGGGAGAAATGAAATGTATCCAAAATTACTCTACTAAGAGGACGGTAAGTTATGTTGAAACGCAAAGCGGTGAATATAGACTTTTGTGTTTTGCGAAGGATATGTATTCCATGAATGAATTTGACGACAGGGCTGTTTTAAACTTTAAGGTAAAAAAATATAACAAGATCTATATAAAGAATTTTACTACGGATATGAATTACCCACAGCTGTGCGGCGTGGATATTACCCTGAAAGCGGATGTAATAGGCGGAAGGGAACTTCTGTACAGGTATGTGATTGAGGGAACTTTAAGTGAAGACTCGGGATATACCACCTGCGACAATTATGTCTGGAAAAGTAAACAACCTGGTAGATATAGGCTTATTCTGATGGTAAAGGACAGATCCTTTCAGGGGAATTATGAGGCAATAGAGTATTTGAATTATGTTATAGACGAGAGAAGTAGGGAACCGGTTAAAATTGAAGGTATAATTTTAAATAGGGATAACCCTGTGCTTAGGGGAAAAACTGTTAAGGCGAAGGTAAACGCTTCTGGAGGGTCAGATCTTAAGTATGGATTTATAATAAGAAGAGAAAAAGCAAGACTGAAAGTTATGGACTACAGCAGTGATAATTTCATGGAATTTATTCCGGAGAAAAGTGGAAGATATGAGCTGGAGGCTAGAGTGAAGGACAGCTACTCTGATAGAGAATATGACTGTCATCTAATAAGGAATATAGAAGTGCTTGACTACATTCCTGCTGTAATTGATTACATATTGTATCCTGTGAAAGACTTCTTTTTAGTAGGCGATAGAATTACCGTGAATTCTATAATTCAAAACACTGAAAATGTTGTTGTAAAATATGTGCTCAATATAAATGGACATGAAGTAGAAGAAACAGATTATATTTCTCAAAAAATGTACGTATTTATTCCCAAATACAGCGGCACATATGAAGTGGAAATTTTTGCAAGGAATGTTAAAAGTAAAAGAGAATTCGACTGTAAAAAGGAAGTTTCTGTAAAAGTAAAGGAAGCACTTCCTGTAACCGATACGAGGGTAACCTGCAGTAATTTGGAGTTCAGGTGTAACATGCCCGTGACTTTTACAGCACACAGTGAAGGCGGGAAAGATGTGGTGTATGAATTTTATATTATGGAGAGGGGGGACTGGAATCTGGTTCAGGGGTATAGTAAAAAAAATTACTATACGTACATTCCTTTTAACGAGGGAGAATATAAGGTGCTGGTTCTTTGTAAAAGTCAGCTTAATAAATCACCTTATGAAGACTACAGCATATTTTCTTTCAGCACTGTAAGCGGGGAGCCTTAAGTTTGAATATTTTATCACGATAAAAAAAAGGTAGTATATTTTTAGGTGGTGATAATGATGGGTGTAGATAACATAAATTCTGTAAATCAAAATGGAGATCTCCAGAAAGTCATGAAGCTGGAGATGATGACGGAAATATTTAAAGAGGCTCTTAAAGATGAGGATTCCTTTCAAATTGTTATGGAAAGTCTGACAAAGGCATTGTCTGACAGCACCGGAAACATAGACCTGTCTAAATTATCCCTGGACGATGGGGACCTGAGCAAACTGGGATATGGTGCGGGGGAAAGATTGAATAACGTATACAATAGTGTGAAAAACGATGTGAAAAGCGGCAATTCAAGCATTGACGAAGCAGTGGAAAAGGCTTCAAGAAAATACGGTGTTGATGAAAACCTGATAATGGCAGTTATAAAACAGGAGTCCGGTTTCAACCCGCAGGCCAAATCTTCTGCCGGCGCTATGGGACTCATGCAGCTTATGCCTGGAACGGCCAGTCAGATGGGAGTTACAAATCCCTATGATGTGGATCAGAATGTAGATGGGGGAACAGAATATCTGAAGGATATGTTGAATATGTTTGGAAATTCCAAAGAACTTGCCCTTGCGGCATATAACGCAGGACCCGGAACTTTACAGAGCAGGGGAGTGGAAAACAGCTCGGATATTGCCAAACTGCCTTATGAAACGAGAAATTATGTCCAGAAAGTTATGCAGTACTATGGATAATGAAATTGTATAATTGTGAAATACAGAACTCAGCTTATATATTTATTTATAAACTGAAAACACTAAGCTTTGTGCTTGGTGTTTTTTATTGTATATGATTTGATTTAAACTGGAAAAATACTTATATTATTATATAGAGAGGAGGGGATTAAAGTGGACAGATTGGATAAAATACTGTCTAATTTAGGATATGGTACGAGAAAGGAAGTAAAATCCATAATAAAAAATGGGGGAGTCAGAATAGATGGGACAACAGTGAAAGACAATTCAAAGAAGGTAGATCCCTGCAGCTGTAAAATAGAAATAGCAGGTAAGGATGTGGAATATAAGAAATATATATACATCTTGATGAACAAACCCTGTGGAGTTGTGTCTGCAACATTTGACAATTTCGATGAGACGGTCATAGATATTTTGGAACCCAGATATCAAGTTTTTAAGCCATTTCCTGTGGGAAGGCTGGATAAAGACACCAGGGGGCTGCTTTTGATTACCAATGATGGAAAATTGAATCACAGACTTATATCCCCTAGAAATCATGTGAACAAGGTATATTATGCCGAAGTAGATAAACCGCTGGGGAAATTTGATGTTGATAAATTTAAAAAGGGAATAGTGTTAAAAGACGGATATAAGTGCATGCCTGCGGAATTGAACATTATAGAATCTGCAGAAAATGGCTCCAGGGCAGAAGTGACCGTACAGGAAGGAAAATTTCATCAGATCAAAAAAATGTTTGATTCTCTAGGAAAAAATGTGCTTTATTTGAGAAGAATACAATTTGGACCGATAAAATTAGAGGACAATTTAGAGGAAGGAGAATATAGAGAATTGTCTAAAGATGAAATTGAAAGCATAAAGATAATTTAAATATAAAATTTTTTTATTCATAACTTGATATTTTATTGTAGTTTTACTATAATAAAAGTGCAACAATAAATAAAAGGAATAATAGCCCCCTTTTTATTTATGAGCAAACAGTCCATGCCCCAATGGACTGTTTTAATTTTATAATTGTGTTTTTATATGAAATTTCCTTAATTAATTTCGGCAATATTGGGGGAATTTATTTATTTTACCAGTGAATATAATTCAATATGCTATATTGCAAAAATATTTGTAGTTTTGTGGATTAATGTTTTAATACGTGATAAAATTAAATAAGAACACTAGATAAACATACATGAATAAGGAGTGGCGTTCATGGGAGAATATAAATCCAAATTACAAAGTAAAGAAATGGATTATTTATGCGAAGCGGTACTGTGCTTGAAAACAAAGGAAGAGTGCTACAGGTTTTTTGATGATATATGTACCATAAATGAAATAAAATCTTTGGAACAGAGGCTCCAGGTTGCAAAAATGTTGAACAATAAAAAAACATATCTGGATATTGCGGCTGCAACGGGAGCCAGTACGGCTACTATAAGCAGAGTCAATAGATGCCTCAATTATGGAAGCGATGGATACAAAATAGTATTGGGAAGATTAAAATAAAATATTTCCGTTATAAGTTAAATTTGAATGTGTTGATAAGTTGTCTCAGCACATTTTTTGTGCCTTATATGATTAAAGTACCGCTAAAATGTTATAATATTAGACATGAAGCAGATATGTTTGTGCGCTCCGGGTTTGTATGCTACATGGCAAGCGGCATAAATTTCGGGCTGTACATTTTAAACTGCAAATTGCTTATTGTACTTTGTATAAATACAATAAATAGGAGTGAATTTTATGGATTTGAAAAGTCTTTTAAACCGGGAACAGTATGAGGCAGCAACGACAATAGATGGTCCATTGCTTATTTTAGCTGGGGCGGGATCTGGAAAGACGAGAGTTCTCACTTACAGGGTAGCTCACATGATTGAGGATTTAGGCATATATCCCTCGGAGATACTGGCCATAACCTTTACCAACAAGGCGGCCGGAGAAATGAAGGACAGGATAAGGGGACTTGTTGGAAATGAAGTGGAAGGGATGTGGATATCCACATTTCATTCGAGTTGTGTGAGAATATTGAGGAGAGAAATAGATAAGCTCGGATATAATAAGAATTTTGCCATATACGACAGTTATGATCAGAAGGTACTTGTAAAACAGTGTATGGAAGAACTGGATATAAATGACAAGGATATAACGGACAGAGAGATAATAAATAAAATCAGCGGGCAGAAGGATATTCTTGTATCTCCGGAGCAGTTCAAAAAGGAAAATGAGGGAAATTTTAGAACTAATAGGATTGCAGACGTCTATTTGTTGTATCAAAAAAAATTAAAGGACAATAATGCCCTGGACTTTGATGATCTTATATATAAAACTGTCCAGCTTTTTAAGGATTATCCGGAGGTGCTGGGGTTTTACCAGAGAAAATTCAAATATATAATGGTAGATGAATACCAGGATACCAATAGATCTCAGTACGAGTTTATCAGGTTGCTGGCTCAGGGTTATAAGAATATATGTGTAGTTGGAGATGACGACCAGTGCATCTATGCCTGGAGAGGGGCGGATGTGAAAAATATATTGGATTTTGAGAAGGATTATCCAAATGCAAAGGTGATAAAATTAGAGCAGAATTATAGATCAAAGGGCAATATATTGAGAGCGGCCAATGATGTTATAAGCAACAATACCTACAGAAAGAAAAAAGTGCTTAGGACTGAAAATGAAAACGGGGACAAAATAAAATTATACAGGGCTTATTCTGACATGGACGAAGGAAGGTATGTGGCTTTCAAGATAAAGGATATATTAGCCAGAGATAAGGGGAAACAGTATAAGGACTTTGCAGTACTGTACAGGACAAATGCACAGTCCCGTATTTTTGAGGATGCCTTTATGAAGGCCAATATACCTTACAGGATAATTGGGGGTCTCAAATTCTATGACAGAAAAGAAATAAAGGATATTATGGCATACCTGAAATTTATAAATAATCCTCTGGATGACATAAGCTTAAAGAGGATAATAAATGTCCCCAAAAGGAGCATAGGAGATTCTACAGTCCAAAAAATACAGAATTTTGCCAGCTCCATGGAAGAATCACTGTACAATGTGATTCTGGACGTGGACGAAGTATCTAGTTTGTCTAAGAGAAGTGTGAATTCCATAAAGAAATTTGTGAGTATAATAAACAGTTTTATTAAAAGCAGGGATAAGGTGCCTGTTTCGAGCCTTATAAAGGAGATATTGGATATAACGGGATATTTGGAGGGACTCAAAGACAGTGAGGAAGCGGATAATGTAAGCAGGGTGGAGAACCTCAAGGAACTTGTATCGGCTGCATCTGAATTTGAAGCCGTTTCCGAGGACACTTCCCTTTCTGCATTTTTGGAGAAGGTAACGTTGGTTTCGGATATAGATAATTTTGATGAAGATGCCGATTCCGTTGTGCTTATGACCGTGCACAGTGCTAAGGGTCTTGAATTTCCGATAGTGTTCATGGTAGGAATGGAAAACGGCATATTTCCGGGAATGCAGTCCCTGGATAATCCCAAGGAAATGGAGGAGTCGAGGAGGCTCTGCTATGTTGGCATAACCAGGGCAAAGGAACAGCTCTATATGACTTCGGCTGAAACAAGGCGGGTATTTGGAAGAATGGTTTCATATGAGCAGTCTAATTTTATAGACGAGATATCCAGAGAATTGAAAGAATATGATACTGTGGGAAAAAGCAGGATCAATAACTTCCCGAATAATGTTTTAAATAATAATGATTTTTTATGGAAGAAGAGATCAAATTCGAGGAATTTATCGGAACCTTCAGGAGTTTCTGCTGAAAAAGATATCTCCAGTGACAGGTATTTGAAACCTGATGGCATAAGAGAAGGTATAAAAGTTAGACACAGTAAATTTGGTGTGGGAACTATTGTAAGCGTGTCAAGAAATGGGAGCGATATAAAACTTACCATAGTTTTTGACAAAATGGGAATAAAGAATTTGATGTACGGGATAGTACCACTGGAAGCTGTATGAAAATATATTTTTCCCAATTTACTTATGAGGTGATATGATGAGCGATGACATTGTACGCAGGATAAATGAAATTATAAAAGAATTGAACAAATATGCTTATGAATACTATGTTGAAGATGATCCGAGTGTTTCAGACAAAGAATATGATATGAAGTATGACGAACTTGTGAAACTGGAAAAGGACACAGGAATTGTTTTCCCCTATTCTCCCACACAGAGAGTGGGAGATACGGTACTGTCACAATTCCAGAAGTATGTACATAGAGGCAGGTTGTGGAGTCTTGATAAGGCACAGAGTGTAAGTGCCATAGAGGAATGGCACAGGAAAAACGAGAGAATTGTAAATAATTATAATTTGACCCATGAAGATAAATTACCTAAACTTGAGTATGTGCTTACCAAGAAGTTTGACGGACTCACGATAAATTGCACTTATGATGAAAATGGGATGCTGATAAAAGCGGCAACTAGAGGTACAGGCATTGTAGGGGAAGATATAACCGCACAGGTAAAAACCATAAAATCCCTTCCCCTCAAGATAGATAATCACAGTTTGGTTGAGATACACGGAGAGGCCGTTATGACTAAAAGGGCTTTTGAACATTATAATGAGAAAGCCAAGGTACCTCTTAAAAACCTCAGAAATGGTGCTGCCGGGGCTCTCAGAAATCTGGACATAAGAGAGACTGCAAGGAGAAATCTTTCGGCATTTTTCTATGACGTAGGTTATAATGAAGGCAAACCTTTTAAGAGTTATGTGGGAATGATGAATTTTATAAGAAAAATGGGGCTGCCCCAGGATGATTACCTCAAAGTGTGCACAAATATGGATGAGATAAAAAAAGAACTGGAATATATACACAGTATAAGGGATGAACTCCAGTACGATATAGATGGAGTGGTAATAGTAATTAACGATGTAAGGACAAGGAGAGTTCTCGGATATACCGTCAAATTTCCAAAGTGGGCCATAGCGTATAAGTTTGAAGCTGAAGAAATTACTACACGGCTTTTAAGTGTGGAGTGGAATGTGGGCCGCAGCGGAAGGGTGACACCTACTGCTGTTCTGAAACCGGTGGAACTTGGTGGGGCTACAGTGAAAAGGGCCACTTTGAATAACATGGACGATATAAGAAGAAAGGGAATAAAAATAGGCTGTAGGGTGTTTGTAAGAAGATCAAATGATGTAATTCCGGAGATCACGGCAGTAGTGGAAGATGGCAAGCCGGATGAGACTAAAGAGATAGAAGCCCCTGAAGAGTGCCCTTATTGCGGCAGCAGGCTAATAAAGGACGGAGTTCACTATTTTTGTGAAAACACTCTTTCCTGTAAGCCCCAGATGGTAAAGAGCATAGTCCATTTTGGGAGCAGGGAGGCAATGGATATAGAAGGGTTTAGTGAAAAAACGGCGGAACAGCTTTTTGAAAAATTAAACATAAAATCCATACCTGACTTATACAGGATTAGAAAAGAAGATTTGATGACCCTGGATAAATTTGGAGAGAAAAAATCTCAAAATCTGATAGATGCCGTAGAGAAGAGCAAGGACTGTGATCTGCCGTCTTTTATATATGCCCTGGGAATACCGAATGTGGGCAAAAAAACTGCTTCTGATCTCTGCAAAAAATTTAATACGCTGGAAGACATTCAAAAATCTGAACTGGAGGATCTTACGTCAATTCAGGACATAGGAGAAACAGTTGCAAAAGGTATAATAGAATTTTTTAAACAGGATAATATAATAAAGAATATAAAAGAATTATTGGAATTGGGTGTTAAGCCGCATTTTGAGAAGGCCGCTGTAAGGGAAAACGAATTTAAGGGAAAAACTGTGGTGGTTACAGGGAGCTTGAAAGGTTATACAAGATTGGATATAAAGACAAAACTGGAATCACTTGGAGCCAAAGTTTCCGGAAGTGTCAGCAGAAAAACGGATTTTGTTATAGCAGGTGAATCCCCTGGAAGCAAGTACGAAAAAGCAGTCCAGCTGGGAGTCAAGATAATTGATGAAAATCAGTTTGAAAATATGCTATAAATATTTACAAAACAATTAAAGTGAGTTATTATAAAAATAGTTTTGTTATATTGGATAATTAAACTTCAGGTAAAATCTGTGGAGGAAAAAATGAAAAAAGCTATAAGTTTATTAGGATGGATAGGTGTTGTATTTACTATCGTTGCATTGATATTAACACTCCTCACTACGTATCATTTTACATATGTAAAGTATTTTAATGATTATTATACGCTGCAGTGGAGCATATTTGGAACTATGATAATATGGGCTGTTAATATGATAGTCTTTAGAACTAATTTTAGAAATATAGTATATCCTATAACTTGTATAGTAATAGCCTGTGTAACAATGTTTTTTATGCATATGAAAGTTTTCTAAATGGTTATAAGACAATCTTAGGAAGATTGCCTTATTTTTTTGAAATCATATGTATATATTGTGCCAGCTTTTCCAGAATGTAATTTTTATATTTTAACTGTGACAGAGCTTGCTTAACAGTTATAAATCCCCAGATTGAAACGAATATGATGGTACACATGGTCAGTATGCCGAAAATTTCTATTACAAGTAACATTTTACACTCCTCCATATAATTAAAATCTCAAGGATATAAAAGTGCCTAAAATATACATAGACATTATATCATAAAAAATTTATATAAAAAATTTATATAAAAAAATATATAATGCAATTTGATTATTTTTATAATAACTGACAATAATTTAAACTGTATTCCATTATCATTAAAGTAAGGAGATATATATGAAGAAACTTATCTGTATAATGTCCATTATATTAATAATTTCGATTATTTCCATAACACTGATAGGGGGCTCTCTGGAAAAAAGGGTTCAGGAGGCCGGGAGCAGCGACTATAAAGATAGTCTGGTATATAATATGGGCAAATTACCTGAAAATTTGATAATGCTCAATTCCAGCAATGTGAGGCAGAAAGATATACTTGCAAATACATTCGAAGGCCTTGTGGACAGTGATGAAAATGGAAAAATAATTCCTGGACTGGCAGAGGATTGGAGTGTAGATGAAAGTGGAACTAGCTATACTTTTAAGATAAGAAAAGATGCCAGGTGGAGTGATGGTTCCCCTATTACCGCACATGACTTTGTGGATTTTTTCTCCAGTATATTAAACAAGGACATGGACAATATATATGCCAAACAGTTGAATTGTATATTTGGGGCGGAAAAATACAGGCAGGGCAGATGCAATTTTGAAGATGTTGCTGTAAATGCCGTGGATACAAGGACCCTGCGCATAAGGCTGAATTATCCCTGCAATTATTTTTTGAATATACTTGCACAACCTGTGTATTCCCTCAGGAATATTGATTACAAGCTTGTGAACTGGAAAAAAAATTATAAATCAATACTTTACTCCGGAAGTTTTGTAATAGATAGGATATCTCAGGACGGCAGTGTTATTCTGAAGAAAAATAACAGCTACTGGAATAAATCCCGGGTAAAGAGCAGTAAAATAGTGTTTACATCATTAAATACCAGTGAAAGTGCATTGGCGGCTTTCGAGAAGGACAGGATAAATGTGTTTACCAATCCTCCTTTAGGTGAAATAAAAAATATAAAAAATAAAGTAAATTACATAACTTCACCTAGACTGGAGGGAAAGGGCATAGTATTCAATATGAAAAAGAAAAATGTAACGTCGGAAGCTGAATTTAGAAATTTTGTGTCTCTGGTGGTTGACAGGGGTAATATAGTAAAGAATATATTGTATGATACTGCCTCCGCAGCTGATTCCTACATACCGGATTATGTAAGCGATGGACTAAATGGCAGGTTCATGAATAGGGTGTTTTTTCAGAATACATCACAGAGGGAAAGTGCTGTGGAGACAATTAAGAATTTAAATTATGACAAGAATAAACATCTTGTATTCATATATGTGGATAGTGTAGAGAATAAAAAAGTGTGTGAGAACATAGCTGAAAATATTGAGAAGGCTTCTGGAATAACTGTGGACTGCCGTGGATATGAATCGTCCAGGTTTAATCAGCAGTTGAAAGGTGGATATTATGATATGGCAGAAATAGACTACAGGGGAGACTATGATTATCCGCTGGCGTTTTTGAATATGTGGAGCTCTTCTTCGGCCTATGGTTTATGTGGGTACAGAAATGAGAAGATAGATAATGAGTTGATGGATGCAGTATTCCAAAAAGATAACTCTCAAAGAATAGAGATATTTAGAGATATAGAAAGTGACTTGGCCCAGGATATGCCGATGGTGCCTCTGTATTTTGAAAATACGGTTGTCGTTTCAAAAACTTACATCTCAGGTGTCTATGCGGATAAATTAGGTAATATAAAGTTGGATAGGGCTTATCTGGTTCATTGATTATTCCGGCCTATCATAAATGGAAATTCTTAGGCTTAAGTGAAGGAAGATATTTCTTTATTCCGCTTAAACCTAAGAATAGTTTCATTGTTTTATTTTTTACCTGATTCTTTTGGAGAAAAGTACATGCAATTTGTCTTTTGGGATGGAATATCTTCAATAGAAGTAATGTGGTTCAGAGTACATTTCCCGTTTTTCTCGTGTATACATTTTTCAGAGCAGTTAATATTCATCATTTGCCTATCACCTTCCTTATAAAGAATCAGGTTAACCTTTAAGTTTAACTGGCTTGTACTGGAGTGATATTATTATATCCCAAAGGTAAAAGATTTATCCTTCTGAATTTTAAAATGAAAGTTTCATCCTGGGATTTAGAAAGTGCAGCACGGTAAAAAATATGAACATGTTTTTATATGCGTCAAATGAAACTTTTATGGATTTGAATCTTTTCTTTTTCATACTGTAAGTTACGTATTTGCAGAAAACGGGTGCTATTTCACAAGCTTCGGGAGATGGAACTGAAGACGTCCTGAAATTTTGCTCGTTTATTAGATCTTCTGATTTGAGAGAAAAATTTCTATATCGTTCTACATTATTTAGGTCGGGAGCCTCCGGCCAGCTTAAGATCATACCTGAATCTATAAGTTGGCGCTTGAATATATCCAGTACTACCAGGCTGTTTTTATTTCTATTTTTATATATGTCTACATTTAGCAGAAAAGCCATTAAGTACAGAATGACCTCGAGACATGTAAATTCCGTATTTTTTTTGGATGTATTTTTTATAAACAGTCCTTTTTCCGAATCATAAAGTTTTAAGAGTTTTTCAAATATGAAATCTGCATTGTCTTTGTACTTTATGAAATTCGTATATTTGTATATCATTATAAAATTTATATAATTCAGGGAGTCATTTTCCACATTTGTTTCCTTTATCATGCCTGACTGGGAATTTGTGTGGTAAAATTTTTCAAAAATGAGTTCTGATATGTCAAGTATCAAGTCTTTGCACCTATTGTCTCTGGAATACCCGTAGAATATATTTAGTGCAAAACATAATTTTGTAAGCTCTTCAAAGGATAATTCGTATAGATCATTTCTTGAATCAATAAGCATATCTAGAATGTCGAAGGAAAAATTTTTTAAATCCTCTTTTTCCTCACCGTCCATTAAAGTGCTGCACCTGTAATATGCGGCCATTAATAGAGCTTGAGATGAAAATTTGAATTTCTTATGTTTATCTATGAATTTGATCTCCCCCGGATTTGATCCGCTTTCGCATTTCTTATCTACGAATATACCTTCACTGTTTCTGAAATATGATGCATAGAATTCAAGTTGTTTTTTACTCAGAGAAGTATAGAGTTTTCCCAAATTATATTTATTTTTATCTATATTGTGAAAGGAATTGTAGTAATCTGAAAGCTCCATCAAACATAAAGTCATAAATGCATTGCTGTCTATGTTTATTTCCCTCTTGAATTTATCATCGTTCCAACACAGCTTGTCGTTTATATTTACGAGAACAGGATTTGCCTTTCTATAAATACATAAAAGTGGAGAAAGATTTTTAAATGTGTTAATATCAAAATTGGAGGCAATTCCTTTAACTGAAGTGAGAACTCCGCATTTTGAGTGTAGTACGATATCTTTTAAAGATTCTTTTGAAAAATAAAACAGCTGTTGTTTGACATTAGTGGGTTTTATTTTATTGATTTTTAAGAAGGGTCCTATATATTTCAAAATATTTACACCTACCATAAATTAATCCCTATATAGATAATATGAAAGTAGGTTTGAAATAGTGAATGTTTATTTTAGAAAGGAAGAAAATTTTATGAAAGTTGGAAAATTGGATTGGAAGGATTTGAAATCCATAATAGATGAAAACAGAGCGGTTAAAAGGAAGGATGTCAGGATAAGGAGCGGCATAGGAGAGGACTGCAGTGTTGTAAATTTTGGAGACAAGGAATGTATTGTTTCAACGGATCCCATTACCGGTGCCGGTTTAAACAGCGGTAGACTGGCAGTACATATAAACTGCAATGATATAGCTTCCTGCGGCGTGGAGCCGGTAGGAATTCTAGTTACAATTCTGGCTCCTGAAGATTCCCGCCTGGAAGATATAAGGCAAATCATGAGAGAAATGAGCAGTGAGGCAGGAAAACTTGATGTGGAAATATTGGGCGGACATACCGAGGTAACCAAAGCTGTAAATAAAATGGTTATTTCTTGCACTGTAATAGGAAGGGGAGACAGGGGAAAAGCTGTGTCTACCTCGGGAGCAAGGGAAGGTGACGATATAGTTGTAACGAAATATTTGTGCCTGGAGGGTACCAGTATTGCGGCAAATGATTTTGAAGGGAAACTTAAAAACATACTTACGTCCGCTGAAATAGATGAAGCTAAGAATTATATAAATTATATAAGTGTGGTTAAAGAGGGAGTATTGTCCGGGAAATTCGGAGTAAATTCCATGCATGATATAACTGAAGGAGGACTTTTAGGTGCACTCTGGGAGGTTGCCAAAGCAAGTGAGGTTGGTTTTAAAATATATGAAGACAAGGTACCTCTAAGGGAAATCACATTGAAAATATGCAAAAAATATTCCATAGATCCCCTGAGATTTATTTCTTCAGGCAGCATGCTCATTACTACCGAAAGAGGAAGGGAGCTGGTTCACATGCTGGAAAACTGCGGTATTAAGGCCAGCATTATAGGTAAAATCACCGGGAATTCATATATGATGGTTGGCAGAGACGGAGTACAGCACCAGGTGGAGCCCCCCCAGAGTGATGAATTATTTGTATTGGAAGAAAAATTAAAATAATTGATGTATAATTGATCTAAGAAGATACAGTTTTGGTTTTGGAGGAGAAAAATGAGAGTCGATGGTAGAAAATATGATCAAATTAGGCCTATAAAAATAACGAGAAAATATACAAAATATGCAGAAGGCTCTGTACTTATGGAAACCGGTGATACAAAGGTTATATGTACTGCATCCATAGAGGATAAGGTTCCGCCTTTCCTGAAAGGTAAGGGTCAGGGCTGGATAACTTGCGAATACAATATGCTTCCCAGGGCCACTCAGGTTAGGAAGATAAGAGACATAACCAGAGGTAAAATTGACGGAAGGACTATGGAAATACAGAGACTTATAGGTAGGGCACTGAGATCTGTAGTGGATTTGAAAGCTATAGGAGAAAAGACCATATGGGTTGACTGTGATGTGATCCAGGCTGACGGCGGTACCAGGACGGCTTCTATATCCGGGGCATTTGTGTCGCTCGTGGATGCTGTAAATGTACTGCACAGGAGATCACCTTTTAAAATCTACCCCATAAGAGATTTCGTAAGTGCCGTAAGCGTAGGAATTGTAGATGATGTGAAAATGCTGGATTTATGTTATCTGGAAGATTCCAGGGCCAAGGTGGACATGAACATAGTAATGACGGATTCTGATGAAATTGTAGAGATACAGGGTACTGGAGAACGGAGCCCGTTTACGAAAGAAGACTTGAAAGAGCTCATGGCATTGGGAGAGAAAGGCATAAGAAATATGATTCGAGCCCAAAAAAACAGTTTGAAGATGGACTCCTTGTGGATAGGAACGGGTGGTGAATAGTGAAAGAATTAATAGTGGCAAGTAATAACCCTAATAAAATAAGGGAGATCAAACAGATATTATCCCAATATCCTATGAGAATTTTGTCTATGGGTGAGATTGGGGTGAATATAGATGTCGATGAAGATGGAACTACATTTATGCAGAATGCCTATAAGAAAGCTAAGTCGGTATATGATTTTCTGGGGCGGAGATTTATGGTACTGGCGGATGATTCGGGCCTTATGGTCAAAGGGCTGGATGGAGATCCGGGAGTACATTCTGCGAGATTTGCAGGTGAACATGGGAATGATGAAAAAAATAACGAAAAACTTCTGAGGCTCCTGAAAAATAAAAATACGGACAGCAGGATGGCAAAATTTTTATGTGCCATGGTTCTGATACTGGAAACTGATAAGATGATTGAAGTGCAGGGAGAAATAAAAGGGGTGATTTGCAAGGAGGAAAGAGGAAACAATAAATTTGGCTATGACCCTCTATTTTATGTACCGGAGTATGGCATGACCTTTGGAGAAATGCCTGCCAAACTGAAGAATTCTATAAGTCATAGGGCGAAAGCACTGGAAAAATTGAAAATCGAATTGGGAAAATACATTGAGAAGAAGGTATGAGATTTGCAGATAGGAGTAATAAGTGATACTCATAGAGACAGAAAATTTGTTGACAGGGTTAAAAATGTTTTTTTCGATATGGATGTTATCATTCACCTGGGGGATAATGTTCAGGATGTTTTGCGGATTGAGAGATTTTTTAAGAAACCTGTGATTAATGTGAAGGGAAATTGTGATTTCTCCGTAGGTGTCCCCAGTGAAAGAGTTGAAATCATGGAGGGCAAAAAATTCTTTATAACCCATGGGCACAGATATGATGTCAAATATGAACTTACCAAGTTGAAATATAAAGCTTTAGAAGAAGAAGCTGATGTAGTTTTATTTGGACATACACATATATCCACGATAATTCATGAAGGTGGTATATGGTTTGTCAATCCAGGGAGCCCATCTGTACCTAGAGATGGGTTTAACAGCGTTGCGGTAATAAGTTTGGAAAATGGAATTATAACTCCTGAGATCAAAAGAGTGTAAATAAAATGAAAAAAATTTCAATTGGGTATTGACGAATCCATATATATCGTGTAGAATAATTAATGTTGTCGAGAGTTTGAAAAGGCTTCTAGTTGTCGGGGTGTAGCGCAGATGGGAGCGCGCGTGGTTTGGGACCATGAGGTCGCAGGTTCAAGCCCTGTCACCCCGACCATTCAATTGATTGAGTATGCTCTGTGTATGAATTTTGACTTCAGGCAAAGCTAAATTAATTTTATGGTTGTTAAAACGGCATCACTTAATATTGAATGGACAAATTTCATGCGGGTGTAACTCAATGGTAGAGTGCTAGCCTTCCAAGCTAGTTATGAGAGTTCGATTCTCTTCACCCGCTCCAAGCGTGCGTCTTTAGCTCAGTTGGATAGAGCAACGGCCTTCTAAGCCGTGGGCCGGGGGTTCGAATCCCTTAAGACGCACCAGTTATGCGCCATTAGCTCAGTTGGTAGAGCATCTGACTCTTAATCAGGTTGCCCGGGGTTCGAGTCCCCGATGGCGCACCAAAATGTGGTGGACGTAGTTCAGCTGGCAGAGCGCCAGATTGTGGTTCTGGTTGTCGTGGGTTCGAATCCCACCGTTCACCCCAAATATTGGGATGTAGCCAAGTGGTAAGGCAATGGACTTTGACTCCATCATTCGTAGGTTCAAATCCTGCCATCCCAGCCATTTAGTGGTTTACTAGCTCAGTTGGTAGAGCACATGACTTTTAATCATGTTGCCCGGGGTTCGATTCCCCGGTAAGCCACCATATTTTTTGTTAATATTTCATATAAATATAAAATAAATTTTCTCATGCAGGTGTGGCGGAATTGGCAGACGCACTAGACTTAGGATCTAGCGCCTATGGCATGGGGGTTCAAGTCCCTTCACCTGCACCAATTTATTGATTTCAAGTTTTGTTGTGTAAAATTGCGTATGTGTTTTGTGCGGGAGTGGCTCAGTGGTAGAGTGTCACCTTGCCAAGGTGAATGTCGCGGGTTCGAATCCCGTCTTCCGCTCCAAGTTAAGATCAAATTTGATTATAGATATAAAAAATATAGAGTGTACTGCGGGTGTAACTCAATGGTAGAGTGCTAGCCTTCCAAGCTAGTTATGAGAGTTCGATTCTCTTCACCCGCTCCAAGCGTGCGTCTTTAGCTCAGTTGGATAGAGCAACGGCCTTCTAAGCCGTGGGCCGGGGGTTCGAATCCCTTAAGACGCACCAGTTATGCGCCATTAGCTCAGTTGGTAGAGCATCTGACTCTTAATCAGGTTGTCCGGGGTTCGAGTCCCCGATGGCGCACCATCACACATTATAATTTCATAATGTCGGGGTGTGGCGCAGGTGGTAGCGCGCTTGGTTAGGGACCATGAGGTCGCAGGTTCAAGTCCTGTCGCCCCGACCATTTCCTACCATTCATTTCTTACTGTTTAGTTTTAGGGAGAAGAAATTTTAAAATCCTGGTAAGTTCGCATGTTTGTGCAATTACCTCACAATAGATTTGCGGGTGTAACTCAATGGTAGAGTGCTAGCCTTCCAAGCTAGTTATGAGAGTTCGATTCTCTTCACCCGCTCCATTTGTATTTTTGAAATGAATACTGTGCGCCCATAGCTCAGCTGGATAGAGTGATGGACTTCGAATCCAGAGGCCGGGAGTTCGAATCTCCCTGGGCGCACCATAAATCATTGATATTAAGGGATTTGCAGAAATGTAAGTCTCTTTTTTATTTTTTTATACGTGTTAACAAATAGTTTATTAATATGACATTAAATTGTAATAAATACCGTATATAATTGAAAGTGTTCTAAGGGATAACCTTAGTTCATGCAAATGAATAGTCCCCTTTAAATATAATTGCAAGTGCTAATTGGTGCCTGTGGGTTGAAGGGCACGGTAAAATTGATACAACCCATCATAAACTAAGCTCCTTAAAATTTATAAATTATATAAAATAGGCATCCGTCATTTAGGATGTTTATTTTATATAAAGAAAAGGCCAGGGATGGAGATCCCTGGAATGAGGTTTATTACAGTATGAGTTTTTTTTAAACACCGGGGATAAAATCCCCAGTGTAAAGTAAGCAATAAGTACTCGATAAATAATTAAATACATTGAAGTACCTACATAACATAGAATGCGTATAATTCTATATATTATACTGGTAATTTAAGGAATAACATTGCGTTATAGTATGGATGTTTTAACAAGAACTTAACAGGAAAAATATCCTGCTGTAACAAATTATGTGTATATTAAAAGTATAAAAAAATAAACTCTTTGTGTACATGAAGTAGGCATCCGTCATTTAGGATGCCTACTTTATTTGAAATTGTATATAATATTTCATCTGACCTTCCGCATATTCTGTATTAAAAGTATTTGTTTGGAGGTTTTATGATGAAGGAGCAGCTGCTCGGCATATTATTAGAGTTTATTTTGGGTGTGGTTGGAATTATAGGAGGTTATGTCCTCAAAAAGATTTCAGATGTAATAGAAGAGCAGAGGAGATCTTTCATAGCCAGGAAAGATATGGACAATTATAATCATGCCCTTACTTTGGCAAAAGGGATGTATTACGTTTTGGAAGATGAATTCAATTCCAAGCGGAAATCAGGTGATATTAAAAAGAGTGAGATGGATAAAAGGCTGCTGCAGCTATTGCCGGATCTTACGCAGGAAGAGTTAGATGCTATAAATAAGCAGGTATGCAGTGATACTAACAGTGAAATAAAGGAAAAATTGTTTCAGATTGAAGAACTTAAGGAGACACAGTCTAAATTATGGCAGCAGCTGACTCAATTACAGAAGGAAAATTTGCATCTGAAACAAATTATATATAACATGCAAAATCCGTATCGAAACAAATAGGGAATTCATTTATGGAGATCAGGAAGTTTTTGTGATAAAATTAAATAAAATACATGGGGAGGAGTTGTTTTACGTGTATAGGGAATGGTTAAAAGTTTTAGAGAAGAATAGAGATAAAGTTGAAAGGGGACTTAATGAATTATTTAAAAAGGCGATCTCAGGACACCACGAGGAGGGGAAAGAAGGCATACTGACTATTGATGCCTTTGGAAATACTGACATATATTTTGAAGATAAAAAGTACGCACTGGAAAAAGTTTCAAAGGGGAATGAGCTGGAGATTTTAAGAATTGACTGCAATAAATACAAAAATTTAAAAAATAAAGAAGATATTGATAAAAAGATGAAGTGCTTGAAAAACGAAATCATACCTGAGACCATGAATAAATTATATGAGGACGTGAGAGGATGGGCATTGGAGGAAGGTTAATCAAATAATTTCTCAACTTATATGAATATGCGGGCTATCTCAAATTTTTCTTGAGATAGCTTATTTTAATTCACATATTTATTATTTAGAAATATTTAATTCACTGATTTTAAAATATGATATAAACAAATTGATAAAATTAAATTTATATGTTATTATAGACTTGAAATAATAAATGATATGTGTATAATTTACATTTTTATATATATGTAAGAACATTACGTACATATATCGTGTTGAAAACGTTTATCAAATAGAATACCCAAATGTATATATCGTGGGACATTTTAAATAAATAATTTTTTTAATGCACAGTTATATATATTTGAAGGCTTATAAACAATTATACAAATTAACAGGGGGGAATAGGTTATGGAACTAAATCTAGAAAAGATCAAAAAAGCTAAGGAAAATATCAAAGATGTGGTAAGAGAAACTCCTCTTTTTTACACCAGCACTTTTTCCAAAAAGTGCGGCTGTAATGTGTATTTGAAATGCGAAAATAAACAAAAAACAGGAGCTTTTAAATTAAGGGGAGCTTACAACAAACTGGTCAGTCTCAGTGAAGGGGATAAGAAGAAGGGAGTTATAGCTTCTTCAGCAGGTAATCATGCCCAGGGAGTTGCTTATGCGGCTACATCTTTTGGAGTAAAGTCAACAATTGTTATGCCGGTTACTGCACCCAAAGCAAAGGTTGAAGCTACCAAAGGATATGGTGCCGAAGTAATTCAGTCAGGTAAGGTTTATGACGAGTGTTATGCAAAAGCAGTAGAGGTTCAAAAGGAAACAGGTGCTACTTTTGTTCATCCCTATAATGATGTTGATGTAATGGCAGGTCAGGGAACTATAGGAATTGAAATATTGGAAAAACTGCCTGAAGCAGATGTGGTAATAGTTCCAATAGGCGGCGGCGGATTGATATCGGGTGTTGCTACAGCAGTTAAATCCATAAAGCCTTCCATAAGAGTTATAGGAGTGCAGCCTGAGATCATAGCTTCTGCAAAAGCTTCAATAGAGCAGGGAAAAGTAGTTACGCTACCGGGTGCGGTATCTGTAGCTGACGGTACATCTGTTTGTACCCCGGGAGACAAATGTTTTGAATATATAAAGAAATATGTAGATGAAATAGTGACTGTAAGTGAAGATGAAATAGAATTTGGGATGTTTGCATTGATGGCGAGGAATAAATTGATAGCCGAAGGTGCAGGTGCATTACCACTGGCAGCTTTACTTGCTGGAAAAATAAGTGGAGTAAAAGACAAAAATGTAGTTGGACTCGTTAGCGGTGGAAATGTGGATATAGCTTCTGTTGCAAAAATAATAGAGAAAGAATTGAAAAAAGTACAATAATTATAGATGAGTGCTGTGAAATTACTTTTAAAATAATTTTACAGCACTTTTTTTATATTCCCCATATTCAAACATTATATAACAAAAATTGATAATTGATAATTTGATCATAATATAATGGAATAAGTGTGGGGATTTATTTATGATACTATAGAAGTGTGTTAGTTTGTATCAAATTATAGGAGGGAATAAAATTGGCGGATTATAGAAAACTTTGGAGTAAGCTTGGAGTTGATCTGGAGAAACATGATCAGTTATGTGCGGTACTTCCTAAGTTATATGAAGGGACATATCTCACTCAGGAAGACAGGCCTGCGGGAATGAATTACTTTAATTCAGTGCTGGCGGAAATACATGGTTCTAGAATTGAGGAATTGGACGAGCATAAGAAAAACGGCGGGAAAGTAGTGGGAACTTTTTGTGTATTTGTACCGGATGAAGTTATACTTGCGGTAAAAGCAATAGGAGTAGGGCTTTGTGCAGGATCCCAGTTTTGGGTTGAAGATGGTGAAAAGGTTTTACCGAGAAATATATGTCCTTTAATAAAAGCATTTATGGGAGCCAAAGTTGGAGGGACATGCCCTTATTTTCAATCCTGTGATATGATAATTGGAGAGACAACCTGTGATGGGAAAAAGAAAGCCTGGGAAGTGCTGAAAAATTATGTCCCGGTTCATGTTATGGAACTGCCCCAGATGAAGAGGGACAAGGATTATGACCAGTGGATAGATGAAATAAAAGATTTTATAGGTAAAATGGAGGAACTTACCGGAAATAAAGTTACCGTTGACAGTTTGAGAAAGAGCATAAAAATTACGAATTTAAAGAGAAGGGCTTTGAAGAGATTGTACGATTTGAGAAAACACAAACCTTCTCCGATAAGTGGTTTGGATGTGCTTCTGGTATCTCAGATTGCCTTTTTTGATGATCCGGAGAGATTTACGGAAAAATTGAATGAACTCTGTGATGAATTGGATGAAAGAGTCAAAAATGAAATAAAAGATGAGGGAAAAAAGAGAATTATGATAACGGGGACCCCCATGGCACTCCCGAATTGGAAACTTCATTCCATCATAGAGAGCTTAAATGCACAGATAGTAGTGGAGGAAACCTGTACCGGTACAAGGTATTTCGAAAATGAAGTAGATGAAAATGGAGACACACTTGAGGATCTGATTGGAAATATAGCGGATAGATATATGAAGATAAACTGTGCCTGTTTTACACCAAATACGGGAAGAATTGACGATATAATAAAATATGCAGGTGAATATAATGTAGATGGAGTAATAGATGCCAACCTTTCTTTCTGTCATACGTATGCCGTAGAACACAGGGCCGTGGAAAAGGCTTTGAAAGAACAAAACATACCTGTTATGCAGATAGAAACGGACTATTCCACAGAAGATTCCGGCCAGATAAAAACTAGAGTTGAGGCATTTTTGGAGATGATTTAAATCAAGGAGTTGGTGGTGTGGATACTGTAAGGTATTATATATTGTTCCCGAACCATACAGAAGGTATTAAAATGGAAGAACTGTTGAAGAAAAACGGACTTGGATATACAATTGTACCTACCCCGAGGGAAATTTCATCCTGCTGCGGGATATCGATAATGTATAATGTGAAAGATGAAGGGAGAATAAAGGCATTGATAGATGGGCACGGTGTGAAAACTCTTGGATTACACTGCGTTAATAAAAAAATAGTCAATCCATATTTGTAGAAGTTGTTATAATAGTTATTTTTCGGATAAAGGTGGTATTTTATGGTTTATGTAGGTATAGATATAGGCTCCACGGCCTCAAAAGTTTGCGTATTTGACGGCAAAATCAAAAAATTGCTTGTACTTCCCACGGGCTGGAGCAGTGTCAAGGTCGCCGGCGACATAAAACTGCGTTTGAAAGAAATTGGTCTTATAAAGGAAAACTGTAAAATAGTTGCCACGGGCTATGGAAGGATATCTGTTCCCTATGCTGATAAGACAATAACTGAGATTACATGCCATGCAAAAGGAGCTTTCTACCTCTTTAAAAATGACTGTACTGTAATTGATATAGGGGGACAGGATACCAAGGTAATTACCGTAAAAGGCGGCAGGGTAACTGATTTTACCATGAATGATAAATGTGCCGCCGGTACAGGAAGGTTTCTGGAGCTCATGGCTGGTACTCTCGGACTGGAAATAGATAAACTGTGTGAAATGGCCGGGCATGGTTCCGGTATAACCATAAGTTCTATGTGTACTGTATTTGCCGAATCGGAAATAATAGGCCTTATAAGCAGCGGAAGAAAAAGGGAGGATATAGCATTTGGTATAATAGACTCCATTACGAGCAAGGTAAAATCTCTTTGCCAGAAACACGGAGACGGATCTATTTATTTTTTAACAGGGGGTCTCAGCGACAACAGATATATAATGGAAACTCTTTCAAAAAAACTTAAACGTCCTGTTAAAAGCCATAAATATGGAAGGTATGCAGGTGCCATCGGTGCGGCACTTGCAGCTGAAAAGTTGAACAGTTAGTGAGTTTAGCCTCCTATGAAATCACCTCCATTTACATGTATGGTTTCGCCGGTAATATAGGAAGCTTCGGGTGAAGCCAGAAATACATAGGCAGATGCCAGCTCCACCGGCTGACCGGGTCTGCCTATGGGGGCAGTTGAGCCAAACTGGCCTACTTTTTGCGGACTGTAGGAAGACGGGATGAGAGGTGTCCATATTGGTCCCGGAGCCACAGCATTTACTCTTATATTATTTCCTATAAGTGACAGTGCCAGGGAGCGGGTAAAGGATACAATTGCACCCTTGGTGGAGGAGTAGTCGATTAGGTCTTTGCTTCCCCTGTATGCTGTTATTGAAGTTGTGTTTATTATGCAGCAGCCTGGTTTGAAATGCGGCAGTGCGGCACTTGTAATATAGAACATGCTGAAGATATTTGTCTTGAAAGTTCTTTCCAGCTGCTGCTCTGTTATATCTTCAATGCTGTTCTGTGGAAATTGTACCGCTGCGTTGTTTATCAGCACATCTATTTTGCCGTAGTTTTCCATGGCTTTTTTGATGGCACTTTTACAGAAGCTGCTGTCTGTTATGTCTCCGGGAATAAGGAGGCATTTCCTTCCTGAATTTTCTATGATTTTTTTTGTCTCTCCGGCATCATCATGTTCATCATAATATACTATTGCCAGATCTGCACCTTCTTTGGCAAAGGCTATGGAAACGGCCCTGCCTATGCCGCTGTCCCCTCCTGTAATCAGAACTGTCTTGTCTTTCAATCTGCCGGAACCGCTGTATTCGGGATTTTCACTTATGGGTCTTGGGTTCATCTTATGTTCCGCACCGGGTTGCCTGTCTTGTTTTTGCTGGGGTATGGATTTTGTAAAATTTAAATAAAAATTGCTGTTCATATATAAAAAACCTCCTGTTATTCTGGATATTCAGTAGTAGTATGTTTAATTTATAAAAATAATATTCCATAGTATATTTAAGCTAAAAATGGAAAATATAAAGTCAGATGAAATTAAAATATACAGGAGGTAAAAGATCAATTATGGAGAGCAGATCCTTGTTTCAACCTATTAAAATAGGAAAAATGGAAGTAAAGAATAAGATATCAATGGCTCCTATGGGAGCTTTTGGGCTTGTGGACAATGAAGGATGCTACAATCAGAGGGCCGTAGACTATTACGTGGAGAGGGCAAAAGGGGGAACGGGTCTTATTATAACCAGTATTACCAAGGTGGAAAATGAATTGGATAAGGTTGTACCCGGTATAATTCCCGTTATTTCTATAAATCCGGGCAGATTTCTTATGACATCCTCGGAGATGGCGGAGAGAGTTCATGCCTATGATTCAAAAATATTTTTACAACTTACCATGGGATTTGGAAGAAGCGGTGCCCCGGGGACACTCCTGACTTCCCAGCCCGTTTCAGCTTCTGATATTCCCAATTATTGGGATCCTACAGTTACCTGCAGGGCTCTTACCACTTCGGAGGTCGAATGGATAGTGGAGAAATTTGTTGAGGGTGCTGAAATTGCCAGACAGGCGGGTTTTGACGGCGTTGAGATACATGCAGTACATGAGGGGTATCTGTTGGATCAGTTCACTCTTTCCATATTTAACAGGAGGACTGACAAATATGGCGGAGATCTGAGGGGAAGGCTGCAGCTTCCGATAGAAATAGTCCGTGGAATAAAGGATGAAGTTGGCGGGGATTTTCCTGTGGGGCTGAGATACAGTGTAAAGAGCTGCATAAAGGACTGGAGGAAGGGAGGACTTCCGGGTGAGGAATATGTTGAGAAAGGAAGGGATTTGAAAGAGGGAATTGAGGCCGCAAAAATACTTGAGGCGGCCGGATATGACGAACTCAATACCGATTTAGGTACATATGATGCATGGTATTGGTCGCATCCACCTCTTTACCAGAAAGACGGTCTGTATCTGCCCTACACGAAGGAATTGAAAAAAGCCGTCAGTATCCCGGTTATAGCTGCAGGTAAACTTGGGAATCCCGATCTTGCGGAAAAGGCTCTTGAGGATGGTGCTGCAGATATGATAGGGCTTGGAAGGCCACTTCTTTGTGATGCCTACTGGCCTAAAAAGGTTCTGAAAAATCACCCTGAAAGAATTCGTCCCTGTATTGGATGCCATACAGGGTGTCTTGGAAGGGGATTCGAGGGAAAGCCGCTGTGCTGTACTGTGAACCCTGCAGCCGGGAGAGAGAGATATTACGAGATAAAGCCTGTATGTAAACCCAGAAAAGTGATGGTTGTAGGCGGTGGAATTTCTGGAATGGAAGCTGCCAGGATTGCAGCGATGAGAGGACACGACGTTACGCTTTATGAAAGCACTGACAAATTGGGCGGGGAAGTTATCCCTGGATCGGTTCCGGATTTTAAAATTGATGACAGGAGGCTCCTTGACTGGTATAGAAATGAAATGAAGGAGCTTGAGATTAAAATAGTATTCAATACTGAGGTGACAGAGGATATGGTGGAAAGGGAAAGTCCCGATGTTGTGATTGTTGCAACCGGTGCGAAGGATATAAAACTCAATTTGCCAGGTATGGGAGGCAGCAGGACTGCAACTGCAGTTGAAATCTTAAACGGCACTAAACAGGTAGGAGAGAATGTACTTGTGGTTGGCGGCGGACTTGTGGGGTGTGAAACTGCCCTTTACCTCGCAAAACAGGGCAAAAGAGTCACTGTTGTTGAGGCCAGGGACACCATATTGAATGCAGGAAAGCCAATACCGCACATGAATAAGATAATGCTGGTGGATCTCCTGAAAAAATATAATGTAAAGATCATTACGGGAAATTCTCTGCTTGAAGTGACTGAAAGAGGGGCGCTGCTTATTGACAGCAGTTTCAGGAAACAGGATGTATCTGCAGATAGCGTCGTAATTGCCGTCGGCTTTAAGCCTGACAGGGAACTCTATAATAAACTAAACGGAAAAATGGCAGATTTGTATCTTGTAGGAGACGCCTATGAAACTGCCAATATAATGGATGCAATTTGGAGCGGAAATGAAATAGGACTTAATTGCTGATTCTGAAATTGAGTGCCCTACTCAAAATTTATTTTGAGTAGGGTGTTTTGTTTTTATGCTTAAAAATTCAATTTGGAATTAGCAACCAATTATTGAAAAACCGCTAGTTTTGCACTTATTATGAGCCTGTGGGTGGCTACCCTTATGGGAGTGCAAGTAATAAGAGTCATAGTTGCATTGTTGGTGGAATTCAATACATCCACTTCGTCTGGAAGAACAACTTTTGTATTGTATACCTTGTATTTATAGACTCCATTTACCGTTTCCACCATGATCTCATCTCCTACTTTTAATTCTCCCAATCTGTTAAAATATTGCCCGAAGGTATAGCTTCTGTGGCCTGCCAGGGCAAAATTCCCCTTTTTTCCGGGCATTGCAGTTCCCTTGAAATGTCCCACGGCATATTTCAACGTAGTCATATCTGTTCCTTCGCCTATTGCAACTTTTAAATCTATTTTTGGTATGATGAGAATACCAACCGTACCGTAATTTACAGAAGAATCGGTACTATCTTTGGAAATTTTGACTTTCCCTTTATGTTCTTTAGTTTTCTGCTCGTAGTTTTTTACCATATTATTTTGTTTGTACATTGTCCAATATTTGGCTCCCAGTGCATATAAAAGTATAAAAATACCTATGAGAATAAATATAAAACCTGTTATTTTTCTCATTGAATTATCCCCCTCTTAAGCTACATAAATTTTAAATAAAAATATAAGTATATTAAAAAACCAATTATATTTCTTGAATTAATTCAAAATTTAATATGATAAAATTTTGTGATATATAATTGTAATTTTATACTATATAACGTTGCTACATAATAGATTAATTAGTATATATTTGCCTTGAATATATGATTAACTCTATTATAAAGTATATAATAAATATTATAAGTAAGTAATAAAAAGTATATATTATATTCAATAAAAAGTAATTTAATAATCTTTGAATTATCATATGTTTAAAAAAAGTACTGAAATTTGATAAAATTATATTAAGAATTATATTAATTTTTGTATTATTATTAATCTTATTTTTAATACCATTTTTAGATTAGTGTTTGAGCTTAAACTGAAAAATATGAATATGTGTGTAGTGTCAAAGAGAGGGGCACTGCCATTATATAGTTTTGCGGGGGGAATGATAGATGAGAACTATAATTGTAGAAAATGAAAAACCAATATTAGAATTAATGAAGCTAATGATGGAGAGAAACGAATATTTGGAAGTAGTAGGTGAGTATACGGACTCTAAAGAAGCATTGAACTTTCAAGGAAAATAGAAAGTTTCAATAAAAATATACAGATAGTCTTTGTGACTGCTTATAAAAAATATGCTTTGGATGCTTTTAAAGTAGGTGCAGTAAGCTATATTTTAAAACCAATTACGGAAGGGGATTTAGATGCTACAGTAAACAGACTACTTAAAAATAAGTCTGCTATAGAAGAAAGTTTTGAATATAGAAAAAAGCACAAGGTGTTTATCTTAGGATCTTTTAAAGTATATAGTAATTCAGGAAAGAAAGTTACCAGGTGGTCTACTGCAAAGGTGCAGGAACTGTTTGCATATTTGATATGTAAAAAAGGTAGATACATAAGTAAATGGGAACTCTGTGATATACTTTGGCCGAAATCCTATCCTAAGAAAGCTGAACATAGTTTGTACACTACTATATATAGATTGAGATCTGTTTTAAGAAATGTAGGTATAAGAAATATAGTACGTTATGAAAATGGAAAATATGGTATGGAACTGAAAAATTTTTATTGTGACAGCTGGGAATTTGAAAATTTTGTTGAAAGTAATTCTGCGGTGAATGATGAAAATATAGTTGATTGGGAAAAAAATACTGAACTTTATAAGGGAATGCTTTTTGGAAGCAACGATTATTTATGGGATATGGAATTAAATGAAAAACTGTGCAGATATTATTCTTTTAGCACTAAAAATATAGCAAAATATTATATAGAACTGAAAGCTTATAATAAATCGGAAAGATATTTAAAAAAAGCAATTGCTGCAAATTCCTTTGATGAAGAGGCTTATGAGCTTATGATGTGGGTTTGCTTTTATATGGGAAATAAAATAGAGTTAGTAAGGCATTATAAGAAATTGAGCGATTTATTCAAAAAAGAACTTCAAATGAAACCTAAAGAATCTACTATAAGACTTTATAAAAATTTGATCATGAAGCTGTAAATATTATTTATTTTTGTGCTTTAAGATCATATTTTATTTTGTGAGGAATTTGTGAGGAATTTGTGAAGCTTATGTGATAAAAATTTAGTATTATTAAAAAAGATAGAGTAAAAGTAAATACTAATTAGTAATTACTTTTTACTCTATTAAGGTTACTTGCATAAAATTATAAGTTATAAAAATCATAATTCTAAAATTTTATTGCAAAGACCTTTTATTTTATTTTGGAAAGGAGGGAGAAAATGAAAAAGAAAAAATTTTCTTCTATTGTAGTCACTTTTATATTTTTACTTCAGATTTTCTCAAGCTTTATGCCAATTGGCAGCGCTAAAGCGGATGATACTGCATTTCCCTTTGTAACAGGAGCTGTTCTCACAGACGGCAGTGGAAAGGACATAAGTCAGGAAACAAATGTGGACAAGAATTCGGATGTAAATGTGAATTATGATTTTTCTATTCCGGAAGGTCAGACTGCAGTTAATGGGACTCCTTATACTGTACAGCTCCCAGATCAAATCAAATTAAAGGGAACTCAAGCTGATACCAGTGTGAAGGATTCTTCCGGTACTCAAATAGGATCATTTGTAGTAGATACGGCTTCCAACAAGCTAAACATCACTTTTTCAAAGGATATAACTGGAGCTTTATCAGGCAAATTTTCTGTAAGTACTCAGTTTGACAGTAGTAAAATAGGAAATGAAAATCCTGTATCCATTAATTTTGGAAAAAATTCTGTCAACGTGAATTTCAGGCAGGATACGTCGTCAGAGAATACTGGAACGTCAAATACAATTGGACAGACAGTTTCTCCAAGTGATGTTTCAGCATCTGCTAGTACAACTACTGGCAATGATATCACAGATTCATTTCATTTTATTACGGGATTCAGCGGCTTGACTGACAAGGATGGCAATCCATTGGGTGACAATGTAGATAAAGCTTCAGAAATTCATGTCAGCTACGAGTGGGCTATTCCAAATACAGTAAATGTAAATCTAGGCGACTACTATAAAATGCAGCTGCCGAAGAAAATTCATATTGCAGCACCTATTGATCAGCCAATAAATGATGATAATGGAGTAAAGGTAGCGGATATGCATGTGGATACGAGTGGGCTTGTAACGCTTACGTTCACAGATTATCCAAGTACGCATTCCAATGTAAGTGGTTATTTTTATATTGATTGTCATTTTGAAGAAAGTGAAATAGGTAATAATAATCCGGTGACTATTACTTTTACTATTCCCGGCATATCAGATCCTGTTACTGTCGATGTAAATTTTGAGCAGCCCAAACCGTCTATTACAAAAGATGGAGGTTATGATCCGGCTACAGATGAAATTACATGGCAGATAACAGTGAATAAGGAAAATGTCAATGTCACGAATGCCAGTGTTGAGGATACTATAAATGCAGGACAGGTATTCGTACCAAATTCTGTTACAGTCAACGGTTCTCCAGCTGATGCTTCAGATTATAGCTATGATCCCAGCAGTAAAAAATTCATCTATAATTTTGGGAATATCAACACACAGCAGGTTATAGCCTTCAAAACCAGTATACATGATGATCTGGCCGCCCAAGGTCAGGGAAGCTATAAATATAATAATACGGCTGATTTAAATTATACTGACAATGGAACTCCGCAGACCATAATTTCCAACACGAAAACTGTCAATGTGCCTGTGAAGTTGATTAGTAAAAATGGACATTATGATGAAGCAAATAAGAAAATTGACTGGACAATTACAGTAAATGAAAGCAGAAGGGCAATTGACAATGCAGTAGTTACTGATATGATTCCTGAAGGTCTTACTTTAATTGATGATTCGGTTAAAGTAGATGGAGCTGCTGGTTCAAGTTATACAATATTAGGACAGCTTTTTACCTATAGTTTAGGAAGTATAACTGAAAAGAAGGTAATTACTTTTTCAACTTCTGTGGATCAAAGCGTATATAATAGTAATAATCATAAAAACTACAATAATACTGCTTCATTAACAGGTAATGGAGTTCCAGATGGAACATCTAACAGTGTTGGAGTTGGAGTTTCACCAAATATCATTCAAAAAACCGGATCAGGATACGATGCTTCCACAGGTATTATTACCTGGACAATTACTGTGAACGGCAATAAGACAAATGTTGCTGCCGGTGCAAAAGTTACAGATACTATTCCTGTAGGCCAGAAATATGTGGCTGGTTCTGCAAAGCTGGATGGTGCTCAAATAGGAGATGGCGGATATACAGCAGCAGATTCCGGAGATTCAAAAAAACTGGAACCTTTGCTTATATCTTTAACAATGCATTTTCTGACACACATACTATAACCTTTCAGACACAGGTAACTGATGGCAAAAATTATAAGGCAAATTATAGCGGTAAATATTACAATTATGTTAATCTGACTGCTGTTGATATAAATCAGGATACTACTGGAGCCCAGCAGGTAACCAGTAATGTAATCACCAAAACAGGTGCAGGTTATGACTATTCAACAAGAGAAATTACATGGAAAGTTGTAGTAAACAAGAATGCAATGCCCATAACCAATGCAGTGGTTACCGATGTTATTCCGGAAGGACAGCAGTATGTAGCTGATTCTGTAAGTATAGATGATGGTGCAAATGGTTCATTTACTATATTATCGGATAATCAGGTTGTTTATACTTTTACTGGTACTATCAATAAAACTTATACTATAATCTTCAAGACAAAGCTTACTGATTTGAGTATTTTCAATACCAGCGGAGATAAAACATTAAATAATACTGCATATATTACTGGGGATGAAATACCTACAGATGGCAATGCAACGAGTACAGGTAAACAGACTGTTAAAAATTCAGTAGTTACTAAAGAATCTACTTATACAAATGGCAAGTCCTATATCGACTGGACGGTAAAGGCAAATTCCAACTGGAGTATTCCTTTAGCTGGTACAACTATAACCAGTGCAACCATAAGTGATAATCTGCAGGATGGACTTTCACTGGACACGGACACCGTGGAATTGTACAAAGCTACTGTAAATTCTGATGGAAGTCTCACACCGGGAGATAAAGTTGCTCTTACTGCTGATAATGTGAAATACAATCCTGACACCAGAAAATTTGATTTCACATTTCCACAAGGTGCAGGAACTGGAGCTTTCATTTTGAAATTCAGGACGAATGTAACCAAGACGGGTACCTATACAAATTCAGTGGAATTTAAAGGAAGCGGAGTAGATGAAAAATCTACTACTACCCAAAATGGTGTCTGGTTTTCACAAGGCGGCGGCGGTGCCACTGGAGAAACTGGAAGTATTAAGGTTATAAAAGTTGGTGATGATGGTGTCACACTATTATCAGGTGCAGTATTTCAGCTTCTTGACCAGTATGGAAATGTCAAGGAAACTTCTGCTCCTACAGGAGCTGATGGTTCTATTGTATTTAAGAATCTTAAATATGATTTGAATTATAAGGTTAAAGAAATAACGGCTCCTATGGGATATAATTTATCCAATGAAATTTATAAGTTCCAGGTTCACAATGCTGCAGCCCAGAAGGATATTACTTATAATTACAAAGACAGCATTATTAAAGGTAACATACAATTTAGTAAAGAAGGGGAAGATGGTGATGCTCTGACAGGAGCAGAGTTTACCCTCTATGATAGTAATGGAAATGCAGTGCAGACAGTATTAAGCGGAAGTGATGGAAAGGTACAGTTTACTGGTGTTGAATATGGAAGCTATACTATAAAAGAGACAAAAGCGCCAATGGGTTACAATCCTTCCACTCAGGTATTGACTGCGGCTATAGGAGATAATGACGATGGAAAGACTGTAGATGCCGTGTATAATGATGCAGATGGAAATCCTTTAAGTGTACTTTCAGATACCAAGATAAAAGGAAACATACAGTTTAAAAAGACGGATCAGAGTGGAAAGCCACTTAAGGGAGCGGTGTTTACCCTTTACAAAGTAGGTACTGGCGGTACTCTTACGGCAGTCAAAAATTTTGACAGTAAGGATTTGACTTCAACTAGTGATGACAATGGATTTGTTACATTTAATGGTGTGGAATACGGGGCTTACAAAATAAAGGAAACTACGGCACCTTCAGGATATTATCTCTCGTCCAAAGTGCTGTGTGCAAGTATAACTACTGATGGGAGTACTGTATATGCAAGGCCTGAAGGAGATACGGGAACGAATGTATACAGCCTTTCAGACACAAAAATCCCGGGCGGCGGAAGTGTAGGTATCCAGGGAACCATAAGTGTGAAGAAAACTGACAATGGTGGAAATTCTTTAAGCGGTGCGGTATTTACGCTCTATAATGCCAGAGGGAATCCGGTTCAGACTGCGGTTACGGATGTCAGTGGAACTGCTCAGTTTACCAAAGTAAAGCCGGGAAAATATACTGTGAAGGAAACCACGGCTCCTGCAGGGTATGTGCTTTCCGGCCAGGTGATTCCCGTAGAGATAAACATGAGCAAAGTCTATGACATTGGAACTGTGAAAGATTCTAGAAATACACCATTAACATCATCAATTGAAGTTAAGAAAACTGACAACGGTGGAAATGCATTAAACGGTGCAGAATTTACATTGTATAAAGATGGTATTAAGATAAATTCAGCAGTAAGCGGAAAAGATGGAATTGTAAAGTTTGATGGTGTGGATTATGGAAAATATACTATTAAAGAAACTTCAGCACCAGCTGGATATTATTTAAATAAGGATATATTGAGTGTCAATGTAAATTTTTCAAAGACCTATCAATTTACTGTAGTAGATGTAAAGGAAACTCCACCTCCGGACAATCCGGGTGGAGGGACTCCAAATACTGATAATCCAGGCGGAGGTAATCTAGGTTCGAATAACCCTGTAGGACCTTCTAAATCCGGTAGCTCGGAAGGAACTTTACCAGTGAATTTGTCAAAGGTTCTTCCTAAAACGGGAAGTATATTAGATACTGCAATACTGCTGTTAGTTGGAATTGCAGCAGTTCTTGTAGGAGTTCTGGTACTTGTAAGAGGTAAAAGATCTGGAAAGACAATCAAATAGGATATGTTGAAAATGAAGAAAGTGTTGCAAAACCATTTCAAAAATAGTTTTGCAACACTTCTTTTTTTACTTGACTAAATTCTTATAATGAAGTAAGATATATTTTGCATGCTAAACATTTTTATACGAAATATAGTAAAATTTCAGAAAGAGGAGAAGACATGGATGATTTAGAAGATGGGATAAAATTATTGAAGACAGTAAAAAGGGTTATGAAAAATGCACATAAAATCATGGCAAGGCGGTTTAAAGATCTTGATCTTACGGGGCCTCAGCTGTTTGTTGTTATGAATTTGATACGCCATGGAGAAATGAAGATAAGTGATTTAAGTGAGAAAATGAGTTTGTCCAATAGCACTGTATCGGGAATTATCGATAGGTTGGAGAGACGGAACATAGTAAAAAGAGTCAGAAGCAGTGAAGACAGAAGAATAGTCTATGTGTATATAACCTCTGAATTTAGAAAAATTGCCGGCGAAAAACATGGGGAAGTTGACAGAATATTTAAATCCATGCTGGATACGGCTACCCCGGAGGAGATGGATGTAATAAATAGAGGATTATATACTCTTGAAAAAGTAATGAACAGGCAAAAAATGGATGGGAAGTGAAGGACATAATGTTTAAATTGATAAAATACCTGAAGCCATTTGTTGTTTTGATTATAAGTGCGGTTATTCTGCTTTTCATGCAGGCAATGTGTGATCTTGCACTGCCGGATTACATGTCTAATATTATAAATGTGGGAATACAGCAGGGAGGCATTGAAAATTCTGTGCCGCAGGTAGTGAGAGAAAGTAAAATGGATAAGCTTTTGGTATTTATGAATAAAAATGACAGTGGGAGAATTTTAAAAAATTATATGCTGGTGGATAAATCCAGTCCGGATTATAGTAAATATTTAAAAAGTTATCCTAAAATTAAAAGTGAGCCGATTTATGTTTTAAGAAATGTTGATGGATCGCAGATTGACAAAATGAACCCCGTAATAGGAAAGGCTTTTTTGGCCGTTTCCGGTGTTGAAAAAATCAAGGCCAATGCCAAAAATGGGGTTATAAATTTTAATGGACGCAGGATACCTGCAGGTGCCGATTTATTTGCACTTTTTTCAAAATTGCCAGATGCACAGCGCTTGAAAATAAGTGAGGATATGAACAAAAAATTCACTTCGCTGGGTAACGGCATGATAGTGCAGGCGGCTTCAGGTTCAATTAAGGACGAATATAAGGCAGTGGGAGTGAATACGAATAAAATTCAGAGCAGATATATTGTCCATATGGGCGTGATAATGCTTCTTGTTTCTCTGGTTGGTGCAGTCTGTACTATTTTAGTGGGATTTATAGGGGCAAGAATTGCTGCAGGACTGTCGAAAAATTTGAGAAGGGATCTGTTTACCAAGGTGGAGAGCTTCTCCAGTGAAGAATTCAATAAATTTTCCACGGCATCCCTTATAACGAGGACTACCAATGACATTACCCAGGTACAGCTGGTGGTCTTTCTTTCCGTGAGAATGCTTGTATATGCACCTATTTTGGGTGTGGGCGGAGTTTTGAAAGTACTGGGAAAAAGCAGGTCCATGACCTGGATCATTGCCTTGGCAGTAGTTGTACTGCTGGGACTTGTAGGCAGCATATTTGCAGTAGCCTTTCCGAAGTTCAAAATTATACAGAAGCTTGTAGACAAATTGAACCTCATCACCCGTGAAAATCTATCCGGAATGATGGTTGTAAGGGCTTTCAATACACAGGAGTTTGAAGAGGACAGATTTGACAAGGCAAACCGAAGTTTGACAAATACGAATTTGTTCATAAACAGGGTCATGTCTGCAATGTTCCCGGTTATGATGTTTATAATGAATGGAATCACAATACTTATAGTCTGGGTCGGCGCACACCAGATTGCAAATTCCAGCATGCAAGTAGGGGATATGATGGCATTTATGCAGTATGCCATGCAGATTATATTTGCATTTTTGATGATGTCCGTGATGTTTATTTTGATTCCAAGGGCTTCAGTGTCTGCCCAGAGGATAAATGAGGTCCTGAAAGTGAAACCTTCTATCTTGGATCCTAAAAAACCGCTGCATTTTCCCGGCAGAGTTAAAGGTGTTGTGGAATTTAAAGATGTATCTTTTAGATATGATGGTGCTGAAAAGGATGTGCTAAGTAATGTAAGTTTTAAGGCATATCCCGGTGAGACAACGGCTTTTATCGGATCGACGGGATCCGGAAAATCCACACTTGTGAATTTACTTCCGCGGTTTTACGATGTAACTGGAGGACAAATCCTTATTGACGGCATTGATATAAGAAAAATTACACAGCATGAACTCAGGGATTTGATTGGTTATGTACCGCAGAAGGGCTCACTGTTTGAAGGTACCATTGAATCCAATCTGAAATATGCCAGGGGTGATGCTTCAAATGAGGATATGGAAAAAGCAGTGGAAATTGCCCAGGCGAAGGAGTTCATTGACGAAAAACCGGAAAAATTCAAAAGCGGGATTTCCCAGGGAGGTTCAAATGTGTCAGGAGGTCAGAAACAGAGATTATCCATTGCCCGTGCTCTTATGAAAAGACCCAGGATATATATATTTGATGACAGTTTTTCCGCTCTTGATTTTAAAACTGATTCCGCTCTTAGAAGAGCTCTTAAATCTGAAACAGAGTCAAGTACCGTTCTGATAGTTGCCCAGCGTATTTCCACGATTAAAAATGCAGAGCAGATAATAGTGCTTGAAGAGGGAAGGATAGTTGGAATTGGAACTCACGATGAGCTCATGGAAAAATGTGAAACTTACAGGGAAATTGCACTGTCACAGCTGTCTAAGGAGGAATTGGCATGAGTGCTCAGAATAACAGACGAAGGTCTTCCCGTAAAGGCAACAGGGGCCCGGGAGGTATGGTGATTTCAGGGGAGAAGGCCAATAATTTTAAAGGTACTATGAAAAAGCTTATAAAGTATTTAAGCGTGTATAAAATATCGATTGGTGTTGTGATAATTTTTGCAATTGCAAGTACCGTGTTCTCCATAGTGGGACCTAAAATACTTGGAAAGGCCACTACAAAATTGTTTGAAGGTGTCATGGCAAAGATCTCAGGAACCGGAAGTATAGATTTTGGCTATATAGGCAGGATAATCGTACTCCTTGTGATCTTGTATGCGGCAGGATCGCTGTTTTCCTATGTACAGGGCTGGATAATGTCGGGGATATCCATGAAGGTAAGCTATAAATTTAGAAAGGATATTTCGGAAAAGATCAACCGCATACCCTTAAAATATTTTGATAGGACCAATCACGGCGAGGTACTGTCCAGAGTTACAAATGATGTGGATACTTTAAGCCAGACCCTGAATCAGAGTTTGAGTCAGATTATTACTTCTGTCACCATGGTTTTGGGAGTTCTTGTCATGATGTTTAGTATAAGCTGGCAGATGACTCTTGTAGCAATTTGTATAATACCGCTTTCTTTCGGGATTATAATGATTATAATAAAGTACTCGCAGAAATATTTCAAACAGCAGCAGGATTATCTGGGAAACTTGAATGGACATGTTGAGGAGATGTACGGCGGGCACATTGTCATGAAAGCTTTTAACGGCGAAAAGAAAAGTATTGACAAATTTGACGGGATGAATGACAGGCTATTCGGGTCAGCCTGGAAATCCCAGTTTCTATCTGGCATAATGATGCCTATGATGAATTTTATAGGTAATCTGGGTTATGTCGGCATATGTATTCTGGGAGGTTGGCTCACGGTGAAAAAGGTCATAGAAATAGGTGATATACAGGCTTTTGTCCAATATGTCCGATCTTTTACCCAGCCTATTTCGCAGATTGCCAATATTTCAAATATACTTCAGCAGACAGCCGCATCGGCAGAGCGTATTTTTGAATTTTTGGAGGAAGAGGAAGAGATCCCTGATTCGTCTGCTGCTGCAAGGCCTGAGAATATAAAGGGTTATGTAGAATTTAAAAATGTCCGTTTTGGATATGATCCGGATAAAATAATTATAAATAATTTTTCGGCATCTGTTAAGCCGGGGCAGAGAATTGCCATTGTGGGTCCTACTGGAGCCGGGAAAACTACGATTATCAAACTCTTGATGCGTTTCTATGATATAGATTCGGGGCAGATACTTGTAGACGGCCGCGACATAAGGGATTTTACCAGAAAAGATCTCAGATCTATATTTGGCATGGTACTTCAGGATGCTTGGCTATATAATGGAAGCATAATGGAAAATATTCGCTATGGGCGTCTTGATGCGTCAGATGAAGAAGTCATTGAAGCGGCAAAGGCAGCCCATGTGGATAACTTCGTTCATACTCTGCCTGAAGGATATAATATGATATTGAATGAGGAGACATCAAATGTGTCCCAGGGTCAGAAGCAGCTGCTTACCATTGCAAGGGCGATAATTGCGAATCCCAGGATTCTTATTTTGGATGAAGCCACAAGCTCCGTGGATACCCGAACTGAACTTCAGATTCAAAAGGCCATGGAAAATCTCATGAAAGGACGTACTAGTTTTATAATTGCCCACCGACTCTCTACAATCCGTGATGCAGATCTTATACTTGTTATGGATCATGGTGACATTGTTGAGCAGGGAAACCACCGGGAACTTCTTAAAAAAGGTGGGGCATATGCGAAACTTTACAACAGCCAGTTTGAAGTGGCCTAGATAAACAGGGTCAGGAACAGCATTTTTCAAGTTGCTCCTGACCCTGTTTATTTTTTTATTTATTCAATTTTTTGAATTGAATGTACAATTTCTTTTTATGACTACACAAAGAATTTTTGACATTTTAATAAAAACTTTGACAAAAATATTACTTAGTAATAAAATATGCCTATATATATTTTCAAATTATCATATTATATATCCGCTGTACTCGGACAATTATGAATAATTGTGTTTTTAACATTCATATGGGACCCGGCAGCGGATATATGGAAAAATTCAAATAAAATTTAGGGGGCATTTTTATGGATAGTAATGAAGTTAAAAATCTGAAGCAGCTGGTGTGCAAAACTATTGATGAAAATTCCGGGAGAATAATAGACTTTTCAAAATCTGTGGAAAAAGAACCGGAGCTGGGATTTAAAGAGGAGAAAACATCTCAGAAGGTGAAGAATGTTTTTGACAGTATAGGTCTTAAGTACAGGGATAAACTGGCTATTACCGGGGTGAAGGCAAAACTGAAGGATAAGTGTGACGGCATAAATGTGGCTGTTTTAGGGGAACTGGATGCAGTTATATGCAGGGGAAATAAGAATACGGATCCTGAAACGGGGGCAGCGCACACCTGCGGGCATCACCTTCAGCTGGGAGCTTTGATTGGCACGGCTATAGGCCTGAAATTATCCGGAATTTCTGACAAGTTAAATGGAAATGTAACTTTTATGGCAGTACCTTCAGAAGAGTGTATCGAATTTGCCTATAGACAAAAGCTCATGAAACAGGGAAAAATTCATTTTCTGGGCGGTAAACAGGAACTTATATATCAAGGGGAATTTGACGATATAGACATAGCCATGATGATGCACTCCTTGAAAAATTGTCCGAACCCCACCGTATTGATAGGAAAATCCAGCAACGGGTTTCTGGCAAAAACTATACGGTATATGGGAAAAGCAGCTCATGCTGCGGAAGCGCCTGAACATGGAATAAATGCACTAAATGCTGCAATGATTGGACTTATGGGCGTAAATGCCCTCAGGGAGACTTTTAAAGATGAAGATTATGTAAGGTTTCACCCCATTATTACAAAAGGAGGGGATGTGGTGAACAGTGTTCCCGACGATGTGAGGATTGAAAGCTATGTCCGCGCAAGGACCATAGATGCCATGGTTGAGACAAATAAAAAAGTTGACAGGGCACTTAAAGCTGGAGGAGATGCAGTAGGTGCAAAAACTGTTATCAGGACTATACCGGGATACCTGCCCCTTGAATGTTCACAGGAGTTAAATGATATATACGGGCACAATTGCAGTGAACTTTTGCCCGAAAGCAGTGTGATTGAAGGAGGACATTTCTTCGCTTCTACGGATATGGGTGACGTGTCCCAGCTAATTCCAAGCATACATCCCTATATAGGCGGAGTCAGGGGCAATCTCCATGAAAAAGATTTTGAAGTGGAAGATTATTATTCAGCTTGTGTCCTTCCTGCCAAGCTATTTGCAATGCTTGTAATAGATCTCCTGATTGATGATGCAGAGAAAGGTAAGTATGTTATCAAAAACTTTAAACCTCAGTTGTCTAAAGAAAAATATTTGAAAATTTTAAATGGATTCAATAAGGTGGTAGGAGGAGAAAAATGTTAAAAAAATATCTCAAAATTTTTGTATTGGCTTTTGTGCTGGTTGTAATTTCAGAACTTATAGGTGAAAAGAAAATTAAACTGGGACCTGGATATCTGGTGTTTTTACCAATGCTCTTCGCCCTGGTTATGGGTCTTATTATAAGTCTTCCAAAATTGAAGGTGATTTCCAATGGGGAAATGAGTTTATCCAATGAAATCATGGGGATTGCCGTAATATTATTTGTGGCCAAGATAGGTGCTACCATGGGACCTTCTATTGTTTCCCTCGTTGAATCGGGCTGGGCACTTTGCTTTCAGGAACTCGGACATTTTTTAGGAACTGTTGTTTTAGGACTTCCAATTGCTGTTTTGCTGGGGCTTGGGCGTGAAGCTGTGGGTGCCACTTTTTCAATTGATCGTGAACCCAACATTGCCATAATTTCTGAGAAATACGGCATGGATTCTCCGGAAGGCCGCGGAGTTATGGGAATATACATTTGTGGAACACTGTTTGGTGCAGCTTATATTGGACTTCTTGCAGGCTATATGGGTTCCCTTAAAATATTCAATCCGCTGGCTCTTGCTATGGGCTCAGGTGTCGGATCCGGAAGCATGATGGCGGCAGCTTCTGGTGCCATTGCATCTGTATTTCCATCGGAAGCCAAGGAAATAGCCAGTTTTGCGGCAGCATCCAACCTACTTACTACTATAGTTGGAATATATTTCACGTTATTTGTATCACTGCCTGTTGCAAATAAATTCTACAATTGGCTGCAGCCCAGAATCGGAAGAAATAAAAAAAGAGTAGGAGAAGATTAAAATGAAAAAATTTATTCGAGAAGCCGTTATTTTATTTGGAGTCGGAATAATCGCGCTTGTTGGAAACAGCATAAATGACAAAGTACCTTTGAAAGTCGGACTTATCGGAATGTCCATATTGATCTGCATTACTCTTGCTGGAATTATTATAAAAAAAGTTGTTCCGGTTAATCTGCCCATGGTGTTTTGGGTATCTATAGTGGCTGTGCTGGTAACATGTCCCCTTAATCCCTATGGAGCCTATTTGGACAAACAATATCTCGATAAAATAAATATGCTGGCCCTTACGACACCTGTACTGGCTTTCGCAGGACTGTCCCTTGGCAAGGATTTGAAACTTTTCAAAGAGCTCAGCTGGAAAATAGTGATTGTAGCCCTTACCGTCTATACCGGAACTTTTATATTTGCAACCTTGATTGCACAAATTGTCCTGAAATTTACCAACAAGATATAATGGGGCCATTTGCAAAATGTATATCTCAAGTGGTATTATTAGCAAAGAAGATAATTATGGTTTAGAACCAAATATTTATTGAAAATAATTATCAAGAAGGGGGAGAAATATACATGGCAAATGGTAGTTTCAGCATACTTGAAATGCTGAAGATAGCTATACTGATGGAGGAGGAAGGCTATAAATTTTATACTAACGGTATAAAACATACTACTGGAAAAGTTCAAAAATTTTTAAAAGTTGCTGCAGGCCAGGAATTTGTTCACAGGGAAAAGTTCCAGAAACTATATGATAAAATTTCCCGGAACAAACAGATTGAGTCCGAGTATCTCTTGGACAGTGAGGTATCCGGATATCTCAGGGGACTTATTGAAGACAGGGTGTTTGATAAGACTGAACAGCCGGAAGATGCATTTAAGGATTTGAAAACTGCTATACAGCATGCAATTGAAACTGAGAGACTTACGGTGCAGGTATATTCCCACATGTATAACGGAATTTCTAAAAAGGATGCGAAGGATATGCTGTCTGTTATATTGAAAGAAGAAAAGAGCCATGTGGAATATTTTTCAAAGTTGCTTGATGACATGGTGGATTGATTGAATATCAAAAATATAATAAATGAACTCCTAAATATTGAGATGTATTTTAGGAGTTCTATTTTTTTGCAGTTAAATAGGTTATTTTTGTGAAATAATGTGGAAACGATTGTATGCTTGATATGACTAAAATGTGTATGACAATATTTAACCATAAAAAATAATAATTTGATAAAATTTTGATATAAATGTTGATAATTTGATTAAAATTTAGTATTATATAAATTAAGTTTTTAAAACCTCGGGGTAATTTAAATTTTAAAATTTTAGGAGGCAGTTTTTATGAATAGTATAAATGGGGCAGATACTGTATTTGTGATAATATGTGCAGCACTTGTAATGGTAATGACTCCGGGATTGGCGCTTTTTTATGGAGGAATGGTAAGGGGGAAAAATACTCTGGACAGCACTCTTCACAGTTATTCTGCACTGGCGATAATATCTATTCAGTGGATACTTATAGGATATACACTGTGTTTTGGAAAGGATATAGGTGGACTGATAGGCGGTTTTAATTTTGCAGGGCTGAAGGGGGTTGGCTTTGCACCGAATGCAGATTATGCAAGCACGATCCCGCAGCAGGTATTCATGCTGTTTCAGCTTATGTTTGCCATAATAACTCCCGCACTTATATCGGGGTCCATTGCAGAGAGAATGAAATTTGTACATTGGGTGGTATTTCTAATATGCTGGACAACATTGGTCTATGATCCCATCGCCCACTGGGTATGGGGTGCCGGTGGATGGCTTAAAAATCTTGGAGCGCTTGATTTTGCAGGCGGCGATGTAGTTCATATAAGCTCCGGTGTATCGGGACTTGTTGCCGCACTTGTGCTTGGAAAGAGAAAAAATGTTGGAAAGCCGAGCAATCTTCCCATAACGTGTCTTGGGGCTGCAATTTTGTGGTTTGGATGGTATGGATTCAATGCAGGGAGTGCTCTTGCTGTAAATAATGCGGCTGTAAATGCCTTTTTAACTACCAATACATCTGCAGCGGCTTCGGCTGTGAGCTGGAGTATTTGTGAATTTATCCATAGGAGAAAAATAACTTCCCTTGGAGTTGCCAGCGGAATAGTTGCAGGTCTTGTGGCTATAACTCCGGGTGCTGGTTTTGTCAGCCCTTTGGCTTCGCTGGTTATAGGGTTTGCAGGAGGATTCATATGTTATTTTTGTATTACCTTTGTCAAATCCAGGCTTGGATATGATGATGCGTTGGATGCTTTTGGCTGCCACGGCATAGGAGGAATATGGGGCGGAATTGCCACCGGTATATTTGCATGGAAGGCAATCAATTCAGCAGGTGCAAATGGGTTGATACACGGAAATCCCAAACTTCTGGGGGTTCAGATTGTAGCTATCTTATCCAGCGTGGTATACTCGGCTGTTGTTACGTTTATTATAATTAAAGTAATTAATGCCGTAAGTAATATAAGAGTAGACAAAAAAGAAGAACAGTCGGGACTGGATGTTGCGGAACACGGCGAAGAAGCTTATGGTGGAATTCAAATGTAGAATATTTTTTGATAAGGGGGTATTAAATGATGGCTGATAAACTTACCAAGGTGGATATAATTACATCTAGAGGCAAATTTGAGGAATTGAAAAAAGCTCTAGGAGATATTGGAATTGCTGGCATGACAGTTACAAACGTGTTGGGATGCGGAATGCAGAAAGGTCATAAGGAATATTACCGCGGGCTTACCATGGACATAAATTTGATGCCTAAGGTGAAAATTGAAATAGTGGTCTGTGAAGTACCTGTGGATCTTGTGGTGGAGACTGCAAAAAAGGTTCTCTATACTGGAGAAATGGGGGATGGCAAGATATTTGTATATAATGTGGAAAATGTTATACGTATAAGTACGGGAGATGAGGGAAAGGCAGCCCTTCAGTACGATGACAGGAACAGGTAGAAATGCTGCACTGTATTGAAATAATTGCTTTATCTGGTAAAATAGATATAATAATATAATTTAACTCGATAAATGGGGAATTATTTAAACAGGACTGCATTTTATCCCGGAGGGGGAGGCCAGTGATGTGACGCGGGAGTACTGGAGGGAAAAGAAAGTTCATATATTGTTATAGAGGTTAAAAAGCTGGGAAGTTCTGTGTATCATTACATAGATGGAAAACTTCCGAAACCAGGTGAAAATTGTATCGGTAAAGATGAACAAGAGAATGTATGTAGAAATAGAAAATTAAAATATCAGGGGGGTTGTGTTTATGAATGTAGACAGGTGTATTGGTGAAGTTAAGAGGGACAACAATGTTGTTTCAAGGGCCTGCAGAATTCCGTATTTTCCACTGGTGGTGGAAAGCATAAAAGGATCAACTGTAAGAGATATAGATGGAAATGAATATATAGATCTACTGTGCAGTGCTGGTTCGACAAATGTTGGGGGAGCAAATGAGAAAGTGAAAAAATCCATAATAGATCAGGTAAACAAGTATATTCACTATACTCCAGGGTACTTGTACAACAAGCCCATGATTGATCTGGCCGAGAGACTTATAAAAATCACGCCGGGCAAGTTTGCAAAAAAAGTTGCTTTTGGACTTTCGGGATCGGATGCAAATGACGGTGCAATTAAATTTGCCAGGGCCTATACCGGCAGAAGTTCTATAATCACATTTATCGGGGCCTATCACGGTGCCACTTACGGTTCCATGTCCATGTCCGCAATTACAACCAAAATGAGAAGAAAACTTGGACCTTTTTTACCTGGTGTGTACAGTTTTCCCTATCCTAATTGCTATAGATGCATCTATGGTAAAAAAGAGAGCTGCTGTAATTTGGAATGCCTTCGTCAGATTGGAATTGCCTTTGAAAGCTACCTGCCTCCGGAAGATGTTGCGGCAGTTGTGATTGAACCTATTCAGGGCGATGCGGGGATCATAGTGCCTCCGGGAAAATATATGAGAAAACTCCGTGAATTGTGTGCTCAAAACGGAATTTTGTTTATAAGCGAAGAAGTCCAGCAGGGATTTGGACGCACTGGCAGGTGGTTTGGCATTGAAAACTTTGATCTGATTCCGGATGCAGTCATACTTGGAAAGTCCATATCCAATGGAATGCCTTTAAGTGCAATTGTGGGAAGAGAAGAAATGATGCAGAGCCTTGATCCTCCCGCTCATATATTTACTACGGCCGCCAATCCGGTATGCTGCGCCTCTGCCGTAAGCACTGTAGACATAATTGCTGAAAAGGGGTTTCTGGAACATGTAAATGAAATCGGAAATTTTGCAAAGAATTATCTGAATCATTTGAAAGATGAATATACTATTATAGGAGATGTAAGAGGGATTGGCCTATCCATAGGAGTAGAACTTGTCGAGGATAAAATAAGCAAAGAAAAAAATATAGAAGCTGCTCTTAAGATATGTTACAGGTGCTATGAAAAGGGAGTTATACTCATATCTCTAAATGGAAATGTTCTTAGAATTCAGCCTCCTCTCATTATTACAAAAGATGAAATGTACAGGGCTTTGAAAATTATAAAATCCTCCATTGAAGATTACCTTCATGGAGATATACCTGACGATGTGCTGGACACTATAAAAGGCTGGTAGGGAATCTGCATCAGAAAGTATCTGAAAAAAATTTGATTTTCAGGTACTTTTTTTATTTTTTGCACTGCTTTTAAAAAATGCCTCTATGGATTGACCGGGTATTGTATGGTAGAATACATATTATGGACGTGAAAATTTGAATGTATTTGAGAAGAGATGAAAGCAAATTGAGATGTAGATATGTGTTATTTGATTTAGATGGGACATTGACGGAGTCCAAGGAGGGGATAACCAGGTCGGTGCAATATGCCTTGAAAAAATACAATATTTTTGTGGAAAATCTGGATTCACTTCAAAAATTTATAGGACCGCCCCTCAAGGATTCGTTTATTCAATATTATGGTTTTAGTGAAAAACAGGCATGTGGGGCAATTGGATATTATAGAAAGTATTTTGTATCCAGGGGAATGTTTCAAAATAAGGTATATGAAGGTATTGAAGACCTTCTGAAGAAACTCGAAAAATTAAAACTGAACCTGATGGTGGCTACTTCAAAACCTACGGTATTTGCCGAAAAAATATTGAGGCATTATGGACTGTACCCGTATTTTAGTGCTGTAGCCGGCGCCAATTTAGATGGGACAAGATGTACTAAGGGAGAAGTTATAGAGTATATTTTGGATAAGTACAATATAGGTGATCTTGACCGGGTAGTTATGGTAGGTGACAGAAAACATGATGTCCTCGGGGCTTCACAAAACGGAATAGATTGTATAGGCGTCACCTATGGATATGGTTCCGCCGGAGAGCTTAAAAATGCAGGTGCCGCTTATATTGTTCATGATGTGGGGGAATTGTTTACCAGGATTGTTTCCATTTAGGGAATAAATCCAGTAAATATACTGTCCTACCTCATGAAATTTTTTTTATAATACTCCTTCGGGGAAAGCATGAAGATTTTTTTAAAGGCTCTTGAAAAATTTGAATAGTCGTTGAATCCCGATTCCATACAGGCATCCGTGATGCTTCTGCCCTTTTTTATGAGCAGGTTGGACATGATTAACCTTTTCTGTATTATATAATTGTGGATTGTATACCCTGTTTGCTCTTTAAATTTATGCATAAGATAATATTTGCTCATGTAAAACCTGGAAGATATACTGTCTATTGACAGATCACTGCTTAGATTTTTATTTATGTAGTTAAGGATACTGCCTATATTTTCATCGCATTTTATATCGGAAAATTCCCTGAGGTTTTTTTGATCTAGAAACCACCTGTTTATATACACCATAAATTGTATAAAAAGGCAGTTTATAAGTGTTTTATAGCCGAATTCCCGGTTTTTTAAAGAGGACTTTATACGGGAAAGCAATTTTTTTGTGTCTGCAAGCTGGGGACCGTCAAGTCTGAGCAAATTAAACCTCTGTGCAGATGCCAGATCGAAACAGCTCAGCAGGTTGCAGTTGTTATTGTATTTTATAAGAAAATCCGGGTTTACCCAGAAGATTATTCTCTCATAAATTTTATTGGGGTCTATTACTGCCTTGTGTATGTCGTTGCTGTTTATGAGAAGTATGTCCCAGGGCTTTAATTTATAGGAATTCCCCTCGATCAGGTAGGTTGTATCACCTGATACGAAGATGACTATCTTGTTGAAGTCATGGTAATGAAATTGAAAGTCGATGGATTCCCTGTTTTTTAGATGGAATATTTTAAAATCCCTGTGGAGGTAGCCCTTCTTTATTTTAAGAATTTTATTTTTACACATATATTTATATCTCCAATCGTTATAATTATAGGTTAAAGCATTTTTTGCAATGTTTCAAGCATTTTTAACAATAAAAAACGCAAAAAATTGGGATATAATAAACTATATAAACAATATTTTGGAGGTATTGATTAATGAAGTCTTTTTTGAAGAATTACAAATTTCCCGCTATACTGCTCGGCTCAATAGTTTTGGGTGCGGTGATAGGCATAGTGGCAGGACCTAAAGCTGTGGTATTAAAACCTTTTGGGGACTTATTTTTAAATCTGATGTTCATGATAATAATACCACTGGTGTTTTTCAGTGTTTCCTCCGCCATAGCCAGTATGAATGGGATGAAGAGACTGGGAAAGATCATGGCAAGCACATTCTTTATTTTTTTATGTACATCTCTTGTAGCTTCCGTAGTTGGTTTTATGGGTGCCGTTGTTGTAAATCCGGCCAAGGGGATAGATTACAGCACGTTGAAAAAAATTGTTTCTACCGGAGGGGGTGCTGCACAAAAGGCCAAACAGGGGGGGATTTTGGAACAGCTGGTAAATACCGTTACCGTTTCGGATTTCGTTTCCCTGCTTTCCAAGAATAATATGCTCCAGCTCATTGTGTTTTCAGTACTCTTTGGGATTTCAACAGCCCTGGTAGGTGAAAAAGCTAAGCCTGTCACAAAGTTTTTGTCGGCAGCTTCGGACGTCACTATGAAAATGGTGAAGATAGTGATGTACTATGCACCAATAGGACTTGGGTGCTATTTTGCTTCAGTGATAGGATCCCTCGGTACCAAAATACTTCAAGGCTATCTTAGAGTTTTCATTCTCTATATAGTTCTGGCCCTGGTGTACTATTTTGGATTTTTTACCCTGTATGCTTTTCTGTCAGGGGGGAGGAAGGCAGTCAATATATTCTGGAAAAACGTGCTGACACCTACTATAACAGCCTTAGCTACCTGCTCAAGTGCGGCGACCATTCCGATCAATCTGGAATTTACGAAAAGAATGGGTGTAGCCGATGATCTGGCGGAAACCGTAATTCCAATGGGTGCAAATATACACAAGGACGGATCTGCCATAGGCGGTGTCATGAAAATTACATTTTTGTTTGGACTTTTTGGTAAAAGCATGGCCACTCCTTCTTCGGCACTGTCCATAATTTTTGTGGCGTTTCTTGTAGGAGCTGTAATGGCGGCTATTCCAAGTGGGGGTATGATCGGGGAAATGCTTATTTTAAGTGTATATAATTTCCCGACGGAGTTACTTCCCATAATTGCTGTCATAAGTGTTATAATAGATGCACCAGCCACCGTGCTGAATTCTGCTGGAAACACAGTGTCCAGCATGCTTATATCGAGACTTGTAGAGGGAAAGCAGTGGCTTTCCGCCAAAAACTAACAAATTGACAATTGTAAATTGTGCATTGTCAATTGTAAATTGTAAAAACTCGGGAGTTGATTATTGTGAATTTAAAAAAAATATTAAATAATATAGAATACGAAGTTGTCAGGGGAAATGACAATCTGGATATAGGGGAAATACAATATGATTCGAGAGAAATAAAGAAGGGGGATGTCTTTGTATGCATCCGGGGATATGTTACAGACGGCCATAAATATATAGGAAGTGCCTGTGAAAATGGAGCTTCGGCAGTTGTGCTGAGTGAAGATGTGAAACCCGTGCCCGGTTGTACCGTAATAAGGGTAAAAGACACCAGAAAGGCCCTTGCCCTTATGGCCTCAAATTATTATGGAAATCCCTCGGAAAAATTGAAGGTCATAGGTGTGACGGGCACCAACGGCAAGACCACGTCGACTTTTATGGTAAAGTCCATATTGGAAGCGGCAGGCTTCAAAGTAGGTCTCATAGGGACCATATCCAATTTTATAGGAGATAAGAAGATACCTTCCCATAGGACCACTCCTGAATCTCTTGAGCTTCAGAAATTATTGGCACGGATGGTGGAAGAGTCCGTGGATTATTGTGTCATGGAAGCTTCCTCCCATTCGCTGTATTTGGACAGAACTTACGGGATCAAATTCTGTCAGGCGATATTTACGAATTTGACTAGAGACCACCTGGACTTTCACAAGACATTTGAGAATTACTATAGGGCAAAATTGATCCTGTTTCAAAATGCACTCAATTCCATAGTGAATATAGATGACAGGTACGGTGAAAGAATATGCAAAGATGCACCAGAAACTAAAGTTACCTATGCCATAGATAAAAAGGCAGATGTCCAGGGAAGCAGTTTGAATGTACATTCCAGGGGAATAGCTTTTACCATAACCTACGGCGAGGATAAAGAGTCAATAAATTTAAACATCCCGGGTAAATACAATGCGATGAACGCCCTGGGAAGTGCAGCGGCATGTTTGTGCGAGGGAGTTGATCTTCACACTGTGAAAAAGGGTCTTGAGCAGATGGAATCTGTTCCGGGAAGATGTGAGGTAGTTACAAAACCTTATAATCTGGGATATGAAGTTATAGTGGATTTTGCCCACACACCTGACGGACTGAAGAATATACTGAAAACCGTCAGGGAATTTACTAAGGGAAAACTCATATGCGTATTTGGATGCGGCGGCGACAGAGACAACACAAAAAGACCTGTAATGGGCAAAATAGGTACTGAGCTTTCTGATTTTGCATTTATAACCTCGGATAATCCGCGGACGGAGGATCCCATGTCCATTATAAGGGAAATACTGACCGGAGTTGAAAAACACAATTATACTGTTATTGGAAACAGGAGAGAGGCCATAAAGGCGGCCATGAAGATGGCAAAAAGGGGAGATGTGGTAGTTGTGGCAGGAAAGGGACACGAAACCTATCAGATTCTCAAAGACAAGACCATACATTTTGATGAAAGAGAAGTAGTAGCGGATATTGTAAAGGAACTTTCAAGTTAAAATTTTACTGCCGGAAATTTTTGTTCATTGTAAAGGAGGAGAAAATCTTGAATTTATATATTTCGGATCTGGATGGAACACTGATGAATTCAAAACAACTTATAAGTAAAAGATCAGCTTCAATTATAAACGGGCTCATATCTTCAGGACTTAAATTTACTGCTGCCACAGCCAGATCCTATGAGTCGTCAGAAAATATATTGAAGCCCCTAAACCTGAACTTGCCTGTGATTTTAAACAATGGAGTATTTATCTACGATCCTGTTTCAGGCAAAAATGTTGTAGAAAATTACATGGATAACAATTCGGCAAAATTTGTTTTAGAATATTACGAGTCCAGGGGCATATGTCCTTTTGTGTCAGCAGTGAATTTAAAAGGAGACAAAAAATTATTCTACAGGGGGATATCGAACAGAGGGCAGGAAATATATATAAATTCAAGAAAAGCACAAAAGGACAGTAGACTGACCCTTATAGACAGATTTCTGCCTCTTGAAAGCTATAGTGTAGTGAATATATTTGCCATAGAGAAAAAAGAGCGTCTTGACGGTGCATATGCATTGTTCAAAGATAAACTGGACGTGAGCTGTCAGTACACTGAAGAAATATATTCCAGGGGATTCTTCTGGCTGGAAGTTACGAACCCCAGGGGCAATAAAGGGCTGGCAGCAGGGTTCCTGAAAAAATATTTAAAGGCCGACAAACTTATTTGTTTTGGAGACAATCTGAATGATGTGCCGCTTTTTAAAGTATCAGATGAAAAATATGCGGTAAAAAACGCCTACCCACAGCTCAAAAACCTTGCCACGGGAATTATAGGCCGCAATGATGAAGATGGAGTGGCTGAATTCCTCTTAAAATCCAGTGCAGCCGCAAAATACCGGGTGAACAGGCAGCCCTCGGAAAATGCCGGGAAAAGCCGGGTGAACAGGCAACCCCCGGAAAAAGCCGGGTGGACAGGCAACCCCCGGGGGTTGTTAATAAATTGTGAACAAATTTAGGACGCTTGACATAAGGCAATATTTTAATTAGAATTAACTCAAATAGAATTTTGAGTGAAAAATGCACTTTAAATTGGTCCTGTGAGGCCAGAAAGGGATGTATTGTTTTGGTTAGTCTTTTTTATGACTTTAAAAAAATGAACAGTTTTAGAAATTTTGGCAATAAAAAAGTTATTTCCATAGATAATTTTTTTTATTGCCTTTTTCTTTTCAAATAGCCGATTAAGTGTATTTTTGCTTATAAAAATGCAGGAGGTAATTTATGAGAGCAAAACTTATATTGGAAAATGGAAGTGTCTTTTGCGGCGAAGGCTTCGGCTGCCTCAAAGACAGTGTTGGTGAAGTGGTATTCAACACCGGTATGACGGGATATGGGGAAATATTTACGGATCCTTCTTATTATGGTCAGATAGTGACCATGACCTATCCTCTTATAGGAAATTATGGGGTTGATCTGGGCGACTTGGAATCAGCTTCACCTAAGGTGAAGGGAGTTGTCGTTAGGGAAATATGCCATTATTCCAGCAGCTTTAAGTCGGAGATGGAACTTGAGGATTACCTTAAGATAAATAAGGTAGTGGGACTCTCTGGAATTGATACCAGGGCACTTACAAAATCGCTCAGGTCAAAGGGCACCATGAAGGGAATCATAACTGTAGAGGATCTGGATTTTCATGCAGTAAAAAATACAATTGAATCCTTTTCCAACAAAAATGCAGTATCTGAAGTAACTGCGAAGAAAAAATATACAGTTGGAAAAGGACAAAAGAAAATAGCAGTTTTGGATTTTGGCGTCAAGAAGAGCATGATAAAAGCATTTTTGGATAGAAACTGCACTGTAACGGTATTTCCGGCAGCATCTAGAGCAGAAGATATTCTTGAAATTGATCCGGATCTGATATTTCTGTCAAACGGGCCCGGAGACCCTGCAGATCTGCACTTTGAAATAGAGAACATAAAAAAGCTCATAGGCAGAAAACCTATAGTGGGAATATGTCTCGGGCACCAGCTCCTGGCACTGGCGCTGGGGGGAACCACGGCGAAACTTAAATTTGGACACAGAGGTTGTAACCATCCTGTGAAAGATCTTACAAGCGGTAAAGTCAGGATAACCTCTCAAAATCACGGGTACTATGTAGATAAATTGCCTGAGAATATGGAAATAACTCATGTCAGTTTAAATGATGGAACCATAGAGGGGATGAAACACAAATCACTTCCCATATTTTCGGTACAGTTTCATCCAGAGGCATGTCCCGGACCAGAGGATAATGGTTATATATTTGATGAATTTATGAAATATGCACTTTAAAATTGTCAATTGTAAATTGTAAATTGTAGAAGGGAGCGGCATTATGCCTTTAAATAAAAATATCAAAAAAGTTATCGTAATAGGATCCGGCCCTATAGTCATAGGTCAGGCAGCTGAATTTGACTATTCAGGTACACAGGCCTGCGAGTCCTTGAGAGAAGAGGGAGTTGAAGTAGTACTTGTAAACAGCAATCCTGCTACTATAATGACTGACGGTGAAGTGGCGGACAAGGTTTATATAGAGCCCCTTACAGTGGAATTTGTGGAAAAAGTCATAAAAAAGGAAAGACCTGACAGCCTTTTGGCCAGTGTGGGCGGCCAGACAGCTTTGAATCTTGCACTGAAGCTGTATGAAGGCGGCATACTTGAAAAATATGGTGTAAATATAATAGGAACTTCTATAGAATCGATAAGGGAAGGCGAGGATAGAGAACTTTTCAAAGAGGCAATGGGCAGAATAAACCAGCCTGTGGTGGAAAGCGGAACTGTAGAAGATGTAAAAAGCGGGGAAAAACTTGCGGACCAAATAGGGTATCCTGTTATAGTAAGACCTGCCTATACCCTTGGAGGTACTGGCGGCGGTATAGCTGAAACTGAAGAGGAATTGGAACCCATATTAAGATCGGGACTTGAACTTAGTTCCATAGGTCAGGTGCTTTTGGAGAAGAGTATAAAGGGATGGAAGGAAATAGAATATGAAGTTATGAGAGATAATGCAGGCAATTGCATAACTGTCTGCAATATGGAAAACATAGATCCTGTCGGAATCCATACGGGGGACAGCATAGTGGTAGCTCCCAGCCAGACCCTGTCGGACAGGGAATATCAAATGCTCAGGACCGCCTCCATTGATATAATAAATGAAGTTGAAATAAAGGGAGCCTGTAATGTACAACTGGCCTTAAATCCTGATTCCCTTGAGTATGAAGTTATAGAAATAAATCCCAGAGTTAGCCGTTCATCGGCTCTTGCCTCCAAGGCGACGGGATATCCCATTGCAAAGGTGGCGGCCAAAATAGCACTTGGTTACAATCTTGACGAGATAAGAAATGCAGTTACCAAAAAAACTTATGCCTGCTTTGAACCTTCGCTGGATTATGTGGTTATAAAAATTCCCAAATGGCCCTTTGACAAATTTGAAAGCGCCAAAAGAGAACTCGGCACAAAAATGATGGCTACCGGCGAGATAATGGCCATAGGAAGCAATTTTGAAGCTGCTTTTTTAAAGGGAGTCAGGTCTCTGGAGCTCGGGGCTTATTCACTGGATTATGGAAAATTTAAAAATCTTGCTTTGGAAAAGCTCAAGGATAAAATAAAACGCCCTGATGATGAGAGAATATTTGCACTGGCAGAATTGCTGAGGAGAAAGTACAGGGTAGAAAAGCTTTCGGAAATCACTGGAATGGACAGGTTTTTCATACACAAATTCAAGTGGATAATAGATGAAGAGGAAAAACTTAAATCCTGCAGTATAGGCAGCCTGGATAAAAAATGGCTTGAAATGCTCAAGAAAAAAGGCTTTTCAGACAAGGGAATAGCTGACATGCTCGGGGTTTCTCCAGATGAAATATACAGGCTGAGGAGGATATGGGGCATAATTCCGTCCTACAAGATGGTAGATACGTGTGCGGGGGAGTTTGAAGCACTTTCACCCTATTATTATTCCACTTATGAGAAATATGACGAAGTTTCTGTTTCCTCCGGTAAAAAAGTTGTGGTAATAGGCTCAGGCCCTATAAGAATAGGCCAGGGTATAGAATTTGACTATGCTTCCGTACACTGCATAAAAACCCTTAAAAAATTCAACATAGAAACCATAATAATAAACAATAATCCTGAAACTGTCAGCACTGACTTTGATATTTCAGATAAACTCTATTTTGAGCCTATCACCAAAGAGGATGTACTGAGCATACTGGACAAGGAAAAACCCTATGGGGTGATACTCCAGTTCGGAGGAGAAACTGCAATAAAGCTGGCGGAGTTTTTAAAGGAAAAAGGGATAGTCACTCTTGGAACTACTGCGGATCAGATAGATATGGCAGAAGATAGGGAAAAATTTGATTCACTGCTTGAAAAATTAAATATTCAGAGGCCTAATGGCAGGGGAGTATGTTCTGTTGAAGAAGGGGTCGAAGAGGCGGAAAGGGTTGGCTTCCCGGTTCTGGTAAGGCCTTCCTATGTACTTGGAGGGCAGGGTATGGAGATAACCTATGACGTGGAAGAGCTCGTCTACTATCTTTCTATGGCTTTTGAAAAAGACAGGAAAAATCCCGTACTGATAGACAAATATCTTATGGGGAGGGAAATAGAAGTGGATGCAATATGTGATGGTGAGGACGTACTTGTGCCGGGAATCATGGAGCACCTGGAAAGGGCTGGAATTCACTCCGGTGATAGTATAACTATGTATCCAAGCCAGAACATAAGCGGCGGCATGAAGAAAAAAATATTGGACTGTACCATGAAACTGGCCATCGGCATAGGTATAAAGGGAATGATAAATGTACAGTTTATAGAATATAGGGGGAATCTCTATGTAATAGAAGTCAACCCCAGGGCTTCGAGAACAGTTCCCTATATAAGCAAGGTCAGCGGTGTCCCCATAGTTGATATTGCCACCAGGGTAATGCTTGGTGAGAAACTTAGAAACATGGAATATGGAGTTGGAATTTTCAGGGAACCATCTATAGTGTCCGTAAAAGTTCCTGTATTCTCCACCCAGAAGCTCCCCAATGTGGAAGTTTCCCTGGGACCTGAGATGAGATCCACAGGAGAGGTGCTTGGAGTTTCCACTACCCTGACTGGTGCACTTTATAAAGGCTTTGTTGCTGCAGGGATGTTTTCACCTATGAAAAAGGGAACCATACTTGCCACTGTAAGCGACCATGACAAAAGTGAATTTCTGCCGATAGCAAGGGAAATTGACAGGATGGGAATAAAATTTATAGCCACCAGAAATACGGCAAAGCTATTGAGAGACAGCGGCATTGAAGTTGAAGAGACAAGAAAAGTAAAGGAAGGACATCCGAACATCATAGATATTATAAAAAATGGACAGGTGGATATGGTAGTGAATACCCCGACAAAGGGAAATGATTCCACCAGGGATGGATTTCATATAAGGAGAGCGGCAGTGGAAAGGAATATAGAGGTAATAACATCCATTGATACATTTAGGACAATGATAAAGGTAAAGGAGGAAAAAGTAGATGAAGACGCACTTCAGGTGTTCTGCAACTGCGGCATCAGGTGAGGATATGACAGGGAAGGAAAAAGCGAAAATAAAGAGAATAGAGGATATAAGGGGACTTGCGAAAAAATATTACCGGGATGTAGTGGAACTGAGGAGATATTTTCATATTCATCCGGAACTTAGCAAAAGGGAATTCAACACTCAGAGAAAAATCATCGAGGTTTTGTGGGAACTGGATGAGATGAAAATAAGAAAAGTCGGAAAAACCGGTGTCATTGCAGATTTAAAGGGCGGCAGACCTGGTGGAACCATAGCAGTTCGTGCCGATATGGATGCACTTGCCATAGATGATGAATGCGGCAGGCCGTACCAATCACAAAATAAGGGTGCCTGCCATGCCTGCGGTCATGATGGTCATGTGGCCATGCTGCTTGGTACTGCCAGAATTTTGCATGGATTCCGCCGTGATATTGCTGGGAATATAAGATTTATATTTCAGCCCAGTGAAGAAGAAGTGGCCGATGGTTCGGGAGCTGAAGCCATCATAGAAGACGGCGGCCTTAAAGGTGTGGACGCTATTATAGGGGCCCATCTGTGGCAGCCTGTCAGAAGTGGGGTCGTGGGAATTTCCGCCGGACCCATGATGGCGGCAAGCGATGAATTTGAAATAAGAATTGAGGGGAAAGCAGGTCATGCCTCCATGCCGCACCAGACGGTGGATTCCATACTGACTGCATCTGAAATTGTAATTGCCCTTAATACAATTGTGGGGAGGGATGTGGATCCGATGAAACAGGCCGTTGTATCTGTAGGTGTCTTCAATTCAGGACGTGTTTACAATGCCATAGCAGGTGAAGCCGTGCTCAAGGGGACCATCAGGACGCTGGATGAAGAAGTTAGGAGCCAGGTGTTCACCCACATAAAAAAAATTGTGGAACACACCTGTGAAATGACAGGGGCCCATTGCGATATCAAAAAGAATGCATGCACATATGTAGTTGACAATGATCCGAAAATTGCCGCCATCGTCTTGAAAGCCGGCAGGGAAATGATAGACGGAAAGGCCCATCCCATAGATCCGTTTATGAGCAGCGAAGATTTTTCATATTATATGAGGAAAATACCCGGGTGTTTTATCTTTGTGGGTGTGGGCAACCGTGAAAAGGGAATAATATATCCCCAGCATCATCCCAAATATGATATAGATGAAAGTGCCATGCTTTACGGTATGGAAGTTATGGCCAATGCAGCTTTGAAGCTTTTGGAAAATTTCAGGTAGATATTTGGTTCTCAGGCTGTGTGAAAAATGACTTTGAAGAGGGAGCCTTCCCCGGGAGTACTCGACACGGTTATGGCTCCCCTGTGTTCTTCAACTATTGATTTGGCGATTGAAAGCCCCAGACCGAAATTCCCGTTGTTTCCTGATCTGACTTTATCTACTTTATAGAACCTGTCGAATATTTTGTCTATGTGCTCCGGGGCTATACCTTCCCCGGTGTCCTGTACCGTTATCTGTATGTTTCCCTTTATCCTGCACAGGTTTATTTCAATGGACTTTCCTGCAGGTGTATGTTTTATGGCATTGTGGATGAGGATTGCCATGAGCTGTTTTATGCGGCCCTCGTCTCCCGTAAAATTTATTTTGGATTCTATATGGGAAGTCATCTGTATTTCATGTTTTATTGCGGAGGCTTCAAAGGGGACAATGGACTGGGTGACTGCACTGCTTAAGTTGAAATTTGAAAAATTCAGCTGCTGCCGGTTGGAATCGGATCTTGCAAGATAGAGCAGATCCTCTATGAGTCTGGTCATCCTTCCCGTTTCCAGCTTGATATTTTTCAGCCATTTGTGCTGGCTTTTTATGGTGTCGTCCGGACTGCCAATGACTATATCGAGATTTGTAGTTATAACTGCAAGAGGTGTCCTGAGTTCGTGGGATGCATCTGCTACGAAATTCTGCTGCTTTTTCCAGGCACTTATTATTGGCCTCAGGGATATGCTTGCAATAAATAGGCTTATGATGAATACCAGTATGAGGCTTATTGCACAGACTGAAATCGATATGATTATCAGGTTATGGAGTATTTCATTGTCCGGGGTCTTATCCAGAAAAACCAGTATGAAGCCGTAATTTTTGGGGACTTTCAGGTATCTTAAATTGTAATTTCTGTAGCTTATGCTGCCCCGTGATGTATTTTTCCTGAAAACAGACTTTACTATGGCCTCGTAAGTGTATCTGTCTATATTTGAATTCCAGGATATTTCGATTATGTTTCCGTCATCATCTGTTTTTACAAAAAAACTTTCCATGGAGTTCATGTTTCTATTTGGAGGTTTAAGCGGGGGCACTCTTTCTGTCTCTGCTGTTTTAATCATTTTTTCACGGGATGAGTGTTCAAAGTTTCTATCCATAAGTATGTATATTCCCGAAAATATGGTGATGAGTACCAGGCTTGTAAGTATCAAATTAGTTAGAACCAATTCCACCTTTAACTTTTTAAACATGATCAGACCTCTTTTAGGCAGTATCCTATGCCCCTTATTGTTTCAATTTTCACGCCGCAGTTGAGCTTTCTGAGCTTTTTTCTCAGGTAGGAAAAGTACACTTCAATGTTGTTGTTCATTTCCACGTCGGAATCCATGCCCCATACTCTGTCCAGAATTTGATCCTTGGTGATTACCTGATTTTTGTTTCGTGCTAAGAGCTCCAGAAGCTGGGATTCTTTTGTGGTCAGTTTTACCGTGTTTCCCCTGCATTTGATTTGGCCTTTCTGGGGATCAAAGATCAGGGAGGCCAATTTTAGGTTCTCGTCCTGTATGAAATCCACGTGCCTCCTTCCAAGAGCCCTTATTCTGGCCAGAAGTTCCTCTGTAGAAAAGGGCTTTACCAGGTAATCGTCCGCGCCGTTGTCAAGGCCCTCCACCCTGTTTGAAATGGAATCCATGGCTGTAAGTATTATAACTGGAGTTTGGATTTTGTTTTTTCTGATGTCTTTAAGTACGTCCAGCCCATTTTTCCCGGGAAGCATCCTGTCAAGTATTATTACGTCGTATATTTGTGTCTCGGCCATTTCCTCCCCTTCAATTCCGTCATAGACTGCATCCACACTGTAATTGTTTTTCCTGAGAATATATACCAGGGCATCTGAAAGCATTACCTCATCTTCAATTAAAAGCAATCTCATGATTTCACCTCACTTTATAGTACGATTATACGCCAGAAATACAGATTTTTAAAGGATATGGTTTATTTTTAAGGCTTTTTTAAGGTTGAAACTACAAAATTATAATAATCAATTTAATTTCTACAAAACTGAGGTGAAAAAAATGCGGCAAGAAATTGTTTATTCTGTGGTGGTACCTCTGTATAACGAGGAAATGGTAATAGACGAGAGCTATAAAAGACTTAAGAAAATCATGGACACCACTTCTGAAAGCTATGAGATTATATTTGTAAATGACGGAAGTTTGGATAAAACCCGTGAAAAGGCAGAGAAAATCTGCAGTCAGGATGTGAATGTCAAGCTTGTTAACTTCTCCAGAAATTTTGGACATCAGCCTGCCATAACCGCAGGAATGAGGACTTCCAGCGGTAAAGCAGTTATTGTAATAGATGCGGATCTTCAAGATCCGCCTGAAGTAATGCTCAAGATGATTGAAAAATGGAAACAGGGATATGATGTGGTCTATGGGAAGAGAATAAAGAGAGAAGGTGAATCCTTCATAAAAAAATTTACCGCCGGCGCTTTCTATAGGATCCTAAAGAGCATGACCAGCATTGATATTCCTGTAGATACTGGAGATTTCAGGCTTATAGACAGAAAAGTGTGTGATGTCTTGAATTCTCTGCCGGAAAGGAACAGATATGTAAGGGGGCTTGTCAGCTGGATTGGATACAGGCAGACATATGTGGAATTTGTAAGACAGGAGAGATTTGCAGGAGACACTAAATATCCCCTAAAAAAAATGTTCAAACTGGCTTTTGACGGTATAACGTCTTTTTCCTATAAACCCCTTGTAATATCAGGATATTTGGGTGGGGTATCATTTCTCGCAGGCATGATCATGCTGGTGAAAGATCTTGTGGATTTTGCGGCAAAGGGTTTGAAACTGGTGAATTTTCAGTTCCTGCTGTCTGTCGATCTGATTATGTTTGGAATTGTGTTGTCCTGTATGGGCATGATAGGCCAGTATATAGGCCGAATTTTTGATGAATGCAGGGGAAGACCCAATTATATTATTGAAAACATAGTAAATAAAAGGGGAGATTAGGAAATTATGAGTCAGCTGATAAAAACCGTGGATTTTATTTTCAATGGAAAGCTTAAATTGCTGAGCAGGTTTTCTGCCACCGGTGTACTTAATACCATAATAGATTTCCTGGTGTTTACCTTGTGCCAGAGTATAATCGGTCTTTATTACACCGTAAGCCAGGTTGTAGGTTACAGCTGCGGTGTGGCAAATAGCTTTATATTTAACAAGAAATGGACTTTTCAATACGATAATCCGGACAAGAATATTGTTCATGAAATATTGCAGTTTGTTGTTGTAAATATAGTGTCGCTTATTATAACAGTGATTTTTATGAAACTTTTAGTGGATAGATTTGCTCTTAACGTATATATATCAAAGGTGATTGTAACATTTGCAGCCCAGATGATAAATTTTCTGTCATATAAGATATGGGTTTTTAATTGAGGGGTGAAGTTATGAAGAGCGTAAAATTTGTAAAAGAAAAACTTGCTTTGTTTGCAGTGATGGCTCTGTCGGCAGTGCTGAATCTGGCAAACCTTGGTGCTGAAGGGTACGGAAATGAATACTATGCGGCAGGTGTGAAGAGCATGCTTGTAAATTTCAAGAATTTCTTTTTCGTCTCCTCCGATCCCGGCGGTTTTGTATCCATTGACAAACCTCCCCTGGGATTTTGGATACAGACCCTCTCTGCCAGGGTATTTGGATTCAGCGGATGGAGCATACTGCTTCCCCAGGCCCTGGCAGGAGTTGTATCTGTCGTGATATTGTATTACATGGTTAAAAGGTCTTTTGGGAAAGCCGCGGCGCTTGTTTCTGCATTGTGCCTTGCAGTTACTCCGGTTTTTGTAGCTGCGAGCAGGAATAACACCGTAGATAATCTGCTGGTCATGGTACTGCTCTTTGCCTGCATGTTTTTATCCAGGGCGGCCGAAAAGGGTAAATTCAAATATCTTCTCATAAGTCTTGTACTTGTAGGTGTGGGTTTTAACATAAAGATGCTGCAGGCTTATATGGTTATTCCCGCCGTATACATAACTTACCTGATTTCTGCAGCTGCACCCGTGAAAAAGAAAGTCAAACACCTTGTTATAGGTACTGCTGTACTCGTAGTTGTGTCACTTTCCTGGGCAGCTGCCGTGGATTTGGTTCCTGCCGGCAGCAGGCCTTTTGTAGGCAGCAGTACGAATAATACGGTTATGGATCTTATACTGGGGCACAATGGAATCGAGAGGTTGAGCAGCAGCGGAGGCATGGGCGGCGGACCCGGCGGAAACAGACAGGGAGGAAATATGGCCTATTTTAAGAAAGATAGAAACCCTTCAGGTGCGCAGAATGTGCCTCCAAATGGTGGGTTTCAAGGAGGCTCCGGCGGCAATTTTAAGGACGGCAGCCAGCAAAATGGCGGCCCTCAGATGCAAATGCCTCAGGGAGCGGGTCAGAATAAGAAAGGCATACAGCAGATGGGCAGAAATGGACTTTCAGGAAATTTCGGAGGTCAGACAGAAGCAGGCGTTACAAGATTGTTTTCGAAAAATATACTTTCAGATCAGATAGTGTGGTTCCTGCCTCTGTCCTTGTTGGGCTTTATTGCCGCGGCAATAGTGGAAAAGTTGAAAATCCCATTTGACAACAGAAAAAAATTGGATTTGATTCTCTGGATGATGTGGCTTCTGCCGGAATTTATATATTTCAGTTATACAAAAGGGCTGTTCCACCAGTACTATTTGACCATGATGGCACCGCCGGCTGCGGCTTTATCTGGTATAGGCCTTGTATCAATGTGGAAACTCTACAGGGACGGTTCCAAAGTTAAATCCATGCTTCTGCCTGCATCCTTTGTTGTGGAGGGGGCACTGCACCTTATGATGCTGTCTTATTTTTACTCTTCCATATCTGCAGCAGTGAAGGGTATTATAATAGCGGCGGCCGTACTGAGTTTTGCTTCATCTGCACTGCTTGTAATTTACAAGAACAGGGCGGGAAACGCAGGTTTTGCAAAGATACTTGCCTCTCTTGCATTTGCAGGGATACTTGTGACACCTTCCATAGGTTCTGCGGCAGCTGTGGTTCATGGCGTAAATGGCAGCATGCCTGCTGCAGGATTGGAGCTTCTGTCGTCAGATACAGGTTCTGGAAATACCGGAATGAAGAATAGATTTGGATCCTCAAACGACAGTAAAGAACTGATAAGTTTTCTCGACAGTCATATTAAAAATGAAAAATATGATCTCGTAGTATCCAGTTCCAATGCCGCTGCCGAAATGATAATTAAAAGCGGCAGGAGTATAATGCCTCTCGGCGGGTTCACAGGCTCCGATAAGATACTTTCCCTCAGCCAGTTTAAAGAACTTGTAAAAAAAGGTGAGGTAAGATATGTACTCACGGGTGGAATGGGAAGAAATTCACAGGATATAATGAGCTGGGTTCAAAAAAACGGAAAACTTGTCCCGGAAAATCAGTGGAAAAATACCACATCCGTCGGCAAAACCGTAAATCCCGGGGAAATGAATTCCCAGTCGCTGTATGATTTGAAGGGAATTTTAAAATAAAGTTGAATCTTTTATCCATAGTGTTTATAATTAAATTGAAATTTAATAATAAGTACAAGGTTTAAATACAAATAATTAAAGGGGAATCAGGTGAAAATCCTGAACTATCCTGTAGCTGTATTAGACGAGTTTAAGCTATATGGGCCACTTGGAAACGGGGAAGGCGTATTTTAAATGATGACTCTTAAGTCAGAAGACCTGCCTGTACTTTGCACCTTTAACTCTACAAGTGATAGAGGGGGCCTGCATATTGATGAATTATTTTTGTGATGATGTATGATTGATTGTTGAAGATCCTTTTATCAGCTTGGTTAAAGGGATCTTTTTTATTATGGAGGTGATAAAAATTATACAGCTTATTGGAGTAAAAAGTGACTGTGATATTGAAATAAGACAAAAATTTTCTATTATATCGGCGAGACTTGTTGATAAATTGAAAAGTATATATGATGTTACAGGAAATGTATTGATTTTAAGCACCTGTAACAGGACAGAAATATATGTCAGCTCCGATCTTGAGAGGGAAGCTCTGATCCGGAGTGTATTTGACCGTTTAGGATGGGACAAAGAACTTGAAAAATATATATTCTACGTAGAGGACAAAGATGCGGTCAGGCATCTCATGGAGGTATGCTGCGGCTTTCATTCCAAGATTTTGGGAGAAGATCAAATATTGGGACAAGTTAAAACCGCCTACAGCACTGCCCTCAAAGCTAAAACCATAAATGGACAACTTCAGAGGATGTTTCAAAATGCCGTAACCTGCGGCAAAAAATTCAAAAGTGTCTGTGAGATATACAAGATCCCCGTGTCCGTACCTTCCATAGCAGTTAGAGAAGCAGAAAAAAAGAAAATGAAAAGGTACATGATTTTGGGCTTTGGTGAAATAGGACAGCTTGTTCTTAAATACTTGAATTCCCTAAATGCGGAAATTGTCTATGTGGCAGTGAGAAACATGGCCAAGGTGGATGAATTTTATAGAAATTATGATTGGATTAGGTTCATAACATTCAGAGAGAGGAAAGATTACTACAAAAATGTGGACTGCATTATAAGCTGCACTTCTGCACCGCATACTGTGATTTCAAAAGATGAACTGCCGGACAAAAAATTGCTCGTATTTGACCTTGCGGTACCTAGGGATGTAGACAAGAATGTAAAAACACTTCCGAATGTTGAATTGTATGACATAGACAGCATAAGTGTCATTGACCAGAACAACAAGATAATGAGAAAAGAAAAAATGGAAAAATACAGATATATCATAGACGAGTATATAGATGAATTTGTTAAATGGCAGGCAGTAGATGAAATTTCCCCTGAAATACAGAAGATAAAGAACTTTGGCAGCAGGATATGCGAAAAGAGGATAAAGACCTTTAAAAACAAAAGATATACCAAGGACAATGAAAAGCTTGTAAGGACTATGATAGAGAGCACTGCCAAAGTGTATATAAATAGAGCCATAAATACTTTAAAAGAAGGAAAATTCCAAGGCAGAGAAGAAGAATATATGGAACTTATAAATAAAATATTTTGTTGATAGGGAGATAAGTGAAAATGAAAAATGACGATATATTTAATGAATCCAAATTGTATATGCCCGGAGGTGTCAACAGCCCTGTAAGGGCCTTCAAGGACGTTCCCATGAACCCGCCTGTTATAAAAAGTGGAAAGGGAGCTTATCTATATGATGAAGATGGAAATAAATATATAGATTTTGTCTGTTCCTGGGGTCCCATGATGCTGGGACATTGTGATACAGACGTGGTGAAGGCTATAAGGGACACCTGCGAAAAAGCCATATCTTTTGGTGCCAATACTAAACTTGAACTGGAACTTGCAAAATATATATGTACTACCGTAGACAACGTGGAAATGCTCAGAATGGTTAACTCCGGCACAGAGGCCACGATGAGTGCCGTAAGGCTTGCCAGGGGCTATACTGGAAGAGACAAGATAATAAAGTTTGCCGGCTGTTACCACGGCCATTTTGATGACTTCCTCGTGGAAGCGGGCTCTGGAGTTATGACGGAGGGCATTCCGGGCAGCGTAGGCGTTCCTGAAAGTAGTGTGAAGAACACCCTTGTGGCCCAGTACAACGATATTTCAAGCGTAGAAGATATATTCAGGCAGCAGGGCAGTGAAATTGCCGCAGTCATAGTAGAACCCGTAGCAGGCAACATGGGTGTAATTCCAGGAGATGAAAAATTCCTGAAATCTCTCAGAAAGTTATGTGATGAATACGGCTCCCTCCTCATATTCGATGAAGTCATGAGCGGATTCAGAGTTGCCTACAAAGGCGCCCAGAGCATCTATAAAATAAAACCGGATCTCACGACCATGGCGAAGATCATAGGTGGGGGACTTCCCTGTGGAGCCTACGGCGGAAGAAAGGACATAATGGAAAAGCTATCTCCTGTCGGTCCTGTGTACCAGGCAGGCACCATGTCCGGCAACCCCATTGTAATGGCTGCAGGCCTTACAACCCTGAAAAAACTTCACAGCAGCCCCCAGTACTATACTCAAATTGAAAAGCTCGGCCAAAAGTTGGTAGATGGAGTTAGAAAAATAGCTAGGGACAAAGATGTCCCGGTGGTTGTAAACAGGTGCGGCGCCATGTTCTCGCTGTTTTTCACTAAAGATTCCAAAGTGAGAAATTACAGTGATGCCAAAAAATGCGATACGGGTATTTTTGCAAAATACTTCACCCATATGATAAAGAAAGGCATTTACATCGCACCTTCGCAGTTTGAAGCCGTATTTTTGAGTGTAAAACATACAGAAGAAGATATTGACAGATTTTTGGAAGCATTTGACTCCTTCAAAATCTGACTGACATTTTGTCCCCTCTGCTTTGCAATGTCAAAAGCGAGGGGACAAATTTTGTTCACAGTTTATTCATGACCCCCGGGGGTCATGAATAAACTGTGAACAAATTTCAACAGATCTCTGAAAGCTCACAAGGTCAAGCTATCCTTACTGAAATGTAGTGCAATTTCAGGTATTTCAAGTAAGGTAGATATGCAGAATTGTACAAATTTCGTCTTAAACTTATGAATAAAACGTGAACGACGAGAGGCGATTTCCCGTCAACCATGGTGATTTCCGGCAAATTTCCTTCAACTATGGCAGCTTCCCGCACTGCAGGCGCTTCCCATCAGTTTCCGATGCTGCCGGTAGTTTCAGCAGGAGCGGTTCCGGTACCAGCACTGTGAAGCAGTTTTCCGATGCTGAGGGCGATTCCCGGCGATTTCCATCAATCAGGCGGTTTCCGTCAGATTTCACAGCAGCGGCTGGGTAGTTTCCAGAATGGAGTGCGGTAGCTTCCGGCAGTTTTGGACAAGTAGCTGTAAGCTCTCAAGTGGGCAATTATTGGTTGAATGTAAGATAAGCTGCCGGGCAATCATCGGTTGAAGAACAGTTAATTCCATACTGTATTGCAGATACAGGCGGGGCTGTGCGAAAAGCCCTTCGCTGCTTTTAAATTTGAATATTTTTTCCGCAGTATGATATAATTTAAATCAATACGAGGAGTGGAGGTATGAGCATGATGGAAAAAATTGCACTTTTGACGGATTCTGCCTGTGATATAGATGAAGGTACCATAGAAAAATATAATGTAGAAGTATTGCCCTTTAGAATTATATATAGAGATCGGGAGTATGTAGATAAAATTGAAATTACTCCCAGGGAAGTATATGATAATATGAAATATGAAATCCCCAAATCATCTCTTCCTTCGCTGGATGATATGGAAGGTGCTTTCAATAGATTTGAGAGGGAAAATTACACCCATGTGATAGCTGTTACAATTTCAAGCGGACTTTCCGGTACATATAATGCTTTGAAAATGGTTAGCAAAAAACATGATAAGTTATCCACATATGTTTATGATTCCAAGTCCACTTCCCTGGGCGAGGGTGTAATTGTAAAGGAATGTGGAAAACTTATGGATCAGGGGAAAAGTTTTAGTGAAATTGTGCACTGCATACCTGAAATGAAGAAAAGGATGCATTTCTTTTTTGTCTTCGGCACTTTGGAATATGCCAGAAAAGGCGGACGTATAGGAAAGTTGTCCGGCATTCTGGGCGAGGCTCTGGACATAAAGCCCATAGTATATTTTGACAATGACCAGGGTATTTGTTTCACCTGCGGCAAAGTGCGGGGGCGGAAGAGATCCCTGAGCAAGATGATAGACATAGGCAGTAGATTTCTGGCTAAATCTCCCTGCGACGTATATATAGCTTATGGCAATGCCAGAGAAGATGCTGAAGACATCTATGACAGGATCTCAAAACTGTCCAATGTGAAAAACATATATATGATAGGGCAGATAAGTCCTGTAGTGGGTGTCTATTCAGGACCTGGAACTGTCGGTGTGTGTTACATGGAGCAGAAAAGCTGACCGAAGCCAATTGCCAATTGACGATTATCAATTGGCAATTGTTCACTGGAGATTGAATAAGTTTGCAATTTTATTCTACTTGTTATATATTATATATAACAAGTAGAATAGGAGGGCAGTTATGATAATTGAAATTGATTTTGAATCCGAAATACCCATATATGAACAACTTAGAAGAAGCATTATAGAGGGCATAGCATCTGGAGATCTGAAACCGGGAGAAAGCCTTCCTTCTGTCAGGCAGATGGCACAGGATATAGGGATAAATCTGCATACTGTCAATAAGTCCTATAATATATTGAGATCTGAGGGATACTTGAATATAGACAGGAGGTCAGGAGCTGTTGTAAATGAAAACTATCCTAAAGACAGTGAAAAATTTAATAAAAAGCTGGCCGGAGAATTGAATTATTTACTGGCGGAAACCTATTTGAGAAATATTAAATTGGAAGATATATTGAAACTGTGCTCGGATATATATGGAAAATATAATTTGTCTGGCAGTGAAATTAAAGGGAAGGTGAGACGTAGATGATGGAAAATTTATTTTATGTGTACTTGTCTTTTATATTTTTAATTGTACTTGTAATCAATATGCTGACGCCGAACTTTACTAGGAAAGAAATCGTATTTGGGGTCAGGGTACCTGGGAATAAAATAGACAGCCCTGAGATAAAAGGTATCAAGGGGAGGTTTATAAAAAACAATTTGATAATTGGGGTTCCATTTATACTGCTGTTTAGTTTCCTGAATTATAAATTTACCAATGTGACTGTGATTTTGATTACTGTTTTTGCTTTTGTCTTTATAAATTTTTTGGTGTATATGATATCCAACAGGGAAGTTAAAGTTCTTAAATTAAAAAACTCCTGGTTCAAAGGTAAAAAGCAGGTTGTGGCAGTGGATGTAAGTTATTCCAGAGATAAGGGAAAAAATCTGGTGCCTCTGCGGCTTTTCCTGATCCCGCTGTCTATAATTTTGATAAATATAATTTTAGGATATGTAAATTATGCAGCTTTACCCCACAGGGTTCCCACTCACTGGGATTTTTCAGGAAATATCGACGGCTATCAGCTCAAATCCAGGTTCTTGATCTGGGAAATTCCTCTTTTTCAGATGGCATCCACTTTTATGTTTTTTATAATTTGTAAGATCATAGGGTGGTCGAGGCAGCAGTTAAATGTTTCAGATCCTGAAATTTCCGTAAAAAAAGATATGAGATTCAGGAGGGTGTGGTCCGTGTACATGGTGATTTTTGCTGCAGCAATGAACCTCCTTTTAACCTTTGGTACTATTCAGATATTTGGAGTATTCAGGGTGTCCAATTTGCTTGTGGGCATTTTGACGGTAGCTTTTGCTGGATTTATGATTTTGATTACCATGGTTTTATCTATAAGGATTGGACAGGGCGGAAGCAATTTGGATATCGGAAAGGACAGTTTTGGGAAAACTGAATCTGAAGTTATCGATAAGGACGATGATAGCTTTTGGAAACTGGCAAATACAATATATTATAATCCTGATGATCCGTCCCTGTTTGTGGAAAAGAGATTCGGAGTAGGCTGGACAATAAATGCGGGAAGACCTGCCGGAATGGCAATATATATTGGAATGATTGCACTTTTAGTTATAATTGTAATTGTAGCAAAAAATACAGCCCCGTAGCACATTCACCTGTAAATTGTCAGTTGGTTCAGTTTATGTTAACATTGTCCTATATACTTTTTAATTATAAAAAGGGGGTAAAAAATTGATATCTGAAAGAATGAAGGAATACGTATCTAAAAGCTCTACAGTGAGGGCTATGTTCGAAGAGGGGAAAAGGCTCTCTTCAATCTATGGGGAGGAAAATGTCTTTGATTTTAGTCTGGGCAATCCCAATGTGAAGCCGCCTGAATCCATAAAGGAAGCTGTATATGAAATATTGGACAAGGAGCCTCCCAATTTGGTTCATGGATATATGAGCAACTCCGGCTATGAAGATGTGAGAGATAAAATTGCTGGGGATATAAGCAAAAAATACAATTTAAAACTTACCGGGAACAATCTGATAATGACCTGCGGGGCGGCAGGTGGATTGAATATTGTTTTGAAAACTCTTTTGAATCCAGGGGACGAGGTTATTGTATTTTCACCGTTTTTTGGAGAATATGAAAATTATGTGAGGAATTTTGACGGAAAACTGGTTATTATACCATCCGACAGGGAGACCTTTGAACCTGACTTGAACCGGTTGGAGGATAAAATAAATTCCAGGACTAAGGCTGTGATAATAGATTCGCCGAATAACCCGACGGGAATTGTCTATTCAGAGAAACTTATTAAAAGTATGGCTGGGGTGTTAAATAGAAAGCAGGAACAGCTGGGCACCAGCATATATTTGATTTCCGATGAACCCTACAGGGAAATAGTATATGATGGGATAAAGGTTCCCTTTGTATTGAATTACTACAGGAATTCATTTGTCGTGTACTCCTACAGTAAATCACTTTCTCTTCCCGGAGAGAGAATAGGATATGTGGTCTGCGGCAGTGAAACGGATGATTTCGACAATGTAATGCAGTCTCTGAACGTGGCAAACAGGATTCTGGGATTTGTAAATGCACCTTCGCTGTTTCAGAGAGTTATTGCAAGGTGCCTGGATTCAAAAGTGGATGTAAATATATATAAGAAAAACAGAGATCTTTTGTACAACCATCTCGTTAAAATAGGTTTTTCCTGTATCAAGCCTTCAGGGGCTTTTTACCTGTTTCCAAAATCTTTAATACCTGATGATGTTGAATTTGCAAAGAGGGCAAAAAAATTCAATCTGCTTGTAGTTCCGGGTTCTTCTTTTAAATGTCCGGGTTATTTCAGGCTTTCCTATTGTATTTCATATGATAAAATAAAAAAATCACTGGACAGTTTTGACAAATTAATTAAATAATATAAAGGGCCGGATTCAGAAAATCTGGCCCTATGTTTGTCCATTTTCATTTAATAGGTGAATACCATCTTGCCGTCCCTCAAAGCTATTGGTTTTGACCACAGCCATGTGTTTGTAGTGCTGTCGTCGAAATAATAGAGTGCACCTTTTGTGGGATCATAGCCCTGTAGTGCGTCATAGGCGGCTTTTTTTGATTCCTCGGACGCAGGCTTGTTTATCCATCCGTTTGATACCGGCGTGAACTGATAGTATCCTCCTGACTTTTCATATATTACATCCTTTATTGTAGAAGGATATTTGGAGCTTTGAACCCTGTTTAACACGACGGCTGCAACGCCTACTTTAGCTTTGTAGGATTCGCTCTGTGCTTCTGCATTTACCAGTCTTGTAAGTAAATCCAGGTCACTTTCGCTGTAAGGCACTATGCCCGGAGAGGCTGTCTTGTTTTTAAAAATGTAACCCGAGGGTATATTGAGTACCTGGCCTGGACAAATATACTTGTCCACATTAGAGTTGGCAGCAGTCAATGTATCCAGGGATATATTGAATTTTTTAGCTATTAAATAGAGAGTGTCATTGGGCTGCACGGTGTAAGTCCTTGAATCTATCTTCAGGACTTCATCTGGATATATATAAGTCTGGTTTAAATTGTTGTTTTGCATTATTGTATCCACACTGTTTTTAAATAACACTCCTATTTTGAATATTGAATCACCAGGTTTTACCGTATAACTTGCTGCATGGACCTGGGTGAAAGATATGGTACAAAGTGATACTGCAAATATCGAACTTACGATTTTCTTAAAATGCATGTTAGATTATCCCCCTTAATTTTGCCTGCGGAGTTAGTTGACGGGTTCGGGATTGTGGGATACCCCTGCTTTTAAATTAAAAGATTCACCCCTGTGTGTTTTCCCCCGCATTCCATTTCTGGAATTTAGGCTTGTCTCGTTTGACATTCTAACAGTATTTCCAGAAAATATCCATATGGGATTAGTGGCAGCTGTGGCAGATTAATCCTTCCTACAGTTTGAATCCGCCCATTATTTTTGCAATTTTTTGTGCCAGTTCCGCCAGGCTCTGGGATGAGTCGGCTATACCCGTAGAAGCTTTTGTGACTTCCTCTACACTGCTCAGTATCTCCTCCGATCCTGCAGCGGATTCCTCTGCCGTGGAAGCTGTGTTTTCAATGGATGAATTTATGCCCGCCATCATTTCTCTCATCTGTTTTGACGAGGCATCAATGTGTTTTGACATGGTGTTCATGAAATCAGCGTCATCTTCATAGTGCACGCCTGTTTCCATCAAAAGGTTGTAGTTTGGCTGGACGCTGTTTGATATGTAGTCCAGCATTTCATTTCCGCTTGAGGATAAATTCTTAAATGCACCTTCCACTGAAAGCACCATTTTGTTTATGTTGTCCACAGTTTTGGAGGATTGTTCCGATAATTTTCTTATTTCTTCCGCCACAACTGAGAACCCTTTTCCCGCTTCTCCTGCCCTGGCGGATTCAATAGCGGCATTCAGCGCCAGAAGATTGGTCTGCTCTGCTATGTTCCCTATTGTTTCCGACATGACTTTAACCTGTGAAACTGCTTTTCCTGCCTTTATGGCTTCTATAATTTTGTTTTTCTTTTCATTGTATATGGACTCTCCCTCTTTTATGTTCTGGGCACGTTCCTTTATTTCTGAAGAGGTTTTAGCTGTTTTTCCAGCATCATCCAGGAGACTGTCCACACTTTGTGTCATTTTTTGGGAAGATGTATTTATCTGCTGGGTGACACTGCTCAAATTCTGTGCCCCCTTTGCTATGCTGACCGTGGATTCATTTACGGAATTCATCATTGAGGATATCTCTTCCGTAGATGCCGATAATTCTTCACTGGATGCACCCATCTCCTCGATACTTGTATTTATTTTGCCGATTAAGTCCCTTACGTTGTTTTTGGCCGTGTTCAGATTGACGGCAATGTCTCCAATTTCATCTTTGCTAGTTGTTTTCAGGGATTTGCTTAAATCTCCGCTGCTTATTAGATCTGTAAAGGCCAATATTTTATTGATTCTATTTATGAATCCGGATGTGATTTTTCTGCCTAAAATTACTGCGGCAATTATTCCAAGGAGAGTCAAAGCTGTGATTGTATAAAGAGAAATCCGGAATGTACTGTTGATTTTGGCGTACTGGTTTTCGGCTTTGTTATTTATTATTTTGATTAATTTTTCTATGGTTTCCGTAAGCTTGTTTCTATAAGAAGCGGCCTGCATGTTTAAAGTCATGGCGTCATCGTATTTGCCTGCTGCCATCAGATTTAGGATTTTGTTACATGTGTCCAGCCATTCTGACCTCTGGTTATTTAAGTTTGCCAGCAGGGATTTTTCCTCCAAAGTCAGATCTGATTTCTCATATGTGTTGATTATGTCGGTATTCTGACTCTGCAATTTTTTCATAGCTTCGGTTGTGCCGGTCAGATTATTTTTGTCCCTGCTTTCGACAAAATTTATTATTTCAAGACGGAGCTTCATTGAATTGGCATCGAACCTGTTTAAGTTTTCTATTGATTTTAGATTGTCGTTGTATAAACTGCTGGATTCCCTATTTACCGTATTTAGATTCAATGTACCTATAACACCCACTATTACAATAAATAGAGATATCGAAAGAAAGCCTACCAAAAGTTTTGCACCTATTTTTAAATTTCTGAACCATGTCAATTTAACCCTTCCCTTCTAACATTTTTATTTTTTGCATGACATCATAATGTGGCTGAAAGTATCCTACTATTTAAATTTTAGGTATAAGAACTCATTTTTACAATAAATTTAAACATAATTTAACAAGAACTTAACTATATCAGTCATATTAGATGACTTTAAATTATCAATCTCTAATTTTCAACAAATTAATCGTAAATTATCCATAAAGCTACAAGATACAGATGTAACACAATTTGGTTTTTGTAATACTATATAATAAGATTTGCTTATATTCCAAATTGTAAGCACTAACCAGCGTCTGGATAAAAACGTGGGAGGTGTTATGTTGAAAAGTTGCCATATCCATTCAAGGAAAGTCCCGGTGAGTCTGAGGCACTGCAGGTATCTGGGAAGTGGACATAGTGGACAGGCATATCTGATGCCCGATGGAAGGGTTTTAAAGATATTCAACAGCTCCACTAGCTGCAGGAATGAATATAATATATTGAAATCGGTAGAGGGAAACAGGTATTTTCCAAAAGCATATGAAGCTGGGAAATATTATATTATAAGAGATTATGTAGGCGGAATAAATGTAGAAAGATATCTGAAAAAATACGGATTAAGCAGGGAATTTGTTATAAGAGTGGCGAATTTGGTCGAAGATATGAAAAAAATGGGATTCAAAAAATTGGATATAAGGTTTCCGCACCTGTTTGTCCAGCCAGATGGATCCCTTATGATGATAGATCCTAGGAAGAGTTATGAAGAAAATATACCTTACCCTAAATCTTTTCTGAAAAGACTCAGAAAAATGGGACTGCTGGAGCAGTTCATGAAGATACTGGATGAGGAAAAACCTCTTATGAACTGGGACAGATATATGAAAGACAGGTGTATTTAAAAGTTAAGGATTTATAGTGCAGAGTACGTGAATTTGGCAAATTTTCAATGCTCTGCACTGTATTTTGCTCTATGCTTTCAGCTGAAAAGAGTTGAAATATTTAAGCAGAAATACTAAGATACTTGTAAGTGATAAAATTATAGATAAGGATGTGAATTTATGAAAGTAATTTTTATTACCCCGGTGGCAGATATAAGGAGAAATGCCTTATATAGGTTTGGCGGTAAAATTTATGGACATTCTAACTCTATTACAGGACCCTTGATACTCGGCAGGATATTGAAAGACGCCGGGCACGATGTGGAAGTATATGAGGAAATGTATAAGAACTTAAACTTCGAGAAATTTGAAGATGCAGATGTAATAATGATTTATACCATGACTTCATCTTCTACGAGGGCCTATCGTATTGCCGATTATTTTAGAAAAAAACATAAAAAAGTAATCATAGGAGGTATTCATGCTTCCAGTCTGCCTGAAGAGGCACTTCAGCATGCAGATCAGGTTGTGGTAGGGGAAGGTGAAAGGGTTATTGCAGATGTAGTCAGCGGGAAAATTAAGGACAAAATAGTTTATTCCAAGTGTATAGAAAACCTGGATGAAATACCTTTCCCGGATTACAGTCTTTTAAAAACCCCCTGCAAGGCGGCAAATGTCATGACTTCAAGGGGATGCCCCTTTAGCTGTACCTTTTGTACCACGTCCAGAATGTTCCATCCTTACAGAAAGCGAACCCCTGACAATGTAATAAAGGAATTGAGAATGTACAAGCAGCAGGGTTTCAAGTATGTAAATTTTGAGGACGATAATTTTACTGCAGACAAAGAAAGGGCCAAGGAGATACTCAGGAAGATGATCTCAAATAATCTTGTATTTAAAGAGACATTTTTCTTTGGCCGGACAGATATGGCAAATGACGAGGAACTGCTTCAGCTTCTCCACGATGCACATCTGACCAGAGTACTTATAGGAATTGAATCCTTGAACCAGGAATCCTTGAACAACATAAACAAAAAGCAGAAGATTTCCGACATTGAAAAATGCGGTACTGCCCTTGCAAAACATAAAATAAGACTTATAGCCAGCCTGGTATTGGGACTGGATGATGACAGCAAGGAGGACATGGAAAGAGGCGAGAAATTCTGTGAAAAGATAAATGCCTATCAATTTCAACCTGCAATTTTAACTCCTTTTCCTAAAACACCTGTCTATGAACAGTACAAAAAAGAAAACCGTTTGCTGGACAATGATTGGCAGTACTATGACATGATGGTTGTAAACTTCAAGCCAAAAAAAATGTCTCCTTATGATCTGCAGGCGGAATTTTTCAAAGTGGCAAGGTTATTTTATACTTTTAAATCCTCTTTTAGCATGCTCAAAATTTTTGGATTTGCAGCCTGGATTAGAAGACTAGGGCTTTGGATTGCAGTGAAATTCGGAGAATCTTTTTTCAAGAGAAAATCCAGCCAAAAAGATGGAAATGTATATAGTAGAATGAAGGAAGTATCTGTTTAGAATTTATTTATCTCAGGGAAAATGAAAATTTTTCCTCGGATAAAAAAAAGGACTTATGGCAAATTGCTGTAAGTCCTTTTTATTTCTCCAGTGAATATATGTCTGAAAACTCTATGTTTATTTTCTCCACATTGGTCTTGAACAACTCGCTGCTTTTCATATTGTCTTCCTTCACGAGCTCTACCGGAAGCTCTATGAGAAATTTACTTCCTTTTCCCTCCTTGCTTTTGACGCTTATCTTTCCACCGTGCAGCTCCACCAGGGACTTCACCAGGTACAGCCCTATTCCGCTTCCTTCGCAGTCTCTCGAAAGAGATCTGTTTGCCTGGCCAAAGCGTTCGAATATAAGATTCAGCTTATCTTCCGGAATACCTTTTCCGTCGTCCTCCACAGTAATAAGTACTGTCTTGCCGCGGTCCTCCACGTTCACATATATATGTCCCCTGGAATTTGTATACTTGAAGGCATTTGACAGCAGATTGAGCATTATACGCTCCAGTTTGTTCGGATCAAAGGCCATTATTTTTTCCTCTACATTTGTATCGAATATAAGTTGTATATCCTTACTTTTTATATAGGAGGCCACAGACTGGGTGATATCCTCGACGACACTCACTATATTGCCATTTCGCCTTGATATTTTAATAGCCCCCGAATCGAGCCTGGTTATGTCAAGAAGATTGTTTACAAGCCTTATAAGCCTAAGGCAGTTCTGCTTCATGGTTTTCAAATAAAATTTACATTTTTGTTTATTTTCGGCAGTGCATCTGTCAAGATATATTTCCATGGTTTGAATAGCCACGGATATTACATTTATAGGAGTCTTGAGTTCATGTGACATATTTATGAAAAATTCTGTTATAAGAGAATTGAATTCTCTGGTTTCATTTAACAATTTTAAATTTTCCTCTGCAGTGCTTTTCAAGTTCTCCATCTGTTTTTCCGGTGTCAAATCCAGAAGCAGGGTCATCACCGCAGGTTTGCCGTCATATACGAAAAATGAAGAAGTATTTCTCACTGATATGCTGTTCCCCTCACAGTCCAATATGTCTTCTTCACTGGTTACCTTCGACAGCTTTTTTTCTATTATGTTGCTGTACTTTTCTTTGGAACTCATTATGGATTCCTTTGGATAATGCCTATACAGCAGCTTATTGTCCAGCTCCGGAGCCCTGGGATATCCCAGCAGTTTTGCCGCACTTTCATTGGCATATATTATTTTCCCGCCTTCATGTACTATAACGGAATTTATGGAATTTTCGAAAAGCATTTCAAAACACACTTCATTCTTTAGCAGTGAAGATTCCATATCCTCCCTTTTTATGTTTTGTTCCTTTAATTTATTGCTCAGCAGGTTGAGCTTGTTGTCCTTGCTTTTATTGTTTTCCGCCTCTATATCCACATAATATCCAAGAACCCATGATATAAATATGAACACTCCTGCCAATATCAGGTCTCTCTGAAAATAAACGTTTATACCCTTTACGGTTGGGGCATACAAAAGATCTGCTGTCAGCACGAAAAATGAACAGAAAAAAGAAGTTATGATTCCATATTTAGAACCATACTGTATCACAGAGGACAGTATCAAAAGCAGGAACAAGTATTTATATTCACTTTCATATGAATTGGATATGTATATGGGGATGGAGATAAGCATCGTAAAAAATAGAGTCTCTATGAGCCAGGACTTTTTAAATACATTTGAAGAGCGCTCTAATTTGGTGTTGATTATCAACGAAGCCACGTAAATTGACAACATAATGAGTAATATGAATATAGTACTATACAAATTAAAGTTATTATTGAAATTAACTTTTAAAATTGAAGTATATTGGGGCAAATCTATACATATTATTATAACGAGGAATACAATTATAGCTATTTTTATGATAGCCAACATGATAGATATGCCGTTTTCAATATGTTTCATGGATAAATTCCTCCCGTGTACTGATAAAAAATTCAAATTAAAAAGTAAAAATTACCAATTTTTCAATCAGTAATTTTTACTCCGGAATTTGTTGATCTTAGCCTATTTTCTCAGGCATTCAGGTTCTTTAGGCTGATATAAACCCCAAGTACATGCAGAAGCTGAAACCGTAAATGCCATAATGGTACATGCCAATGCAGATAAAGTTATAAATACCTTTTCTATTTTATTTTTCAATTGAGCTTCCTCCTTTCTCCTATGTTTTTTAAAACTGAATCGACTTTTTTAAAAACTGCTGCCCCACGATCTGTCAGGGTGATGGACTGCCAAAGGCAGCCAAGATTTATGCAGTCTGCGATTTTTAAATAATACAATTTATTATTTGTACTGTAAAATAAGCACAGTATAATTATAATTGTAGAAAATATTGCCAATGTGATAATGGAATTTCTTTTAAACATTTTCTTCATGGAAATTTTAGAAATAGGTTTTTGTGGGCTGTCTACCGGAGCTTTTAAGGAAACTATTATAAATGCAATTATCATGAAGGTTATAATCATGATCAAAGTAGTTACAAAAGAGAATTTATAAAAAAATTTATCCACTAACAGTCCTGCAGTAGCGGAAGAAATTGTACCACCTATAATACATCGATTTGGAGAAGAAGCATGAAATCCACCTGAATATTTTCTGAGTATGCTCATTGATACAGAAAATATTAAAGCTTCATATAATACTCCTAGAATTGCCCCTGCAATTATCACCCATGCTATGGAAAATATGGTTTGGAGCAAATTAATTGCCCCATATACTATTATCTCCTCTTTTTCTTTATCTGTCTTTAAAATGGTCCTAGCTTTTTTACCCAGGGAAATTGCTAATTTTTCAGTCAGGTACATTTTTAATTCCTCTTTTTTTCAATAAATAGCGTGTCAACATAATTAAAAAAAATAAAAATATGAGTGATGGTATTCCAAATATAGATTTCTTAATAGGATTCATAGAACTTATATTTATATTAATCTTGAATAAGTTAAGCAAAAGCATATTTAAAAATTCACTTATTGAAAGCAATAAGAGCATAAATAATGTTCCATATATTGAAGTTATTATTGGTATTCTTATAAAAAATACCATAGTTCCTATAATTAGAATAGCCATAATTAAAGTATGAACTCCAAAATATATAGGAAGATCTCTTATTAAAAAGGTAATTATACTTAATATAAAGCTTAAAAAAATATATTTTTTTATATCAAAAGATTTTTTTGCTATTATGTGTATTCCCCAAACTATTAAGAGCATTTCTGGAATAAGCCTTAAAAAAATTTCTACCCAATTGATTTTAAGCATCTTTAAGCCTCCCCTTTGTTGCTATTTTCATATTGTTCGACAAATATATACATTTTATGAATTTATTTCACGATAACAACATATATTATTCTCCATAAAAAATAAAAATCCTTCTTTAAAGGATAAAAATCTGTAAATTATATTTTGAAATGCAAAATATTATTTCAATATATGCAAATCTGTCCTTTTTACAATATTTTTTAGAACTAATATTGACAAGAATAGTATTATAAGTGAAGGAAAAGTCAGTATGGATTTTTTAATGGGGTTTATGTTGGTAAAGTTAAAAGGTATACCCAAAATATAAAGTATAAATTTGTTTGAAGATTCACTTATTATAAGCAGCAGCAGCATTGCCAATGTACCATATATGGAAGCAAGCAGTGGAATTCCCTGAATTATCATGATACTTATTATTGAAACTGTTATAATGACGGTGTGAACTCCAAAGTATATGGGAAGTTCTCTTACTAAAAAGGAATATAATCCCATGCTACAGCTGAGAATTATATAATTTCGTTTATTGAAAGATTTCTGTGCTACCGTGTATATTCCCCATATTATCAACAGCATTTCGGGAATACATCTTAGAAAAATCTCTATCCAGTGAAGTTTCAGCATCTTGAATGTCCTTTCCTGTAACTACATTATTTATATATTTTAGTAAGAATTGTACAAATATGTACAATTGGTTACCTAAAAAAATTCTACATAAAATAAAAAAATCCTTCTTAAAAAGAAATATTTGCAAAAATTTTTAAATAAATTGCAGATATGTAATTGGATTGTTGTTTGTCGAAGCTTTGCCGGATAGACATGCAGAATATGGAATCCTGTATGAGATTTTGCTGGAATTTTGTTTGGATTCTGCCGGGTGGACATGCAACCCCCCGGGGTCATGAACAAATTGTGAATAAACCCTCCCAATATTCATCTGCTTTTCGAGCCAGGCTATATACCCAAGTATCCTAGATATGATGGTAGTTATCGGGAGTTTATCTGAACTTGAAAAAACCAGGCTACTCTAAATATTGTGAACAAAGTGTAAATGATTGAACAAACAGGACAAGCAATCAGCACAAGGAACCACAAGAAACCCAAGCAATCAGCACAAGGAACCCAAGCAAGCAGTATGAACGGGACAATCAGCACGAGCAGCTCAGTAGAATGGACAAGCAATCATTTCAAATCAATCCAGGCAACTGTCCTAAATAAATGAGTGGACAAGCAATTATTCCCCATTTTACTATTTCTAGCCGCAAGGGAAGTCACCCCATATATTCCCAATTTCTCATTTCTGGTCATCCGATCACAGGGGGCAGCTTTCAATTTTTTACCTTCCCTCGATCTGAAACCCGGATTTGACAGGCATTTTTCAGTCCGATCTCCAGACTGGAGGGCAGATGCCCAGTTTTCTTTACCCACCGAGCAACTCTCAGAAAATTTTCTCCCACAAATATTCCTTTCCTGGTGATTTCCCACAGATAAACATACAATTTTTTTACCAATCCAAAAAACATCTGTATGTGCCGTATATTTTTTATTTTGTTGAAGAGAATAGATTATACATATATTGCTATAAATTTCTTTCATTTATAAGCCAAATCTGTACTTTTTAGACTTTGACTTTCTTTGACCTTTATTGTATTATAATAACTGTACTAAGGATAACCGATGAGAAAGACAATCGGCAGAAAAATCATATAGAATATAGAAGGAGGTATGTACCATGTTTGATATGGTTCCATTTGAAAGAGATAATTTTTTAAGCCCAGGTGATATGTTCAGAGATTTTGCAGATCCATTTTTCAACAATGATTTCTTTACACCAGCAGTAAGCAATTTCGGCAGAGGATTTAAAGTTGATCTTAAAGAAAATGATGATTCCTATGTAATTAAAGCGGATCTTCCAGGAGTAAAAAAAGATGCTATAGATTTAAGTTTTGATAATAACTATCTCACAATATCCGCAAAACGAGAAGAAAACAAAGAGGATAAAGATCAAAATTATGTAAGACGTGAGAGAAATTGTGGAGAACTCATAAGGAGTTTTTATATAGATAATGTAAATGATAAAGATATAAAGGCTTCCTTTGAAAATGGAGTATTGGAAATTATACTTCCGAAAATAGAAAAAGGTCAGAAGAAAACAGGAAAGATTGAGATTCAGTAACTTATTTCTGATAGTAAATCCTTCTAATTGAATAATCCGACATATACATGAACAACTCCTCAAGTTAAACCCCTATTACCTACCTCTGGTTGGTGAGTCATTATTTGACTGGCCAATTCGCTTGTGGGGTCATGTTATGAATCAAAGATAGAATCGCTGTAAAAGGCGGTTCTTTTTTTATACTTTGGTTATAAATACGGAGTATACTACTTCAAACATATTGTGGATTATCCTAAAATATTTTGATAAAATAAAGTTAAGAGATATACGAATC
>CAIFEX010000002.1 GCA_903789665.1 uncultured Clostridium sp.
TAGAATTATAGGTCTAGGTATATTTGAAATAATTTATTTTGGGGAAACTCTAAAATAAGTGAATATTGACATAAGTGAATATTTAATTTATAATTTGTATCATAATGGAATAATGAAGCGATGAATGGAAGAAGTAAATATTTTCTTACATAAAAGAGAGAAAGTGGAAGGTGAAAACTTTCTGTGGAATATATTGAAGCTGTCCAGGAACTTGTATGCTGGTGTTTGAGAGATATGGATTTTGTTTTAAATATCTATGTAATTAGGGTGGTACCGCGAAAAGAGTCTTTCGTCCCTTCGGGATTGAAAGACTCTTTTATTTTAAGAAATCAAACATATGAGGTTGAAAGGAAGAGATATATATGGAAAAACTAGGATTAAATAAGATCAGGGAGTTGTATTTGAGCTTTTTCGAGAGCAAAGGTCATTTGAGGATGCACAGCTTTTCTTTGGTTCCTAAAAATGATAAGAGCCTGCTTCTGATAAATGCTGGTATGGCACCTCTTAAGCCATACTTTACAGGACTTAAGACACCGCCCCGCAGGAGAGTAACTACCTGTCAGAAGTGTATAAGAACAGGTGATATTGAAAATGTAGGTAAAACTTCACGTCATGGTACTTTTTTTGAAATGCTGGGAAATTTTTCCTTTGGAAATTATTTTAAAAAGGAAGCAATTTCCTGGGCCTGGGAATTTACTACTGAAGTTTTAAAACTGCCAAAAGATAGATTATATGTTACAATATATTTAGATGATGATGAAGCCTATGATATATGGGTAAAGGATACTGACATTGATAGCTCAAGAATATTCAGGCTGGGTAAGGAGGATAATTTCTGGGAACACGGTGCAGGACCCTGTGGACCTTGTTCTGAAATCCACTACGACAGAGGAGAAGGAAAAATAGAGACGGTGGAGGAATTTGTAAAAGCGGGGGATAATGATCGGGTGCTGGAATTCTGGAATTTAGTTTTTACTCAATTTGACAGGGATGAGCAGGGGAATTATAATAGACTTCCGAGACCTAATATAGATACGGGAATGGGTCTTGAAAGAATGGCAGTTATAATGCAGGATAAGGATAATATATTTGAAATAGATACTATAAACGCCATATTAAAAGAAATAAGTGCCATGTCTTCCAGTCCATATGGAATTGACAGGAAAAGTGATATATCTATGAGGGTGATAACAGATCACATAAGAAGTATCGTATTTATGATAAGCGATGGAATACTTCCGTCCAATGAGGGACGCGGGTATGTACTCAGAAGGCTTTTGAGAAGGGCAGCAAAACACGGAAGATCTCTTGGAATTGAAGGAGCTTTTCTGTACAGACTTTCTAAATCCGTTATAGATAATTCTTATGAAGGTTATCCTGAATTGAGGGAAAGGGAAGATTATATAAAAAAAATAATAAAAATTGAAGAGGAGAAGTTTGCTGCAACTATAGATGGTGGAATTCAGATTTTAGATGATTTCATATTTCAGCTGCGAAAAAGCGGCAATTCGGTACTTGATGGCGGAAGGACATTTAAATTATATGATACTTATGGTTTTCCGGTAGAACTTACTGAAGAGATACTGGAGGAAAATAATATGACTGCAGATCTTGAAGGCTTTAAAGAAAACATGGAAAATCAGCGCAACATGGCAAGATCTGCCAGAGCAGAAACAAATTATATGGGTGTAAAAGATACTATTTTGAATAAAATTCCCATGGAAGTTAATACTATATTTGAAGGCTATGATAGACTGAAGTCGAATTCTAAAGTTAAAGTGATCATGAAGGATGAAGAGTTTGTATCCCGTTTGAGTGAAGGGGAAGAGGGAGTTGTAGTAGTTGAAAATACACCTTTTTATGCCGAGATGGGTGGACAGGTAGGAGATAGTGGAACAATATATAACGATACTTTTAGGGGTGAAGTTTTAGATTGTAAAAACAATGTTGCGGGTAAGATACTTCATTTTGTAAAAATAAGTTCAGGTAGTTTGAATTTGGATGATGATATTGTTTTAAGTGTAGATAAGGGGAGAAGAGATAATATAGGGAAAAACCATACTGCAACTCACATATTGGATGAAACACTGAAAAGAATTCTGGGGGAGCAGGTGCACCAGGCAGGTTCCTACGTAGATGAGCATAGATTGAGATTTGACTTCAATTATTTTGAACCTCTGAATTATGATACATTGAGAAAAATTGAAAATATGGTCAATGACAGCATAATGGCAGTTTACCCGGTAAAGACTGTTGTAATGCCCCTGGAAGAAGCTAAAAAAAGCGGTGCAATAGCACTCTTCGACAGTAAGTACAAGGATAAAGTAAGGGTGGTTTCCGTTGGGGACTTCAGCAGGGAACTGTGTGGTGGAACCCATGTAAGCAATTCCGGAAAAATTGGACTGTTTAAAATAATATCTGAAACCGGAATAGCTGCCGGCATAAGAAGAATAGAAGCTGTTACCGGAAAAGGTGCGATAGACTATGTCGATTCTAAAGATGATATGTTGAAAAAAATATCAGGCAAATTGAAGTGCTCCGAAAAGGAGATAATTCATAAATTGGATCTGCAATTTAATGAATTAAAATCAGCTGAGAGGGAAATACAGCAGCTGAAATTAAAATTAGCAGGAAATGCGGAGAATGATATTTTAAATAGAGCAAAGACAATTGATGGAATAAAACTTTTTACAGGGGTATTGAAAGAAGTCGATGCCAGCGCACTTAGAGAGTTGGGAGATAAATTTAGAAGCAGGTATGACAACTGTTTGGTGGTATTGGGAAGCAGTGTAAATGGTAAAGTTCAGCTTATAGCTATGGCTACTGAGAAAGCAGTACAAAGTGGTATTAACTGCGGGAAAATAATAAAGGAAATTGCAGCTGTTACTGGTGGAAATGGGGGTGGAAGACCAGATATGGCACAGGCTGGAGGTAAATTACCTGAAAAATTAGAAGAAGCCGTAGAAAGATGCAGTATAATTGTGGAAAAAAGATCTAGATAGTATACATTTTGTGAAATATGTTCTATAATAAATCTATTAGAATGTTAGCGGGGTGATATATATATGGGTAAGGATAATACTATTCAGTTTGACATTTCTGAGAGTAAAAAAGCACTGACAAAGGAAATATTGACTGAAGTTTATGATTCGCTAATTAAAAAAGGATATAATCCAGTAAATCAATTGGTAGGATACTTGATTTCAGGTGATCCAACCTATATAACAAATTATAATGGAGCAAGGTCATTGGTAAGAAAACTTGAGAGAGATGAAATACTTGAAGAAGTTTTGAAAGTTTATTTAGGTATAAAATAAAAATGTCCTTTTAGGGCATTTTTATTTTGAATATGAGCATAATAACTGGGAGAGTGTAAAATTGAGAATACTGGGACTTGATATAGGCAATAAAACTATAGGGGTTGCAATGAGCGATCCATTGGGCTTTACAGCACAAGGGGTTACTACCATAAGGAGAAGGGGATTGAAGGAAGACATTGATGAGATTAGAGCTATTTGTGAAAAATACGGTGTAGAATTGATTGTTTCCGGTCTTCCTAAAAATATGAATGGAACACTTGGACCCCAAAGTAAAAGTGTAATGGATTTTTGCAAAAATGTGGAAAAACTTATGAAATTGCCTGTAAAAATGTGGGATGAAAGATTAACTACGGTGGCGGCAAATAGGGCCATGCTAGAGGGGGATCTTTCCAGGGCAAAAAGGAAAAAAATAGTAGATAAGATGGCAGCTACATATATTTTACAGGGATATTTGGACAGTATTTCAAATTGACTGTTTTTGTAAACTTGATTTTTACAAAGGGGAAAATTATATGAAAGACGATATTAAAAATTTAATATTGGAGGACGAAAATGGGGAAGAAGTTCAATTTGAAGTGGTTACCAAATTGGATATAGAGGATAGGGAATACGTAATTGCAATACCTGAAGAGTGCAAAGAATCTAAAGAGGCTATAGTACTTAAAATAATAAAGGATAAAAATGGCAGAGAGATTTTTGCAACTGTGGAAAATGAAGATGAATTTAACCAAGTTTCAGAAGTATATGAAACTTTGTTCTAATATTAATTGATTTTCAATTGACAATATTTTTCTGTTATATTAGACTTAAGATTATAGAAAAGTTTTTTATTCATATTTTAAAATTTAATTTGAAATGGGGTATAGTTATGACGAAGCTTTCCTCTTCAGAAATAGAGAGATTAAAAAATAGCTTAAAGGAAAAGGGGTATAAACTTACTCCTCAGAGAAGAGCTATAGTTGATATTATAATAAGAAATGAAGGAAAACATCTTACAACGGAAGAGATATACGATCAGGTCAGAAGTGAATGTCCTGAAATTGGCCTGGCTACAGTCTATAGGACTGTTCAGCTTTTAGATGAAATAGGAGTTATATGCAAACTGGAGTTAGATGATGGGTGCAGCAGATATGAAATAATACACAAAGAAGAAAACCACAGGCACCACCATTTGATATGCACTAAATGTTCGAAAATAATTGAGGTTACGGATGATCTTTTGGAACCTCTTGAAAAAGAAATAGAGAAAAAATATGATTTTAAAATTTTAAACCACAGTTTAAAATTTTATGGTATATGCAGTGAATGCAGGAAATCAGGTAAGTATAAGTAAAATTGCAATTTGTAATTTTTATATTTTATGAGCGGGTTATTTAATGTAATGAGTGGTATGATGAACCCCACTGACAATGGGAAGTATAGGAACTGCGGAGATGTTTTGGCAAATAATAGAAACTGCTGTTCGTAGTGCAGCTGTTGTTGATCAAGTACGCTCTGACTTTATGCAAAGCTAAGTTGGGGTGGTTCACAAATGACTCCTTCATAAAATATTTGTTACCGGTTGTAAAGATAATAAAATAATTTTTAAACAAGGAGGGAAGATTTTATTGCGAAAAGAAAAGGATAAAATAAAGATTATTCCATTAGGCGGACTAAGTGAAATAGGAAAGAATCTTACAGTAATAGAATATAAAGATGAGATAATAGTAATTGACTGTGGAATGGAGTTCCCGGACGAAGAGATGTTGGGAATAGACATAGTCATACCTGATATAACTTATCTTAAGAAGAATGTAAACAAGGTAAAGGGTATATTTTTAACTCATGGGCATGAAGACCATATAGGTGCACTGCCGTATGTATTGAAAGAGATCAATGTACCTGTATATGGGAGCAAATTGACATTGGGAATTGTCGATTCAAAATTAAAGGAGCACGGTTTAAGCGGATCGGTGGATTTAAAGTGCATAAAAGCAGGTGACGTAATTAAATTAAATAGAATGTCCGTGGAATTTATAAGAACTAGCCACAGCATAGCTGATTCTATGGCTATTGCAGTTCATACTCCTGTTGGGATAATAGTTCATACTGGTGACTTTAAAGTTGATTACACCCCCATTGACGGCTGTGTAATTGATCTTGCTAGGTTTGCTGAACTTGGAAAAGAGGGGGTACTTCTTATGCTGGCCGATAGTACCAATGTGGAAAGGCCAGGATATACCATGTCGGAAAAGACGGTGGGCAAGACATTTCAGAAATTTTTTGCAGTGGCAAAAAGCAGAATAATAGTTGCTACTTTTGCATCTAATATTCATAGAATACAGCAGGTAATCACTGCTGCGGAAAAGTACCGCAGGAAGGTTGCTATTTCCGGCAGAAGCATGGAAAATATAATGGAAGTGGCTATGAACCTGGGGTATATAAAAATCAGGAAAAACACTCTTATAAGTATAGACGATATAAACAAGTATCCCGGTAATAAAATAGTGATAATAACTACCGGAAGTCAGGGGGAACCCATGTCGGCACTCTCGAGGATGGCTGCTTGTGAACATAAAAAGGTGACCATCATTCCCGGAGATACGATAATAATTTCAGCGAACCCCATACCTGGAAATGAAAAATTGGTTTCAAGGGTGATAAATCAGTTGTTTAAACAGGGAGCACAGGTGATATACGAGGCTCTGGCAGATGTTCATGTATCAGGGCATGCCTGTCAGGAGGAATTAAAACTCATTCACACTCTTGTGAAACCAAAATTTTTTATGCCTGTTCATGGAGAATACAGACATCTGAAACAACATGCAGATCTGGCGATGAAACTTGGACTCAGTCCTAAGAATATAGTTATTGCGGATAATGGAGATGTTGTAGAGGTTACTAAGAATTCCATAAGAAAAAATGGAAAAGTGGTATCTGGACAGGTATTTGTAGATGGCCTGGGAGTTGGAGATGTAGGGAATATAGTTTTAAGAGACAGGAGACATCTTTCTCAGGACGGTATACTTACAGTGGTAATTACGATTGAAAAGGGAACCGGTAAAGTCATTGCAGGGCCTGACATAATATCTAGAGGTTTTGTCTATGTTAGAGAGTCGGAGGATTTGATGGAGGAGGCCAAACAGCTTGTTCGTGGTGCTTTAAAAGAGTGTCAGGAAAAACATATTACGGAATGGTCAAGCATAAAATCCAATGTAAAAGAAGTACTAAGATCATTTCTCTATGAAAAGACAAAGAGAAAGCCCATGATATTGCCTATAATTATGGAAATATAATAAAGTAGAGGAGTATTTGACGATGAATATATATGATAGGGCAAGGGAATTTGCTGAAGATCTCAGGGAATGTGATGAAGTGGTTAATCTGCGGAAGTCAAACCAGAAAGTGGAAGACAATGAAGATTATAAAAAAATATTGAAAGATTTTAGGAAAATTCAACTGGATGCCTACTCACAGCAGGTTCAAAACGGAAAGGTTTCAGAGGAAGTTGTGGAAAAGTTTAAAGATATGGGAAATGTGATTTCCGCTAACCCGCCTGTGGATGAATATATACAGGCTGAACAGAAATTTAGCGTTATGTGGCAGAACATATTGAAGATGCTAAATGATGCTATAGGAGTGGATTTCTCTTTCGGAGACGGTAAAGATAAGGTTAATGCACAGTGAAAACTGCTAACTTGGGACTCAGAAGTTGACTTTTTAATATTATGATATTAAAATAATGATGGCAGCTTTGAATTGGATACAAAAAGTATCCAATTTTTTTGAGTACTTATTCGATTTGCAATTTGATTAAGGTACTAAATTTGATTTTTGAATATAATTCCATAGATCAAGATATAAATTGGAGGAATAATAATGGATTTATTTACTAGAAATGATATAAGGAATGTAGCAATAATTGCCCATGTAGATCACGGTAAGACTACACTAGTGGATGCGCTGCTGAGACAGAGCAATATATTTAGGGCAAATGAAAAAGTTGAAGATAGGGTTATGGATTCAAATGCTATTGAAAGGGAAAGGGGGATTACCATACTTTCAAAGAATACTGCCGTAACTCACAAGGGAGTTAAGATCAACATTGTAGATACGCCGGGTCATGCTGATTTTGGCGGTGAAGTGGAACGTGTGCTCAAGATGGTGGACAGTGTTCTATTGGTGGTAGATGCTGCTGAAGGTCCGATGCCCCAGACAAAATTTGTTTTGAGGAAGGCACTGCAGTTGAAATTAAAGCCAATAGTTGTGATAAACAAAATAGATAAGCCGGATGCAAGACCTTCCGAGGTTTTGGATAAGGTATTTGATCTGTTTATAGAATTGGGGGCTAATGACGAGCAGCTGGATTTTAGTGTGATTTACTGTTCGGCAAAAGATGGAATTGCTAAAAAAGAAATGGAAGACAAGTCTACCAATATGGAACCTCTTTTTGATGCTATAATAAAAAATGCACCGGCACCCCAGGGTTATCTGGATAAACCCCTTCAACTTCTCATAACTACCATAGATCACAATGAATATGTGGGAAGAATAGGTATAGGTAAAATAACAAGGGGAGTTATAAAGAAAAATGAACCGGTAGTTCTTATAAGAAAGGGAAATAAGGTAGAAAATGTCAAGGTATCAAACCTCTATGTGTATGATGGATTAAAAAAACTTGAAGTCGAAGAGGCTAAGTTGGGAGATATAGTTGCAGTTTCTGGAATACCGGATATAAATATAGGTGAAACGATTGCCTCTGCATCGGATCCTGAACCTCTGCCATTTGTGGATATAGATGAGCCCACGCTGACTATGAATTTCATGGTAAATGATTCTCCTTTTGCCGGTAGAGAGGGAGAGTTTGTAACTTCCAGACATTTGAGGGATAGACTTATGAAAGAACTGGAGACAAATGTGGCTCTCAGGGTGGAAGAAACTGATTCGCCAGATTGTTTTAAGGTAAGTGGAAGAGGAGAACTTCACCTTTCAGTTTTAATAGAAACTATGAGAAGAGAAGGTTATGAATTTCAGGTTTCCAAGCCCACGGTCATATTCAAGGAGGAAAACGGAAAGAAATTGGAGCCTATTGAATACCTCACTATAGACGTACCTGAAGAATTTATGGGTGTGGTCATAGAGAAACTTGGACCCAGGAAAGCTGAAATGGTAAATATGACCTCAGCCGTAAATGGATACACCAGGTTGGAATTCAAGGTGCCTGCAAGGGGATTAATTGGCTTTAGAAATGAACTTATGACGGATACTAAGGGCAACGGCATAATGAACCATGTACTGGATGGATATGAGGAGTACAAGGGAGATATGCCGGGAAGGACAAGAGGATCTCTGGTAGTGTATGAACCGGGAGTATCTATAACCTACGGACTTTTTAACGCCCAGGAAAGAGGAACGCTGTTTATAGGACCTGGAGTGGAAGTGTATGAGGGAATGATAGCCGGTGAATGTTCAAGACCGGAAGATATAGAGGTAAATGTGTGTAAGAAGAAACATCTGTCGAATACGAGATCTTCGGGAGCTGATGAAGCGTTGAAACTGGTTCCTGTAGCGGAAATGACTCTGGAAAAATCACTGGAATTTATAGCACAGGATGAATTGGTGGAAATTACTCCCAAGAGTATAAGAATGAGAAAGAAGATATTGGATACGGATTTAAGAAGAAAGGCCATGAGAAGAAAATAGGAAGGGTTGTTTACAGTGAAAAGAAACTTAAAAAAAAGTATTTTTTTACTCTGTAGTGTGGCTTTAATTTTGTTGATTGCCGGTGCCCTGTATCATTCCCTGCAAAGTATAAGGCACCCTTTCAAAATCAGTGAGAAGAAGATAAATTTTCAAGTAAGACAGGGAGAAAAATTGAATCAGGTTGTAGATAATTTGAGCAGTCTTGGATTGGTGAAGAGTCCATCACTGCTGAAGTGGTATACAGGTAGACATTTTGAAAACAGTTCATTAAAGCCAGGAAGGTATTCTTTTTCCGAAAATATAGGCATAAATGATTTTGTACTCTATATGGAAAAAGGCATTAGAGATGACAGACCTGTAGAAATTGTAGTGCCTGAGGGGTATGATGTAGAACAGATAGGAAATTTGCTGGAGAAAAAGGGAATAATAAGCAGTTCGAATTTTATAAAAAGCTGCAGGGAATATAAGCTTCCAAGTTTTATAAAGAAAGACTCAAACAGAAGATATGCCCTGGAAGGATATTTATTTCCGGATACTTATGATTTTCTCAAGGGCAGCAGCGGAGATTATATAATTAAAGTTATGTTAAATAGATTTTCCGAAGTTATGGACAAAGTTCAGAAGGATACGGGAAAACAGTTGAGTGCCGAGGAAAAGGATAGAATTATAACTCTGGCTTCTGTAGTTGAAAAAGAAGCTAAGAAACCTGAAGAAAGAGGGAAGATTGCATCTGTGTTTTACAACAGACTGAACAAGAATATGAAACTTCAGTCCTGCGCTACGGTTTTATACGCACTGAATGTGCATAAGGATAAAGTATATTATAAGGATCTGCAGGTGGTTTCTCCCTATAATACTTATAAAGTAAATGGACTTCCGGAGGGGCCTATATCAAATCCGGGTGAAGAGTGCATACTGGCAGCTGTAAAACCCGACAGGACAAATTATATTTATTTTGTTTCTAAAAATGATGGGACTCACTTTTTTACAGACAGCAGTGAAAAATTTTTAGAAGTTAAGAAAACTACTCAGGGCGAATAGGTTTTGGGAGGCAAGAATGAGCGGAGTTGAGCATGAATATATAAAAGATTATATAGTATCTCTGATAGGGGATCATGATGGAATACTGAAGGAGATAGAAGAATATGCCTCTGAGAAATCCATACCCATAGTACAGAGGGAGACGGCAAGATTTTTGGAACTTATGATAAATATAAAAAAGCCCTCCAGAATTCTGGAACTTGGAACTGCTGTTGGCTATTCCGCTATTTTGATGAGCCTCAGTTCTCATAGAAAGAACCATGTGATCACTATTGAAAGAGATAAAAACATGGTCAAAATTGCCAGGGAAAATGTAAAAAAATATAATTTGGGGAAGTATATAGATGTCATTGAAGGAGACTGTTTGGAAATACTCAGAGATATGAGTGAAAGCTTTGATCTTATATTTATCGATGCCGGGAAAGCACATTATAACCATTTTTTACCTTATTGTTTGAAACTTCTGGATAAAGAAGGCATAATAGTTGCAGACAATGTACTTTTTAGAGGAATGGTGGCTTCTGACGAACTGGTGAAAAGAAGGAAGATAACCATAGTCAAAAGAATGAGGAAATATTTAAACATGGTATCTGATAATGATGAGTTTATGACTTCGGTTATACCTATGGGTGATGGCATTGCCGTTACCGTGAGGAGGAATTGATATGAAAAAAAAGCCGGAATTATTGGCACCGGCAGGCAATTTGGAAAAATTGAGAACTGCTGTGGATTTTGGGGCAGATGCAGTTTATCTGGGAGGAAATAAACTCAATTTAAGGGCCTTTGCAGATAATTTTACAGACAAAGAGCTGGAGGAAGGCTTAAAATATGTTCACGATAGAGGGAAAAAAGCTTTTGTTACGGTAAATGTATTCCCACACAATGAAGATCTGATTGGTCTGAAAGATTATCTGAGAAAATTATATGAGATGAATGTAGATGGGATAATAGTGTCGGATCCAGGCATAATAATGACTGCCAGGGAAATTGTACCGGATTTGGACTTGCATTTGAGCACCCAGAGCAATAATGTTAATTGGATGTCCGCTGTATTCTGGTATAAACAGGGTATAAAGAGAATAATCCTTGCCAGAGAACTTTCACTTAAGGAAATAAGGGAAATAAGGGAACATTTGCCTGAAGATTGTCAGATAGAAGTTTTTGTACACGGAGCCATGTGTATGGCCTATTCAGGCAGATGTATGCTTTCAAATTATATGACGGGAAGGGATTCTAACAGGGGAGAGTGTGCCCAGCCCTGCAGGTATAAATACTATCTTATGGAGGAAAAGAGACCTGGAGAATATTTTCCGGTGTTTGAAGATACAAAGGGGGATTATATATTAAATTCCAGGGATCTTTGTATGATAGAACATATTCCGGAATTAGTGAAGGCAGGTATAGATTCATTTAAGATAGAGGGAAGGATGAAAAGCGCATACTATGTGGCTACTGTGGTTAAAGGTTATAGAAGAGCCTTGGATTCCTATTTTGACAATCCCGACAGGTATGTATTTAAAAGGAAATGGATGGAGGATTTAATGAAGGCCAGTCATAGGAAATATTATACCGGATTTTATTTCGGTGACAGGGACAGCCAGATTTTTGAAAGTTCATCCTATGTAAGAGATTATGACATAGTAGGGGTTGTTAGAAATTATGACGAGAACAGCAGTACTGCAGTTGTAGAACAGAGGAATAAAGTGTACAGCGGAGATAATGTTGAAGTATTGAGTCCGGCAGGTGACAATTTTAATGTGTGCCTGAAAAATATGAAAAATGAAGGAGGGGAAAAAATAAAGTCGGCTCCTGCTGCCCAGATGATATTTACTGTATCGGTAGACAGAAAACTGAAAAAAGGCGATATGCTTATAAAAGCTAAAAAATAATTTGCTGTGTGGTGGAATTGGGCAAATGAATAAAATACCTTATTTTGGATAGAAATTAATCTAGATGAGGTGTTTTTTATGTTGAAAATAAATAGATTCGTAATACACAGGAGGCAGTGTATTTTATTTTTTACAATTGCTTTGATATTTTCACTGCTGTATTTTAAAATAATAGGACTTCAGTATTTTGGAAGTGATAAATTGGGTGTGATGGCGGACTCACAGTATTCTTACAAAGAGGATTTAACCGATGCCGATTATATACTGTATGACTGCCGTGGAAAACAGCTTATGGATTACGATAAAAAATATTATGTAGTCATATCGCCGGAAGTATTTTTAAAGGACAATGAGAATGTGGATTCGGAAAAAATGCTCACTTTGGTTTATACTCTCAGAAATTATAATAGTGACTATGATTTGTCTAAGACAGGAATATTGAGCAGCAGCAAGAAATTGTATTATGAGGTGGATATAAATACCTATAACAAACTCAGGAATATCAGCGGAATAAATGGAGTCTATACTTATGCTTATTCTCCTTTGAAGAAGTCCGGTGCCTGGAGTGTGGAAAACCTGCTTCAAAATTACAAGAGGAGTGAAGACAACCAGGTTAAAAGTAAAAATTCTTTAGAAATGCAGATATATCAAAAGACAAAAGAAAATGAAAAACCTCAAGTTGTATTTGAAAGAGACGTAGATGGAAAGATAATTAGTAAAAAGGTCCATTATCCTGAAAATAACGTAAATGTGCGGTTGACTGTTGATAAAAATATAGAAAACAGGATAAAGAATATATTAAATAGCAGTGAAAATAAGAATTTCAGTCAAATAGGGGTGATTTTGACGGAAGCGGACACGGGAAAGATAAAAGCTCTTGTTCAGAAAGATGACAGCAAGCCCAATGTGAATATAGGTGTTGCCACTAATCACGGCTTTTTTCCAGGTTCCATATTTAAGGTCATAGTGGAAGAGGCAGGTCTGGACAATGGAATTATAAATGTAAATGATAAATTTACCTGTAAAGGATTATATGAAGAGGATAATGAGGTACATGGCAGCGTGACCCCAGGCGAAGCTCTTACCATATCCTGCAATGATGCATTTGCCCAGATAGGAAATAAAGTTGGTTTTAATAATTTCTATGACAATGCAAAGAAGCAGGGACTGTTTCAAAAGGTTTTGAATCTAGATGAAGAGAAGTCGGGACTATTTGAAGTAAAAAATCCAAGTTATGCAGACGGAAGCCTGTCTCTTGCAGCCATAGGTCAAAATATCAGAATAACTCCTCTTGAGGCTGTCAGCATACCAAATACAGTGGCAAACGGCGGGGTATATGTAAAACCGTATATACTGGATGCTTATGTAGACGATAAAAATAGTACAATAGAAAAATTAAATACCACGAACAGTTCTGTTATAAAAAAATCTACAGCCGAGGAAATGAAAAGCCAGATGATAAATGTAGTGAAAAATGGTACTGGAAAATCTGCTTATATAGATGGCATGGAAATTGGCGGAAAAACCGGGAGCACTCAGAGAATAGAATTGACAGGCAAGGGCAGGACTGCAGAGGAGCATTCAGATGGATGGTTTGTGGGCTTTTTCAACTATAATGGCAGATACTATTCTATGGTTGTATTTGTCAAGGATATAGATAAAAACAATGAAAGTGGTGGAAATACTGCAGCCCCGATTTTTAGAAATATAGTTTTGAATGTACGGCAATATCTAAATTAAATTTATTTATATATGCACTTTTTGAAAAAACTCCTCATAGTATATTAATAAGCACTATTAGGAGGAGCAGCCGGTGTTTATAACAAATTACTTGTTAGATATTATTGGAAATGTCATATTTATGACAGCCTATGTTACAAATAATAACTCATTTCCACAACCTCTAAGTGACGATGAAGAAGCATATTATTTAAAGAAACTAAAGGGAGGAGATCTACTTGCTAAAAGTATTTTAGTGGAGAGAAATTTGAGGCTGGTGGCACATATTGTAAAAAAATATTCCTATCCAGGTAAAGAAGTGGATGACTTGATCTCTATTGGAACTGTGGGGCTTATCAAAGCCATAGATTCTTTTGATACATCCAAGGGGACTAGGTTGGCAACATATGCGGCAAAATGTATAGAAAACGAAATATTAATGCTTATAAGAAATAATAAGAAAATTAGAAACGAAGTGTATTTGCAGGACCCAATAGGTGTGGATAAAGAGGGAAATGAAATATCCCTTATGGATGTACTGGGTAGTGATGAGAATTCTATAATTGAAATCGTAGAACAAAAAATACAGGTGAAAAAGCTATACTCTAAAATAAATACGTGTTTATCCCAGAGGGAAAAAAGTGTTGTGGAGATGAGGTATGGGCTTTTGGAGGGAAGACCGAGAACTCAGAGGGAAATAGCAAAAATACTGGGTATATCCAGATCCTATGTGTCCAGGATTGAAAAAAAAGCATTAAAAAAATTGTACAGGGAGTTAAATTATTGGGCAAAATGATTTTATATTGTACTTAAAGTAAATGTTAGATAAATTCCATGCTGTATATCATCCGGTATGAACATGGAATTTATAATATTTTATTATGCAGTTTACCTATAAAGTATAAATAATACATAACGATTATAGATGAGGAGAGATTTGCATAAAACGTTTATTCTTATTTTAGATATTATTTAGAAGATAAGTGATTTTTGGAGTAAATGTTTTAGAAAGGGGAGCGTAAAATGATAGCGTTAAAGGAGCTATTGAAAAAAACTATGGAAAAAAATGCATCAGACTTGCACCTGACAGTTGGAGCACCTCCTGTAATAAGGGTAAACGGTGAACTCAAAAAATTAGGAAGTGAAAAATTACAGCCGGCGGATACTGAACGGTTTTCCAGAGAAATACTGGGAAAAGATTATGAGAGATATAACAGAGTTGGTGAAGTTGACATTTCTTTTTCTGTATCAGGCCTTGGAAGATTCAGGGTGAATTTGTTTAAACAGCGGGGGAGCTGTGCTATTGCAATAAGGGTTATAGGTTTAAAGATTCCAACCTTGAGTGAGCTGAAATTTCCGTCTGTAGTAAAAAAACTTTTAAATTATAAAAAAGGTTTGATTCTAGTGACGGGTTCTACGGGATCCGGGAAAAGTACTACCCTGGCGGCTATGATAAATGAGATAAATTCCAGCAGAGCTGCACATATAATTACTCTTGAAGATCCAATAGAATATTTACATAAACATAACAAGTCCATAATAAGTCAAAGGGAAATAGGGAAAGATTCCCTGAGCTATGCAAATGCACTGAAGTCAGTGCTTAGGGAAGATCCAGACGTGATTTTGGTAGGTGAGATGAGAGATCTTGAAACAATATCCACTACCCTCATTGCAGCTGAAACGGGACATCTGGTATTTTCTACTTTACATACTATAGGTGCTGCAAAAACCATAGATAGAATTGTAGATGTATTTCCACCTTACCAGCAGCAGCAGGTGAAAATACAACTTGCGGCTGTATTAAAAGGTATAATGTGTCAGCAGCTTATACCCAAGGTAAGTGGAGAAGGCAGGGTAGCGGCAGTTGAAATTATGATTGCAACTGCCGCTATAAAGAATATGATAAGGGAAGGGAAGACTAACCAAATAGAATCATCGATGCAGACGGGTTCAAAATATGGGATGAAAACTATGGATATGTCACTGGCGGAGCTTTACAGGAAAGGCTGTATCTCTTATGAATCTGCAATGGATTATGCTGTTGACAATAATATGCTTACTAGAATAATTTCTCTATAAAATAAAGTGAAAAGAGATAGGATTTGAAATTCTGTCTCTTTTGCTGTATATTATTTTAGGCTTTATTGCAAATTACTATAGTAATTAGATTTTAGTTGTGCTAAAATAACCTTAAATTAGGGGGATTGAAATGAGCATTTTTAAGGATATAATTCGTTATACTTCTTGTATTTTAACTTACACGGTTTATATAATAACGATATATTATTTATGCGTATCATTTTTTGGTATAGTTAGGAAAAAAAGTTCTGGAGAAGTAGAGCCAAAGAGAAGTTTTGCACTGATTATAGCGGCCCATAATGAAGAGATTGTGATTGAGGATATTATAGAGAGCCTAAAAGATCTGGATTACCCTAAAAAATTATATGATATTTTTGTAATTGCCGATAATTGTACTGATAAAACTGCGTTGAAAGCCAGGAAAAAGGGTGCATTTGTTTATGAGAGAAACAGTGTGGGAAGGCGCGGCAAAGGGTATGCACTGGAGTGGATGTTCAATAAGATATTCAAAATGAAGAAAAAATATGACGATATAGCTATATTTGATGCAGACAATATTGTGGATAAGAATTTTTTGAAAGAGATGAATAAAAAACTTCACCAGGGATACAAAGTTGTTCAGGGGTATTTGGACAGCAAGAATCCCAATGACACGTGGATTACAGGAAGTTATTCCATAGCATTTTGGTCCAATAACAGAATGTTTCAGCTGGCCAGAAGTAATTTAGGATTATCAGCCCAATTGGGTGGAACAGGTTTTGCAGTGGATACTGATATTTTAAAAAAACTTGGCTGGGGAGCAACCTGTCTGACAGAAGATCTGGAATTTACCTGTAAGCTCATACTGCATGGATATAAGGTGGGATGGGCTCATGATGCCGTAGTATATGATGAAAAACCCCTTACGCTTCTTCAATCTTGGGATCAGAGAAAGAGGTGGATGCAGGGATTTACGGATGTATCAAGCAGGTATTTTTTTAAACTTGTAAAAAAATCAATAAAAAACTGCAACTTTTTATTAATGGACTGTGCCCTTTATAGCATTCAGCCCATAATAGCTGTGCTTATAGGATTTTCAGCTATAAGCGGTGGAGTTCAGCAAATCATGAAGGCATTTAATTTGATATCTAATTTCAATACAGTTGTATATTCTATTAATTTTAATTTGTTAACTGTATTGATGATACTATTTTCAATACTACAATTTGTTTATACTCCTTTTGTTTTGATCTTGGAGAAGAAATTGGATTTTAAAATTTTTATATATTACATATTTTATCCGATATATGCCATTACGTGGTTTCCAATTTCACTTTTGGGTATCATAAGTAAAAATAATAAAGAATGGCACCATACCATTCACAGCCGAAGTATAAAGATAAAGGATTTAGAAAAGGCCAATTGAATTATGAAGCAAATTTTATCAAGGAAAAGGATTGTAAATCTTTTCCTTTTATTTTATGTTATAGAAAGAATAGATGAACATTATTTAATTGCATTTGAGATTTTATTTAAATGTGATAAAATATAAGAGGAAAATTAGACTTTTTGTTGAATATATATTTTTGATGGTTCTCTTTATGCAAAGGAGGGAAATATTTTAATGAATGAATATATAGTCGGCATAGATATAGGTTCTTCCAGTGTCTGTGCTGCTGCTGGAAAAATAGACAAGCATTCTGAAATACAGATAATGGGCATAACCTCTTCAAACTGTATCGGTGTAAAAAGGGGTATAGTTGTAGATATAGATAATACATCGGAGTCTATAAAAAGATGTATAAGTTCACTGGAGAGAATGGTAGACACTAAAATAACGGAAGCCTATATAGCTTTACCTGGAGGGATAAGCGAACTTGTCTGGAACAAGGGAGTGGTTGCTGTGTCTTCAGAGGATCGTGAAATAAAAGAAAATGATGTAAAGAGAGTATTAAAAGCATCTAAAATAATCAATATTCCAAACGATAAAGAAATAATAGGGGTAATACCTCAACAGTACATAATTGACGGCTACGATAAGATAAAAGATCCGATAGGCATGTGCGGTTTAAGGCTGGAAGTGGATTCGCAGATAATACTTGCACAGTCAACGGTAGTTAACAATATTTTTAAAAGTGTAAATAAGGCCGGGATAAAGGTGCTTGGAGTTGTATTTGAGCCTATAGCCGTATCCGGTGTAGTTTTGAAAGAGGAAGAGATTCAGAGAGGTATAGCCCTGGTGGATGCAGGCTCAGATTCTATAAATATTTATATCTATAAAGGGGGTAGTTTAAAGAGTATAAGTACTTTGCCCTTGGGAGGAGATATTATAACTAATGATATTGCGGTTTGTCTGAAAATTCCTATTTTAGAAGCAGAGAAACTTAAGATAAAATATGGAAGTGTGGCAGAAAATTCTTTTGACGATAATTTTAAAGTGGAAGTTAATGCTAACTATAATAACAAAGTAAAGGTAGACTGCAATATTTTAAACCAAATTATAGAAGCCAGGGTTGAAGAACTGTTTTCTTTGATAAATAGGGAATTGAGTAAATCTGAATACTATGATGAACTTTCTGGAATAGTCATAGTAGGTGGAGGAATGGCACTGATAAATGGAATAGAGGAATTTGGAAAAGATGTCCTAGGAAAACTTGTAAGAGTCGGAATACCTAAATACATAGGGGCGGCAAGCCCGCTGTATGTTACGGCAGTTGGTATAGTAAAAGATGTTTCTAATTCTATAAAACTGAAAAATATACCGGGTGTTAATCCATCTAAAAATAATAATTTACCTGATTATAAAAATATAATCGAGGACGAAAATGAGAAAGAAATGGAAAGCGAAAATAAGACCAATGGATTTATATCAAGAATAAAAGATTTTTTTACAGATTTTTTTTAATGAGGGAGGTAGAGTTATTGTGTTAGATTTTGATGTTGATGTTCAGCAGTCTGCTCAAATAAAAGTAATAGGATGCGGAGGCGGAGGGAACAATGCTGTAAACAGAATGATAAAAGAGGGATTGAAAAATGTTGAATTTATTGCTATAAATACAGATAAACAGGCATTGATGCTTTCACAGGCATCACAAAAAATACAAATAGGAGATAAGCTTACCAAGGGACTTGGAGCGGGGGCCAATCCTGAAGTGGGACAAAAAGCTGCGGAGGAAAACAAAGATGAAATATCCCAGGCTATAAAAGGAGCGGATATGGTGTTTATTACGGCAGGCATGGGCGGTGGAACCGGTACCGGAGCTGCACCCATAATTGCAGAATTGGCCAAATCCATGGGAATACTTACTGTAGGAGTAGTCACCAAGCCCTTCCCCTTTGAAGGCAGAAAGAGGATGCTCAATGCAGAGATGGGAATAAAAAATTTAAAAGAAAAAGTTGATACACTGGTTACCATTCCCAATGAAAGACTTCTTTCCGTAGTTGACAAGAAAACTACCTTGATAGAATCTTTTAAATTGGCGGATGATGTTTTAAGACAGGGCGTTCAAGGTATATCTGATTTGATCACTATACCAGGGCTTGTAAATCTGGATTTTGCAGATGTTAAAACGATTATGATAGATAAAGGTTTAGCCCATATGGGTGTTGGAAAGGGAAATGGAGACAGCAGGGCACAGGAAGCGGCAAAACAGGCTATATCAAGTCCTCTTCTTGAAACTTCGATAGTAGGTGCTACTGGAGTGCTTTTGAATATTACCGGCGGCCAGGATCTCGGACTGCTGGAGATAAATGAAGCTGCAGAGATAGTTCAGGAAGCTGCAGATCCCGATGCAAACATAATTTTTGGAGCTGTAATAGATGAGAATATAAAAGACGAAATAAGGATTACTGTAATAGCAACGGGATTTGAATCAAACAACAGTAAAACCAAAGGAAAGAAATCTTCAAAGGCGGATGATAGGAATAAGGACATAGAGAGTAAAGGGGATGAAGCTGCAGCTTCTGCAGAATACGATAAATTTGATGAAGATGATTTGGAGATACCTGCTTTCTTGAGAAGGAAAAAGCAGCGATGAGAAAATTCCAGCTGACATTTAATGTCAGCTGGAATTTTTTTTGGATAAAAGCTGAAATTAAAAAAACTCTGCAGTAATAAAAGAAAAATTTATGACATATTATAGAAAATAAAAATATTGAAATAAATTAAGAAATGACAAAATTTTGAAATATATAGGTATATAATAAAAGTAAATTAAAGGAAAAAGGGGTGGAGGTGGTTGTCTATTTGGTTGTATATATAGATTTGCTGATTTTAATAAATTTAATAGTAGATTTTTTCCTGCTTTATATTACAGGTAAAACTCTCAAGTTGAAAATGAAATTTCGGTTTGTGTTTTTAGCAGCATCTATAGGCAGTATATATACAATTACATTGATATATCCGGGCTTGGAGCTTTTTTCCGCCTTTTATTTCAAAATTATTGTTTCAGTCATATTGATTTATATTTCCTTTGGCAATAGGGGTTTTGTGACCAATTTAAAGATATTGTCGGTGTTTATACTCTATTCAATGCTGCTGGCAGGACTTTGTATATTTATCCAATATAACAAATATTCCTATGTAGATGGCCCTGTCATAATTAATTTTTCCTATCAGTGGCTTTTTGCTTCACTTATGGTACTGTACATGATCATTGACAGGCTAGTGGCCTATATTAAAGATAGGAACAAGCTGTTTACATTGATTTACAATATAGATATTGTATTTAAGAACAAATGTAAAACTGTTAGAGCTTTTCTGGACACCGGAAATGAACTTAGAGAACCAGTGACAAACCTTCCCGTAATAATAGTTGAAAGCTCCGTGTTTGAAAATATGGATTTGAAAGGGGAATCCAAGTTTTACATACCGTACAGGGTTATAAATGGCGGGATTGGAAAGCTTCAGGGATTTAAGGCAGATGTGGTGAGAATAGATTTTGGGAAGGAAATTAAATATAGGGAAGCTATAATAGCTATTTGTCAGGAAAAATTAAGTAAACTGGGTGATTATCATGCTCTTTTGTCAAGAGGGATAATTTAAATAATCACGCTTGTATAAATAGTAAAAAACATTTGATATAGTGGGGGATAATTATGCTTAACTTAAAAATATTATTAAATAGGATACTTGTAAAATTTAAATTTCTAATAAAAGATATATATTATATAGGTGGCAATGACGTCTTACCTCCGCCTCTTAGTAAAAAAGAAGAAGAGGAATTGGTCTCAAAACTGGTATCTGGAAATGAAAAGGTTAAATCTACCCTTATAGAAAGGAATTTACGACTTGTAGTCTACATAGCCAGAAAATTTGAAAATACGGGGGTAAATGTTGAAGATCTTGTATCTGTCGGGGCAATAGGGCTTATAAAGGCGGTGAATACCTTTAATCCTGAAAAAAAGATAAAATTGGCTACTTATGCTTCTCGATGTATAGAAAATGAAATACTTATGTATTTGAGAAGAAACAGCAAGGTGAAAGCGGAAATTTCTTTTTATGAGCCTTTAAATGTAGATTGGGATGGAAATGAACTGCTTCTTTCTGATATTCTAGGGACCGGCAATGACGTGGTTTATAATTTTATAGAGGATGAAGTGGATAAACAGCTTTTGGTTATTGCCATGAAAAAATTAAGCGACAGAGAAAAGGAAATAGTGAATTTGAGATTTGGGTTAAATGGCAAAAAGGAAAGGACTCAGAGAGAAGTGGCGGATTTGCTTGGAATATCTCAGTCGTATATATCCAGACTTGAAAAGAGAATAATAAAAAGGTTGAAAAAAGAAATAAATAAAATGTTATAGGGTTGTCTTTAGTATAAAATTTGGCCTCTTAGTAAATACTTAAAATGCTATATATTCTAAAGGGGCTGATTGCATGATGATTAATAAAGTTGAAATTTGCGGTGTAAATACATCAAAATTGCCGGTTTTGAAGGGAAAAGAAATGAAAGAACTCTTGATAAAGATGCAGCAGGGGGATGATAAAGCCAGAGAAAAATTTATAAAAGGCAATTTGAGGTTGGTATTGAGTGTAATACAGAGATTTAATAATAGGGGAGAAAATGTAGATGATTTATTTCAGGTAGGATGTATAGGACTTATGAAGGCCATTGATAACTTTGATTTGAGTCAAAATGTTAAATTCTCAACTTATGCAGTTCCCATGATTATAGGTGAAATACGAAGATATTTGAGGGACAACAATTCCATAAGGGTGAGTAGATCACTCAGAGACATTGCCTACAGGGCGCTTCAAGTCAGAGATAGATTGATAAGGGAGAATAACAAAGAGCCAACTATATCTCAAATAGCTAAAGAGCTGCAAATACCCAGGGAAGAAGTTGTTTTTGCATTGGATGCAATTCAGGATCCGGTTTCTCTGTTTGAGCCCATATACCACGATGACGGAGACGCCATTTATGTGATGGATCAAATAAGCGATACTAAAAATGCAGATGAAAATTGGCTTGAGAATATAGCTATAAAGGAAGCCATGAAAAAATTAAACGACAGGGAAAAACTGATATTGAATTTGAGGTTCTTTGATGGGAGAACTCAAATGGAAGTGGCAGATGAAATTGGGATATCTCAGGCTCAAGTATCCAGACTGGAAAAGACTGCATTGAGGCATATGAGAAATTATATATGATATCTATAATATAAATACAGCAATTTTATGGGGAATATAAATGGGGGGTGTACATAAATATGGAAGATGATCTGTTTTCCCTGGTTAATTTAAGGGATATGGAGGTTATAGACATAAATACCGGTACGAAATTGGGATTCATAAAGGATTTAAAAATAAATTGTGATGAACACAGGATAATATCGATTGTCTTGCCTTCTCAAACCACTAAAATGTCTCTGTTTAGCAAAAACGAAGATGTAGAAGTGCCCTGGGAAGATATAAAAAAGATAGGAGTGGATGTGATTTTAATAGATGGAAAAAAATTATCAGAGAAGGATTGAAAAAATAAGTTGAAAAATACCAGGCGAAAAGGTGTATAATTGTTATAATATATTATACAAAGGACGTGAATTGAATTGAAATGCCCTTATTGTGGATACGGGGAAAGTAGGGTAGTAGACTCCAGAGCTACAGATGATAATATGGCCATAAGAAGGCGGAGAGAGTGTCTTAATTGCAATAAAAGGTATACAACTTATGAAAAGATTGAAAACGTACCTATACTTGTTATAAAGAAAAATATGAATAGAGAGTATTTTGACAGAAATAAAATATTGAACGGACTTATAAAAGCATGTCAAAAAAGACCGGTTTCTCGAAAACAGATTGAAGGCATAGCAGATGAAGTGGAAAAAAGGATAAACAATAAAATGGTCACGGAGATAAGATCTTCTGAAATAGGTGAAATGATAATGGAGCGTTTGAAAAAGGTGGATGAAGTGTCTTATGTTAGGTTTGCATCTGTTTACAGACAGTTCAAGGATATAAATACCTTTATGGAGGAGATAAAGAATCTTATTTCCCATAAGGGAGACAAGTAAGTCCATGTGATCAGTCAGAAATATTTATGAAAGGTTGCTCTAAGGTATATTTTAGAACAATCCTTTTTTTATGTCCATTTGGAAATGTTGACTTAGTGGTGTTTATTCGTGATATAATAACTTTGAGTGCTCTAAGAAAGGAGTAGTAATTAATATGAAAAAGCTTGCAATCGGGCCGTATGAATTTATAATTTTAGATCTTAAGGGAGCAAAGGCAGTATTTTCAACAGCTAAGGGAAATTTAAATTTTAATAAAGCAGAGGATGAAGGAAGAAAAAATATTAAAAACTTGAAAAAATGGTTTAAACTGAAAAATGTAGGATTTCTAAATCAGGTTCATGGATGTAGAATTGTCATGTATAATCCCGAGGATGAAATAAAAGACGGAGATGGGATAATTACGTATAGCCCCTGCACGGCTGTAGGTGTTTTTAATGCGGATTGTGTTCCTGTTCTTATATATGATGAAAGGGAAAAGGTAGTGGCTGCAGTTCACAGTGGATGGAGAGGTACACTTGCCTGTATAGTCTCTAAGGCTGTTGAAAAACTTGAAGAGGAATACAGCAGTAAACCGGAAAATTTGCATATATGTGTGGGACCTCATATTCACAGCTGTTGTTACGAAGTAGGGGAGGAACTTATGGATAAGTTTAAACACACACCTTTTTATAGAGACAAGGATATATTTAAAGGTAGAAACCTGGATTTAAAAAAATGTATACTGTATCAGCTGGAGGGGAAAAAAATAAAGAGGGAAAATATAAATTATTTAGATATTTGTACAGCATGTAATATGAAGTTTCAGTTGTATTCTTATAGAAGAGACAGGGGTACTGGAAGGATGTTTTCATTTATTTACTTGGATTAAACTTTAGTCTATAAGGAGGATAAATGTATGTTACAGAGAAAAATATTGATAGTAGATGATGAAGAGCATATCTGCGAACTTATTGGATTTAATCTTAGAAAAAATGGATATAAGACCATTGCGGCAAATGACGGCTTAAGCGGGCTGAAAATAGCGAGAAGGGAAAAACCTGATCTCATACTGCTGGATGTCATGCTGCCCGAACTGGATGGTTATGAAGTCTGCAAGGAGATAAGAAAGGACAGCGAAATATCTTCTACTCCTGTGATAATGATAACCGCCAGGGGAGAAGAATTTGACAAGGTGCTGGGACTTGAGCTCGGGGCAGATGATTATATAACAAAGCCATTTTCCATAAGAGAAATGGTAGCCAGAGTAAAAGCTGTCTTGAGGCGTTTGGAAGAAAGAAGCACAAATAAGACCTACAGTTTCGGAGATATAAGTGTAGATTTTGACAAACATGAAGTGGTTAAAGATGGACATAAAATTGAACTTACGTTAAAGGAATTCGAACTTCTGAAAATACTCATAGAAAACAGGGGCAGAGTTATGACTAGGGATTTTTTGTTGGATAAAGTATGGGGCTATGAATATGCCGGAGAAACAAGAACCATAGATGTACACATAAGACATTTGAGACAGAAGATAGAGGACGGTGACAAAGCTCCCAAATATATAGAAACCATAAGAGGAATTGGCTATAGATTCAATTCGGAAGAATAGTTGGTGATAAAATGAGAAAAAAATTGATGCTCTCTATGCTGGTTACTCTTGTATTCAGTATGCTCATAACCACTTTGCTGTTTGTAATTATTGAGAACCGCGAGTATATTGAAAACTTGAAACAGACTCTGAAATTAAATAACCAGATCATAATAGATGTGATTCAATACAGGCTTCCGGAAAATAAAGATGATTTTCCCATAAAGAAATTTAAAGACAATATTATAAGAGAAACTCTTATAGATAAGCACGGTAAAGTTCTCAGCGATTCTGTAGCTTCCAAGGAGAGTATGGGAAATCATAATTCCAGGAGGGAAGTAAAAGAAGCTAGGAAAAATAGAATGGGTTATGATATAAGGATCAGTGATACTACAGGTAAGAAAACGCTGTATTTTGCCACTGTATTTGGGGATGGGTATATAATGCGAAGTGCCCTTACCATGCAGACAATCAAAGGACTCGAGGGGAATTATCTTAAATATTATGTGCTTATAATGTTCTTTTCAGTTATGGTATCATTGATATTTGCTGAAAAGCTTTCAAAATCCATAGTCAGGCCTGTTGAAAAACTTCAAAATGTCACCTCTAGTATAGCGGGAGGAAATTTTAAAAACAGGGTGAGAATAAAATCCAGAGATGAAATAGGACAACTTGCTGCAAATTTCAATAATATGGCGGATAAACTGCAGGCTACATTTGAAGATTCCATGGATAAACGTAATAAATTGGAAGCTATATTAAAAAGTATGGATAACGGTGTGATTGCCGTGGATATGAATTACAAGATAATAATGGTAAACCCTTATGCAGAGAGAATATTTGGAATTCACAAGGACATAATAGGGAAGGATTTACTGGATGGAATAAGGGATTTTGAACTGGAAGATATATTCAAGGATGAAGAAGATAATTATAGAGAAATTAAAATACACTGGCCCAAAGAGAGAATTCTCAGGGTAAAAAGAGCATATATTATCAACGGCAGGGAAAAAATAGGTAAAGTAGCTGTGGTTCAGGATATAACGGATATAAAGAAATTGGAAAACATGAGATCCCAATTTGTTGCCAATGTCTCTCATGAATTGAAGACACCTCTTACGTCTATAATGGGTTTTGCCGAGACATTAAAATATGTGGAAGATGATAAGGATAAAAATAAATTTTTGAATATAATAAACGATGAGGCGACCAGGTTGACCAGATTGATAAATGATATTTTAACCTTATCTCATATAGAAAATGGCAAAATGGACAGATCTAAGAAAATAGATGCAAATCATATAATAGACGATATATGCTATTTAATGAAAAATTCAGCTGACAGAAAACAGATAACTATTAAAAAACAGCTCTGCGAAGCACCGGAAATATGGGGCGATCCTGATAGGTTTAAACAGATGATCATAAATTTAGTAGACAATGCAATAAAATATACTGACAATGGTGGAAAAGTCAATGTCACTACGGATATTGAAGGTAATGACTATCTGGTTTCCGTAGAAGATAATGGAGTTGGAATTTCAAAAGTACACCAGAAAAAATTATTTGAAAGATTTTACAGGGTAGATAAAGCCAGATCTAGAAGTGCGGGAGGAACAGGACTTGGACTTGCTATAGTAAAGCATATAGTTTTGGCTTTTAATGGAACCATAGAACTTGAAAGTGAAGTTGGCAGGGGGAGCAAATTCACAGTTAGGATTCCCATAGATTTGAATAAAAATTTAGACGAATGATTCAATTTAGGCAGTGGTAATAAGGACTGCCTATTTTTTTATCTCGAATGTTAATTTTAATTAACAATCGTATAATAATATATTAACTTTAGTGGGATATTATAAACAATGTAGTAATAAATTTTGTAAATATTACATATGAATATTTTAAGGAGGTCTAGGGAGTTATGAAGAAAAAAGGTTTGAAAGGCCTTATGCTGATCATGTCTGTTGTTTTGGCAACAGGAGTTTTGGCAGGCTGCGGCGGAAGTAACAGTGGCAGTACAGGAAGCAATGCAAATGATACTAAGAAAGAGGAAGTTTCAGGTTCGATAACACTTGCAGGTTCCACAGCTCTTCAGCCGCTGGCAGAACAACTTGGAAAGACATTCACACAAAAAAATTCTAAAGCAACAGTTAATGTTCAGGGAGGCGGAAGCGGTACTGGATTGAATTTGGCTCTTCAGGGAACGGCGGATATAGGAAATTCTGATGTGACGGCGGAGTCAAAATTGGATGCAAGTAAGGCAAAGCAGCTGGTTGACCATAAAGTATGTGCCATAGGTTTTGCAGTGGTAGTAAATCCCAGCGTTAAAGTTGACAACCTGACTAAAGATCAGATACAGAAGATATTTACCGGAGAGATCACCAACTGGAAAGATGTAGGCGGAGATGATATGAAGATAAACATAATAAACAGAACTAAATCATCAGGAACAAGAGCTACATTTAAAGATACTGTAATGGGCGGTAAAGATGAAAAAGAAGGTCTCGGCACAACCCAGGATTCAAACGGTAATGTTGAAAATGCTATCAAGACCACTCAGGGATCAATAAGTTATCTTGCACTTTCATATTTGACAGATTCAGTCAAGGCAAATGTAAAACCTCTGAAAATAGAAGGAGTGGAAGCTACTTCTGAAAATATAATTGCAAAGAAATATCCATTCTGGTCCTATGAACACATGTATACAAAAGGAGAAGCAAAAGGTGTTGCAAAAGCCTTTATAGATTATACACTAAACAGTGAAAATAAAGATACGATAAAGAAACTTGGTTATATACCAATGGGTGATATGAAATAGAAATTACTTTAAATTTTTTGCTGGTTGGCTTTAAGAGGTTGGCCAGCAAATTTAATGTTGAGGTTGGATTAGTATGGAAAAAAAATCATTTATGAATAAGCTTAAAGATGAATATATTGGGAGAGGGTTTGCAACATTCTGCGGTATTATGATCATAATCCTCACCCTTAGCATAATAATTTTTATATCTTCGAAGGGTTTGAATACATTTGTGAAGAGAGGATACCCTTTGATGCATTTTTTATTTACTTCAAACTGGTCTCCTGACGGTAATTCACCTGAACTCGGGGCCGCTATATTTTTTGTAGGTTCTACATTGGTTTCCATAGGAGCTGTCATAATAAGTGCACCTATAAGTATAGCACTTGCTGTGTTTATGAATTTTATTTCCCCTAAAATAGGCTCTAAAATATTACAGCCTTCTCTGGAATTATTCGTAGGTATACCATCGGTAGTATATGGCTGGGTTGGTTTTAGCGTACTTATTCCGTTTTTGAAGAGAAATTTTGGCGGCATAGGATTTAGCTTGCTCGCAGGCATATTGGTGCTGAGTGTTATGATACTGCCGACTATAGCAAGCATTTCAGCAGATGCACTGAGGACCACTCCAAAGGGCTATATGGAAGCTTCCTATGGATTGGGGGCAACTAGATGGCAGACTATATCCAGAGTGATAGTTCCCTCAGCTAAAAATGGGATACTCACAGGAGTTGTACTTGGACTTGCGAGAGCTTTTGGAGAGGCCCTTGCAGTACAGATGGTTATAGGAAATACAATAAAATTTCCTAAAAATCTTTTGAGCCCTACATCTACGCTTACCAGTATTTTAACTATGGATATGGGAAATACAGTATCTGGAACTGCATGGAATGATGCGCTCTGGTCTTTGGCACTGTTTCTCTTGATAGTTTCTTTTGTATTTATTTTGATAATAAGAGCAATAGGAAAGGGAAGTGAAATCAAATGATAGATGCCAAGACGAAGGATAAGATTTGGACGGGAATTTTTTATGCAGTTACGGCTTTTATAGTGATTTTTCTTGTTGCCCTGATAGGATATATATTGTTTAAAGGAATAGGCTTTTTTAAGCCGTCATTTTTGTTTGGAGATGCAAAATTCGGAGAGGCAGGAGGGGGCATCGGCCCTCAGCTTTTTAACTCCTTTTATCTGCTTGTAGTTTCACTTATTATAAGTGTACCCTTTGGAATAGGTGCAGGCATATATTTATCTGAATATGCTAAAAAAGGTTTCTTTTTAAATGCCATAAGGCTGTGTATAGAGACCATGGCTTCTCTTCCATCCATTGTAGTTGGACTGTTTGGACTTCTTATATTTGTAAATGCAACTCACTGGGGGTTCACACTTTTATCCGGAGCACTTGCCATATCGGTTTTGAATTTGCCCGCTTTAACTAGAGTAAGTGAAAATGCCATAACTGCAGCTGCAGCTCCTGTGAAAGAAGCAAGTCTTGGGCTTGGTGCAACTAGATGGCAGACTATATCCAGGGTTGTTCTTCCATCAGCTATACCCCAGATTTTAACAGGGGTTATACTTGCAGCAGGAAGAATATTTGGTGAGGCAGCGGCACTTTTGTATACTGCCGGAATGACTGCACCTAAATTGAATTTCTCATTTTTCAGTTTGACAAACAGCGGCTCGGCATTCAGTGTGATGAGGCCGGCGGAGAGTTTGGCAGTTTATATATGGAAACTCAATTCGGAAGGTATGGTACCTGATGCAGCAGAAATAGCCAATAAGGCATCTGCAGTTCTGGTAATTATGGTATTGTTATTTAACTTTTTAGCAAGAATAATAGGTAAGAAGATATATGAATCCTATACGGGTAAGAAATAGGGAGGGAAACTAATGTATATAATACAGACCGCAAATCTTGATTTATACTATGGAACTGTGCAGGCTCTTAAAAAAGTGAATTTGAAGGTGAAAAAAAATTCAGTTACAGCACTTATAGGTCCTTCTGGCTGTGGAAAGTCCACATTTTTAAGGACTTTAAACAGGATGAATGATCTTATAGATTCAGTTAAAATTGAAGGGGAAGTTTTATTTGAAGACAAGGACGTCTACAGTGATTATGATGTTATAGATTTGAGAAAGAGAATTGGAATGGTTTTTCAGGCACCCAATCCTTTCCCCATGTCCATATACAATAACGTAGCTTATGGACCCAGAATACATGGGGTAAAGAATAAGGGCAAACTGGATGAAATAGTTGAAAAAAGCTTGAAAGGCGCAGCTATATGGGATGAGGTAAAAGACAGACTTAACAGAAATGCACTGGGTCTCTCGGGAGGTCAGCAGCAGAGGCTCTGTATAGCCAGAACTCTTGCAGTTGAACCGGATGTACTTTTGATGGATGAACCCACTTCCGCCCTTGATCCGATATCAACTCTTAAAATAGAGGAACTTATGGACATATTAAAGAAAAAATATACTATAATAATAGTAACCCATAATATGCAGCAGGCCGGAAGAATCTCCGATTATACAGCTTTCTTTCTAAATGGCGAAGTTGTGGAAGACGGCAAAACCGAAAATATCTTCTATAAACCTAAGGACAAAAGAACGGAGGATTATATTACAGGAAGGTTTGGATAGAATTATGGGACAATCTAATATGATTAAATAATTTAAGAGGTGATAGATTATGACAAGGAGGGCATTTGACAGTGAATTAAAAGAGATTCACAATGATGTGCTCAGAATGGGCAGTATAGTTGAAAAGCAAATACATCAATGTGTAGATTCTCTGGTGAATCAGGATGTGGAGCTGGCGGAACAAACTATAGAAAATGATGACCTGGTAGACGACCTACAGAGGGAAATAGAGGATAAGTGCATAAAGATAACTGCAAAAGAACAGCCTCTTGCTATAGATTTAAGGACGATATTTACAAATTCCAAACTCGTAATGGATCTTGAAAGAATGGCAGATCATGCTGTGGATATTGCAAAAATAACTCTGAGGCTTAAGAATGAGAAATATATAAAAAGGCTTATAGATATACCTGAGATGTCGGATATAGTTAATGAAATGATAAAAGTATCCCTGGATTCATATGTGCAGAGGGATTTAGATAAAGCTTATCGGTGCTGTGAACTGGATGACAAAATAGATGCTTTGTTTAAAAGGGTTTTTACCGATATGATAAAGATTGCAGAAAAAGATGACAGCAAGGTAAACCAGATGATACAGCTGGTGCTTGTGTGCAAGTATCTGGAGAGAATAGCAGATCGTGCTACGAATATATGTGAAGGTACCATATACCTTGTTACAGGAGAACAGAAGGATTTAAACGAGTAAAAGTAAAATAAATATATAATTTTTTGAGTTTTGAGCAGTAATGTGCTTGAAACTTTTTTCATTTAATTTTTATTAATTTTATGTTATACTTTATTAGGTCGAAATTAACATTCTCAATAAGTAGGAGGTATATGATGTTTACTTTTACTCCCAAGGAAGATAAGTTTTATATATTTTTTACACAGACAGCTGATATTGCTTACAGGGCATCAAAGCTGTTGTGGAATTTCATGCATGATCTGAAAAATTCAGATGAAAATCTTAGAAAGATAAAGGAAGCGGAACATGAAGGAGATAAAAAACAACATGAAATATTGGAACAGCTAAATAAGACATTTATTACTCCTTTTGACAGAGAAGATATATATATCATAGCTAAGGATATGGATGATATTGTTGATTTAATAGAATCTACTGCCAGCAGGTTTGTTATGCTAAATGTAAATAAATGTACTGAAGAGGCTTTTCAGTTGGCTGATATGATAGTGGAGTCCTGTAAACAAATAATAGTGTTGATGGAAGAATTGAAAAATATGAAAACAAGTAAGAAACTTCCCCGTATTATAATAGATGTAAATAGGATAGAAGAACAAGGAGATGTACTTTCAAGAAAGGCTATTGGAGATATATTCAGATCAAATATGAAAGTTATAGATGTCATAAAGTGGAGAGAAATATATCAATATCTTGAAGATACATTGGATGCCTGTGAGGACTTGGCAAATGTTGTTGAAGGAGTAGTAATGAAAAATGCCTAGTTCTCTAATTTTAACTGTAACAATAGTTGTAGTTGCAATGATATTTGATACTATAAATGGCTTTCACGATAGTGCTAATGCCATAGCCTGCGTTGTGTCTACCAGAGTGATGACTATGAGAGAAGCTGTTGTAATGTCGGCTTCCTTAAATTTTGCAGGGGCTTTCATGAGTGTGAAAGTTGCCCAGACGGTGGGTAATGGCATAGTAAATCCGAATGATATTACACAAATTGTAATTATAGCTGCTTTGCTGGGAGCTATAATTTGGAATCTGATAACCTGGTATTTTGGCATACCGAGCAGTTCTTCTCATGCCCTCATAGGTGGGCTGGTGGGATCTGCTATTGTCTATAAAAGTTCATTTCTAATAGTCAATTGGTCAGGGCTTTTTTGGAAAGTTATACTCTGGCTAATATTGTCACCATTAATAGGATTTATAGCTGGGTTTGCATTTATGAGTTTCATGAATATGATACTTAGAAATACAAGACCGCATACAGTTACAAAAATTTTTTCTAAGGCCCAGATATTTTCAGCCATGTTGATAGCTTTAAACCACGGCGGCAATGATGCACAGAAGACCATGGGAATAATAACAATGACGCTGGTGAGTGCAGGATTTCTTCATGAATTTTCAGTGCCCTTGTGGGTGAAAATATGCTGTGCATTGTCCATGGCATTGGGTACAAGTCTCGGAGGGAAAAAAATAATAAAAACCATGGGAAGTAAAATGGCCAGAATGACTCCTGTAAATGGGTTCTCGGCGGAAATGGGGGCTTCGGCAGTTATATTTACAGCTACTATGTTTGATGCACCTGTCAGCACAACTCATATAATAACTACATCCATAATGGGAGTTGCATCTGCTAAAAGGTTTTCTGCAGTAAGGTGGGCCGTAGCCAAGGACATAGTTGTAACCTGGATATTCACTATACCCAGTTGTGCCGTTATTTCAGGAATCCTTATGTTTCTATTGAGTTTAGTTTAAAAATAGGAGTTTTATACATATGGAAAATAAAATTAAATCTGTAAGACCCGGAAGTATCGCAGAGGAAATGGGAATAGAAAGGGGAGATTGTCTTTTATCTGTCAATAGCATTGAAGTTAAGGATATTATAGATTATAAGTATTTGATGAGTAATGAATATGTGGAAGTGGAGATAGAGAAAAAGGGCAGGGAAATATGGAAACTTGAAATAGAAAAGGAATATGACGAGGATCTAGGAGTGGAGTTTGAAGAGGCTATTTTAGATAAGCCCAGGAATTGCCATAATAATTGTATTTTTTGTTTTATAGATCAACTTCCTCCGGGAATGAGAAAGACCCTCTATTTTAAGGACGATGATTCAAGACTGGCCTTTTTCCAGGGAAATTTTGTAACTCTTACCAATATGGCTGACGAAGATATAGATAGGATAATCAAGTATAGAATTAGCCCTATAAATGTGTCAGTACATACTACCAACCCTGAGCTGAGGGTAAAAATGCTCAACAATAAGTTTGCGGGAAATATATATAGTCGGCTGAAGAAACTTACTGAAAATGGAATAAAGATAAATTGTCAGATAGTACTGTGTCCCGGTATAAACGACGGACTGGAGTTTAAAAAGACCGTAGAGGATTTGTATAAGTTGTATCCGGGAATTGAGAATGTGGCAGTAGTGCCGCTGGGAGTTACAAAATACAGGAAGGGACTTTTTAAACTGAAACAATACGACAGTATTTCTGCAGGAAAGCAGCTGCAAATTGCGGAAAAACTTCAGCACAAATATCTATATGAAACAGGAGCCCCTTTTGTGAGGCTTTCCGACGAATTTTATCTTGTCTCAGGCAGCAAAATTCCAAATTCGAAATTTTATGAAGATTATAGTCAATTGGAAGACGGCGTGGGAGTAGTAAGGATTTTTAGGGATAATTTAGATAAAAATATCGATTATTTGAAAATGGATAGAAGAGGCTCTTTTACTTTTTTGACTGGGGATTTGGCTTACAGGGATGTAAAATTTGCTGCCGACAGAATATCAGAAAAAAATCCGGATATAGCAATTGAAGTAAAAAAGATAATAAATAATTTCTTTGGCAATACTATAACTGTAGCAGGACTTATTACGGCAGCAGATATAATAGACCAGGTTAAAGATGACAGCTTAGGAAAATATGTAATCATACCTGAATGTATGCTTAGGAAAGGATATGAGATTTCCAGGTCGAAAAAGAGAGCGTTTTTGGATGATGTTACTTTAGAGGATTTGGAGAAGGCTTTAGGAAGAGAAGTACTCGTATGTGATTATACAGGAAATGATCTAATAGATATTATAAATGAAAACAGTGAGGTGAAATGACTGATGGGAAAACCTATAGTAGCTATAGTTGGAAGGCCAAATGTTGGGAAATCCACTCTGTTTAACAAACTAGCCGGGAGAAGAATATCCATAGTGGGGGATACTCCCGGAGTCACCCGGGATAGAGTATATGCAGAAGCAGAGTGGTTAAAATATGATTTTACTATAATTGATACAGGAGGAATTGAACCAGAAGACGATGATATAATATCCCTTCAGATGAGAAGACAGGCGCAGATGGCAGTTGAAATTGCCGATGTTATAATACTCATAGTTGATGGGAAAGAAGGGCTTACCGCTTCAGACAAGGAGGTAGCCCAGATGATCAGAAAGAGCAAGAAACCAGTAGTACTTGTAGTCAATAAAATAGACAGCGTGAAACAGGAAGCTTCTGCCTATGAATTTTACAATCTGGGTATAGGTGATCCTATAGCTATTTCAGCTTCCCAGGGATTGGGCCTTGGCGATATGCTGGACAGGGTAGTTGAAAATTTTAAAAACGGCAGCGGAGAACATGAAGATGAAGATTATATAAAGATAGCTTTTATAGGTAAACCGAATGTTGGAAAATCATCCCTTGTAAATAAACTGCTCGGGGAAGAGAGAGTCATTGTAAGTGAAATTCCAGGAACTACAAGAGATGCTGTGGACAGTTATCTGGAAACGGAAGAGGGCAAATTTTTGCTTATAGATACTGCGGGTATAAGAAAAAAGAGCAAGGTTAAAAAAGAAGTTGAAAAGTACAGTGTTATAAGGACTTATGCTGCAGTGGAGAGGGCAGATGTATGCGTGCTCATGCTGGATGCCACCCAGGGTATAAGTGAACAGGATAAGAAAATAGTGGGGTATGCCCATGAACTGGGCAAGTCCATTCTGGTCATTGTAAATAAATGGGATCTTATAGATAAAGATACAAAAATTGTAAATACATTTAAGGACAATATAGAGAAAAATTTTTCATTTATGCCCTATGCACCTTACCTGTTCATCTCTGCAAAAACAGGACAGAGGGTACACAGAGTGCTTAAAACGGTGAAGTTGTGCTATGAAAATTATTGTAAAAAAATAAAAACGGGTGTACTAAATGATATCATAAGCAGGGCAGTTATGATGAAAGAACCGCCTATTGTGGGAAACAAGAGATTGAAAATATATTATGTTACCCAGATAGGAAATAAACCTCCTACTTTTGTATTTTTTGTAAATGATCCCCATTGTATTCATTTTTCTTATGAAAGATATATAGAAAACCAATTGAGAGACAGCTTTGATTTTGCAGGCACTGGGATAAAACTTGAATTTAGAGAAAGGAAGGGTTAGACATGTGCTTGTCTGTATCTTTTTTAGGAGGCGGAAGTTTTGGAACAGCTCTTTCTGTGATGCTTGCCAAGAAGGGAATTGAAGTGAACTTATGGGACAGGAAAGATTCCATAGTGCAGGATATAAATGTGAAAAGGGAAAATATTAAGTATCTTCCCGATGTGGTCATTCCCAATAATGTAAAGGCGTCTGTAGATGCCGGGAAGGTAATTGAAAGGGGAAGCGTTTTAGTTCTATCTGTACCCTCTCAGGCTGTAAGAGAAGTGTGCAGGAATTTTAGACAGTTTATAAAAAAAGATCAGATAATTGTAAATATAGCCAAGGGCATAGAAGAAAAAACGGGAAAGAGGCTTTCTGAAGTTATTGGAGAAGAACTGCCTGAAAACAAGGTAGTAGTACTTTCAGGACCAAGTCATGCGGAGGAAGTTGCCAGGGATATACCTACGACTGTAGTTGTAGCCTCGAAAGACATGAAATGCAGCAGAAAAATTCAGGATCTGTTTACCACAAATAAATTTAGAGTATATACCAATGAAGATATAGTAGGAGTTGAAATTGGAGGTGCCGTTAAGAATATAATTGCACTGGCGGCTGGAATCTCAGATGGGATAGGTTATGGAGACAACTCGAAGGCAGCTCTTATGACCCGAGGGATTGCGGAAATAGTGAGAATCGGCGAGAAGCTCGGAGGCAGGAAAGAGACATTTTCAGGACTTTCCGGGATAGGTGACCTCATAGTTACCTGTACCAGCATGCACAGCAGGAATAGAAGAGCCGGCATACTCATAGGCCAGGGTAAATCGATGAAAGAGGCTGTCAGAGAAGTAAATATGGTGGTTGAAGGGATATCAGCCTGCAGGGCTTTTTATAAGATGAAAAATAAATTGAATGTAGAAATGCCTATAACTGAAGCTCTTTACGGGATACTTTTCAAGGGGGAAAACCCCAGATATACTGTATATGAACTTATGACAAGGGATAAGAAAAATGAAATATAGTTGAAATTAATTTTAGATGTAAGCAAAATAATATGTATAAAATATCTCCAATGAAAATATATATATACTGTTAATATTAGATTATTGGAGGGTATATTTTTGGAAAACTTTAATATATACAAGGATATTGCAGAGAGAACTCAGGGAGACATATACGTGGGAGTTGTAGGCCCTGTCAGAACTGGAAAATCCACTTTTATAAAAAAATTCATGGAAATAATGGTACTTCCCAACATAAATAATTCTTATAAAAAGCAGAGAGCAAAAGATGAGCTGCCCCAAAGCTCTTCAGGAAAGTCAATTCATACTACAGAACCTAAATTTGTCCCCAATGAAGCCATAGAAATAAGTTTAAATGAAAATACCAAATTTAAAGTCAGAATGGTGGATTGTGTGGGATATATAGTTAAAAGTGCATTGGGGTATATGGAGGGAGAAGAGGCCAAAATGGTTACGACTCCCTGGTATGACTATGAAATACCCTTTGAGGAAGCTGCAGAGATTGGAACCAAAAAAGTGATAAATGAACATTCGACTATAGGATTTCTGGTAACTACAGATGGCTCCATAACCGATATAAGCAGAAATGATTATGTTGAAGCTGAAGAGAGAGTGGTAAATGAGCTCAAGTCGATAAACAAGCCTTTTATGGTGATCCTAAATTCACAGCATCCCTATGAACCCGATACTATGGATTTGAAGAAAGAACTGGAGAGTAAATATGATGTGCCCGTTCAATGCATGGATGTACTTAACATGAAGGAAGATGACATAACAAATGTATTTGAAAGAATACTTAAAGAATTCCCAATTAAGGAAATAAACATCAATATGCCGGATTGGATAGAAAAAATGGAACCATCTCACTGGTTGAAGACGGATTTTATAAATTTGGTGAAAGACATGTGTGAAAGCGTATATAAAATAAGGGACATAGTAAAAGCTGTAGATGGATTTTCGGATGTGGAGTTCGTGGGAGAATCCGGCATAAGGGAGATTAATATGGGTGAGGGCACTGCCAATATTGATCTAAAGCCCAAAAAAGATCTTTACTACAAGGTATTGGGTGAAATATGCGGGAAGGAAATTCAAGGGGAAAGTGATCTGTTAACTACGATTAAAGAGATGCACAGTGCAAAAGAAGAATATGACAAGATTTCAACGGCACTTAAAGATGTCAGGGAAACCGGTTATGGTTTGGTTGCCCCCCAGCTTTCGGAAATGAAACTTGAGGAACCTGAAATAGTAAAACAGGGCAATAAGTTCGGGGTAAAGCTAAAGGCCAGTGCACCCTCTTTGCATTTCATAAGGGCTGATATAGAAACAGAGATTTCACCCATCATGGGTACTGAAAGGGAAAGCGAGGAGATGGTCAAATCTCTTCTGGAACAATTTGAAAGTGATCCTTCTAAAATATGGCAGAGCAATATGTTTGGCAAGTCACTGGAGATATTGGTGAAGGAGGGACTTCAGAATAAACTCTATAAAATGCCGGAGGATATTCAGGTTAAAATACAGAAAACACTTCAGAAAATTATAAATGAAGGTAATGGCGGTTTGATTTGTATTATACTTTAGATTTATGGCTTCAGGTAATTGAATTTGATTGTCTGAAGCTTTAAATTTATTTATAAATGTGTCTATTGGAGGAATTTTATGATATAATCGTCTTAAACTATAATTTATAAAATTTATCTTGAAATCATTGTAGACATTTATGTATAATTAATTGTAGACTGGTTTGGTTTTGCGGAAGGATGAAATTATAATGATTAAAAGTATGACGGGATTTGGAAGGGGCTCAGTAGAATGTGACAGACAGAGCTTTACAGTGGAAGTAAAAAGTGTAAATCACAGGTATTGTGATTTAAGTATTAGGATGCCCAAAAGTCTTATGCCTTTGGAAGACAAAATAAGAAAAGTTGTTCAACAAAAAATAAATAGGGGTAAGGTAGATATATTTGTAACTCAGACGGACTTTGGCAATTGTACTACAAAAGCTGTGCTGAATGAAAAATTGGCAGATAGCTATGTAGAGTGTCTAAATAAAATCAAAGGAAAATACAACATAAAAACAGATATATCCCTTGATTTGATTGCCAAATTCCCAGATATAATAACCTTAAAAAAGGAAGAAGATGATCTTGAGAATATTTGGAAATATTTATTACAGGCTTTAAATGATGCTCTTTCCATGCTTATGGATATGAGAGAAAAGGAAGGAAAAAAATTAAAGGACAATATGATTGAGAAATGCGATCACATTCAAATCCTGATGAAAGACATAGAAAGCAAATCTTTTAAGATACCGGAAGAATACAGGGAAAAACTTTCAGAGAGATTAAAGAATTTACTGGGAGAATATCCTGTAGATGAAAATAGAATGGCAATGGAAATAGCGTTATTTGCCGACAAGTCATGTATTGATGAGGAAATTGTGAGGCTAAACAGCCATATAATTCAATTTAAGGGTACTTTAAATGTTGATGAGCCTGTAGGAAGGAAGCTTGATTTTATATTACAGGAGATGAACAGGGAGGCAAATACCATTGCTTCCAAGTCGACAAATTTAGAAATAACCAAATTGATACTAAGTGTGAAAAATGAAGTTGAAAAAATAAGAGAACAGATACAAAATGTGGAATAAACAGGAGGAAATATATGGGTATTAAGTTAATAAATATAGGCTTTGGAAATATTGTTTCGGCAAATAGGTTAGTGGCTATAGTGAGTCCGGAATCTGCGCCAATAAAGAGAATAATTCAGGAAGCAAGAGACAGGGGAATGCTCATCGATGCCACTTATGGAAGAAGGACTAGAGCTGTTATAATAACTGACAGCGATCATATAATACTTTCGGCGGTTCAGCCTGAAACGGTGGCACATAGGTTGTCCTCTAAGGATGAAGACGATGAAATCAGTGAGGTTGAGGAATAAATGCAAAAAAAAGGTCTTCTAATTGTAATATCAGGGCCCTCAGGTGCAGGAAAAAGTACGGTGTGCAAGGCCCTTGTGAAAGAGAATAAATTTTGGATTTCCACTTCAGCTACTACGAGATCTCCCCGGGAGGGCGAAGTGGATGGGATAAATTATTATTTTTTGAGTGAAGAAGATTTTAAGAATAAAATAAAAAAAGATGATTTTTTGGAGTATGCAAAAGTATATGGCAATTATTACGGAACGCCTAAATCACAGGCTTTAAAAGCCATAAAAGAGGGAAATGATGTTGTACTTGAAATTGACATTCAGGGTGCTCTTATGGTAAAAAAGGCTTATCCTGAGGGCGTGTTTATATTCATACTTCCCCCTTCAATGAAGGAGTTGAAGAAGAGGATTATAAACAGAGGCAGTGAAACACCTGAATCTTTTACAACTAGATTTAATTCGGCATATAAAGAAATAAATTATGTATCGAAATACAACTATGTGGTTATAAATGATACTGTAGGCAATGCTGTAAAAAATATAGAAAGTATAATTGCAGCGGAAAAATGTAGAGTGGATAGGGTTAAAGATGAGATATTAAATCCTAAGGAGGGAATTACATATGGACAACTCGATGATAAATCCATCTGTTGTAGATCTGCTAAAAATAGTAAACAATAGGTATGCTTTGATCACTATAGTGGCTAAAAGGGCAAGACAGTTAATTGATGGAGACGAACCCTTGGTGGATATAGATTCGACTAAACCTGTCACTATAGCCATTAACGAGGTATATCAAAAATTGATTTCTTATGAAACTTCAAAAGAGGGTATAAAGTAATGCTGAATACAGGTGAGGGGAAAAATGTAGTCATAGGAGTAACTGGAGGAATAGCGGCCTATAAGGCATTGGACGTGGTTAGCAGACTTAAGAAGAGGGGTTTTGACGTAAATGTCATAATGACCAGATCCGCAGTGAAGTTTGTTTCATCTCTTAGTTTTCAGACCATGAGCCAGAATATAGTGAATGTGGATATGTTTGATGAGCCAAAATCATGGGAAATACAGCATATCTCTCTTGCAAAGAAGGCGGATTTAATAGCGGTTGTTCCTGCAACTGCCAATATAATAGGAAAGGTATCAAATGGAATAGCGGACGATCTTTTGACTACTACAATTATGGCGAGCAGAGCTCCAGTGGTTTTTGCACCTGCTATGAATACCAACATGTATGAAAATCCTATTTTACAGGACAATATAAATAAACTCATGAAATTTGGATATGAATTCATAAAGCCTGCATCAGGAAGACTGGCATGTGGCGACAGCGGGGCAGGCAAGCTTCAGGATACAAATTTTATAACCCAGGTAATTGAGAGCATGCTCTATGATAAAAAGGATCTGAAGGGTAAGAAAGTGCTTGTTACTGCCGGCCCTACCATGGAGGATATAGATCCAGTAAGGTATATAACCAATAGATCCTCCGGCAAGATGGGATATTCTATAGCTGAGGAGGCGAGAGACAGGGGGGCAGAAGTTACCCTTGTTTCTGGACCGACGAGTTTGGAAATGCCATTTGGAGTACAGTTTGTCGGTGTGAGGACAAATGAGGAAATGTTAAATGCAGTACTTGAAAAATTTGATAAGCAGGATATAGTTATAAAGGCGGCTGCGGTTTCTGATTATAAACCCAAGGCCTATTCTCAAAAGAAGATAAAAAAGAATGAAGATGAGCTTTCACTTCCAATGATCAAGGATATTGACATACTTAAAGAGCTTGGAAAATTGAAGGACAATCAAATTTTGGTGGGCTTTGCTGCGGAAAGTAATGATCTTATAAAAAATGCCGCAAAAAAATTGGAAAATAAAAATTTAGACTATATAGTTGCCAATAATATAACGGGTGAAGATACCGGATTTGCCTCAGATAACAATAAAGTTACCATAATATTCAGGGATGGCGATAAAGTTGATTTGAATAAAATGACTAAGAGGGAAGTAGCACGTAAATTGTTTGATATATTGACATCTAGGTTATAAATTTTTTATATTTTTAAGAGGGGCTGAAAATTGAATGCCTCTCTTATTTAATTTAATGTTTATTGTAAAAGGGTGATCAGGTGTATACATATGCAGGAATTATCGTGAATAACAGTTCCGTGAAATTGGATAAGATTTTTACCTATAAAGTACCGGAAAAATTGAAAGATAAGATAAAAATAGGCTTCAGAGTTAAAGTTCCCTTTGGAAAGGGAAATAAAAAAGTGGACGGATTTATAGTAAGGCTTTATGAAAATATATTAAATGACAATAAAATCAAAGATATAATTGATTTTTGCGATGATTTCCCCCTTTTTACGTTAAAAGACTTAGAGCTTATAGAGGAAATGAGAAAGAGGTATCTGTGCACCTATCTGGACTGTATAAAGATGTTTGTACCGAGAGGTATTTTGAAGGGTATGAAGGACAAGGAAGAAAACTTGGTGTACACAGGCAGAGAGCCAGAAAAAAGATTTGCCAGGGATCCATATAGAAAAATATATAAATTGGTGGAAGATGAAAATGGAAAACATACCAAAAATTTTATAAGCAAAAAATATGATGTATCTCTGTCCTCCATAAATACTATGATAAAACACGGTTTTCTCATTACCGGAAAAAGCGTGGTTGGTAGATACGATGATAGAAAATACAGCAGATACTCCAAAAAAATATTGAATAGGGAACAGCAGCTGGCAGTAAATAAGATAATGAATTTAGATAAAAGCATGTTTTTAATTCACGGAGTTACGGGAAGCGGCAAGACTGAAATTTATATGCAGCTTGTGGAGAAGGCTATGAAAGACGGAATGGAATCCATTATATTAGTACCTGAAATTGCACTTACTCCCCAAATGGTAGAAAGGTTTAAGGGAAGATTTGGAAAGGACATAAGTGTATTTCACAGTAAATTATCCGACGGGGAAAGATATGACGAATGGATGAGGGTAAAAAGGGGTCAGGTAAAAGTTGCCATAGGAGCTAGATCGGCTATTTTTTTACCTTTTGAGAATCTGGGGTTTATAATAATAGATGAAGAACAGGAGTGGAGCTACAAATCAGACAGCAATCCCAAGTACAATGCCAGAGAAATAGGGGAGATGAAATGCAGACAATATGGCTGTAAAATGGTGTTGGGTTCAGCTACACCTTCTATAGAAACTTATTATAGATGCACCAGAGGTGAAATTGAGCTTGTGACTTTGAGAAACAGGGCCGATGGGGCAGCTATGCCTAAAATTAGGATTGTAGATATGAGAGAAGAGCTTGTGAATAACAATAAATCCATGTTCAGCAGGATTTTGTATAAATCCATTTGTGACAGATTGAATAGGGGAGAACAGGTAATATTGTTTTTAAATAGAAGGGGATATTCTACCTTTGTATCCTGTAGAAAATGCGGCTATGTGTTTAAGTGTAATAACTGTGACATATCTTACACGTACCACCATGATATTGATAAACTCATATGTCATTACTGCGGAAGCAGGATTGACGTGCCCAAAGTTTGCCCCAAATGCGGGAGTAAATATGTAAAGTATTTTGGAGTCGGTACTGAGAAAATAGAAAAGTTGATAAAGGAAAAATTTCCCGGGGCAAAAGTACTCAGGATGGATTTTGATACTACAAGAAAGAAAAATTCCTATGAGAAAATATATAATACCTTTAAAGAGGGCAGAGCCGACATATTGGTGGGAACGCAGATGATAGCAAAAGGGCTGGATTTCAAAAATGTTACCCTGGTTGGAGTGATAGCGGCAGATCTGTCAATTAATCTTCCTGATTTTAGATCTGCAGAAAGAACCTATGAATTGATAACGCAGGTTTCTGGAAGGGCAGGTAGAGGTCAAAAACCGGGAGAAGTAATTGTACAGACCTACAGCCCTGAAAATTACAGCTTGAAATGTGCTGCAAAAAACAATTACAGAGATTTTTATAATAGGGAAATTGTAGTGAGAAAGAACATGAATTATCCGCCATTTTCAGATATTCTTCTTATAAATGTGAGCAGTAAGAATGAGGGCATATTAATAAAAAATATACAAAATGTTGGTATATTTTTGAGGAATATTCTTGAGAAAAATGATAAAATTAAAATGTTGGGTCCGTGCCCCTGTGAAATATCTAAGATAAAGGAATACTATAGGTGGAAGATAATGATAAAGGGAAAAATAAGTTTAAATATGGCACAAAATATAAGAAAAATAGTTTATGATCTGTTAAAAGATGTTTATAATGATATAAGGGTTAGTATAGATATAAATCCTACTAATATGATGTAATTTATAGTTTGGTTTGAGAGGAGAAACGCATAATATGGCTTTAAGAAATATTAGAAAATATGGTGACGATATACTGAGAAAAAAAAGCAGGAAAGTTGATGTTATAAATGATAGAATTAAGACACTGCTTGGAGACATGGTGGATACGCTGTATGAAGAAGACGGTATAGGTCTTGCAGCACCTCAAGTTGGTGTTTTAAAAAGGATTGTGGTAATTGACATAGGTGATGGTGTGTTATATAAACTTGTAAATCCGGAAATTATATATAGTGAAGGCAGTTATATAGATAGAGAGGGATGCCTGAGCATACCTGGAGTGGAAGGCGAAGTGGAAAGACCTCAGATAGTGAAAGTAAAGGCATTGAATGAAGAGGGTGAAAAGATAGTAGTGGAAGGAAAAGATTTGCTTGCCAGGGCATTTTGCCATGAGATAGATCATTTAAATGGTGTACTTTTTATAGATAAAATTGTAAAAAAAGAAGGTGAAGGTGGCAAATGAATATAGTTTTTATGGGAACTCCTGATTTTTCAGTACCATCTTTAAAAAGGCTGATAGAGGAATTCGATGTGGCGGCTGTATTTACACAACCTGATAGACCAAAGGGCAGAGGTAGAAAGATAGCTTTTTCTCCTGTCAAAGAAGAGGCTGTCAAACACAACATACCTGTCTATCAGCCCGTCAGTTTGAAAAAGGATGGCCGGGTATTAAGCGAGCTGAAAAAAATGAAACCGGATTTTATAGTAGTTGCAGCTTACGGCCAGATACTTACAGGGGAAGTGCTGAGTATACCTAAAAATGGATGCATTAATTTACATGCATCACTTTTGCCAAAATATAGGGGGGCAGCGCCTATAAACTGGTGTATTATAAAAGGTGAGAAAGAGACTGGAAATACTACCATGTTCATGGATACCGGGCTTGATACGGGAGATGTGCTTTTGAGAAGTACCGTTGAGATTTCAGAGGACATGACAGCAGGAGATCTTACAGATGTATTGAAAGAAGACGGAGCCAGTTTACTTGTAAAAACTCTTAAAGGGCTAAAAGCAGGTACAATTGAAAGAAAGAAGCAGGGGAAGACCACAACCGTCTATGCAAAAATGCTCTCGAGGAACATGGCAAAGATAAACTGGGATCTCAGCAGCATTGAGATAAAAAATTTTGTAAGGGGTTTAAATCCATGGCCTATTGCATATACTCAATATAAAGGGGAAAGCATGAAAGTATATCAGGTTAAAATATCGGATGAAACATCCCCTACAAAGGAAGCCGGACGTATACTTGAAGTTTCCAAACAGGGTATTAAAGTGGCCTGCGGCAGGGGTATCGTTGTAATAAAAAATATACAGTTTCCAGGCGGGAGGCCTATGGAAGTTAGTGAATATATAAAGGGGCATTTGATAGAACCAGGCATTGTACTAGGGAAATAGCTCATATGGAGGTGTAATTGATGTTTTATTTTGATAGCAGTATTATTATATTAATTCCAGCACTTTTAGTAGCAATCTGGGCTCAATACAAGGTATCTTCCACTTTCAATAAATATTCCAGATATGGCAGCCACAACGGATATACGGGTGCCCAGGTGGCCAGAATGCTTTTGGACGGCAGCGGCCTTTATGATGTACCTGTGGAATTGATACCCGGGAAATTAAGCGATCATTATGATCCGTCCAAGAGGGTCATGAGGCTCTCGCAGGATGTTTATTATGGGAATTCTGTAGCATCAATAGGGGTGGCGGCCCACGAAACCGGTCATGCTATTCAACATAAAAATGGATATGTTCCGCTTATTATAAGAAATTCCATTGTCCCTGTAGTGAATTTTGGTTCTAATGCCTCATGGATACTGCTTCTGGCTGGATTCATTCTAGGAATCAGAGGACTTGTGAATTTAGGAATAATTTTATTTACTTCAGTTGTATTGTTTCAGATAATAACTCTTCCGGTGGAATTAAATGCTTCAAAGAGAGCTTTAAGGATGCTAGAGGGAAAAAATATACTTTACTCAGGCGAGTTAAGCGGTGCAAGATCAGTTTTAAGTGCTGCTGCTATGACCTATGTGGCTGCCATATTGACTTCTATAGCAAACTTGCTGAGACTCATATATATAAGTAGAGATAGAAATTAGAGGTAAAAATATGACAAATTCCAGAAATACAGCAGTTAAAATACTTAAAAAGGTATTGCACAATAATGCATATTCCAATATAGTTTTAAGTGAGTACTTGAATAGAGAAAATTTGGATAGAAGGGACAGGGCATTTATTACAGAAATAGTATATGGAACTCTGAGGTACAAATATACGATTGACAGTATACTGAACAGTTTTTTGAAAAATGGCGTTGGCAAATTGGATGAAGACATATTGAACATACTTAGAATATCCATATTTCAACTGAGGTATTTAGACAAAGTACCTGAGTTTGCAGTGGTAAATGAAGCTGTAGAACTTTCAAAAAGGAAATCATTTAAATTGTCGAGACTGGTAAATGGTGTCCTGAGAAATTATTTAAGGAAGAGGAATATTGTGGGCTTTGGACAAAATGGTGACAAGATAGGAAGGTTATGTTTTAAGTATTCCTTTCCAAGATGGATGGTTGAACTTTTTATTTCCCAGTATGGCGAAGGTGTGGGTGAGACCATATTGAAAAACTCGAATATTGTTCCCAAAATTACAGTTAGAATAAATAGTTTAAAGGCAGATTACAAACAGGTTTGGAATAAGCTTGAAGAAAGTGGATACGACGTTGAGAGAGGTACTCTGTGCAGAGAGGCTTTGATTATAAAAAAAGGGAGCAGTATAGAGTCGAATCCGCTTTTTAAGAGGGGGTATATTACAGTTCAGGATGAAAGTTCAATGCTGGTAGCCCGTATTATGGATGTAAAAGAAAACATGACTGTGCTTGATCTCTGCAGTGCCCCGGGAGGTAAGTCCTGCCACATATCAGAATTGATGGGAGATACGGGAAAAGTATATGCCTGTGATTTACATGAAAATAAATTGGCACTTGTAAAGGAAAACGCAGATAGACTGGGAATCAAAAATATTATTTGTAATAAAATTGATGCTGAAGAATATGTGGAACAATTTCAGGGCATATCAGACAGAGTGCTCATTGACGTACCCTGTTCGGGGCTTGGAATAATCAGGAAGAAACCTGAAATCAAATGGACCAAGAATAAGAATTCTATAAATAATTTAATAAAAATACAGAGAAATATTATGATCAATGCCTCGAAATATGTAAAAAAAAGTGGAAAACTTATATATTCTACGTGTACATTAAATAAGATGGAGAATGATGAAAATATAAGATGGTTTATTGGGAAAAATCCTCAATTTAAATTGGAAAAAATAAACTGTGGAGATTTTGAAAATATAATATATAATAGAGGAGGATATATGACAATACTTCCCAGTGAAAATGTAGATGGGTTTTTTATTGCAAAAATGATAAAATATAGGTAGGTGCAATAAATGTATGTATAATATCTTTGACTTCAATATGGAAGACTTGAGAAGTTGGATGAAAAATAACGGCGAAAGCCAGTTTAGGGCAAATCAGGTAATGAACTGGCTTTACAAGAAAAACCAGTGGGATTTTGATTGTATGACCAACATTCCTAAATCCTTAATTGAGAAATTGAAAGAAAATTTTTATATAGAAATTCCAGAATTGATTAAAAGCTATCGTTCAAAATTAAAAGATACTGTTAAGTTTTTATATAAATATAGAGATGGAAATGTTATAGAAACAGTAGTTATGAAATATAAACACGGTAATTCCATATGTGTTTCAACGCAAATTGGATGTAGGATGGGCTGTAAATTTTGTGCATCTACTGTGGATGGTATGGTGAGAAATCTGAGCAGTGGAGAAATATTGGCCCAGGTTTTAAAATCTCAAAGTGAAATTGGAGAGAGAATATCAAATGTAGTGTTGATGGGAAGTGGAGAACCTCTTGACAATTATGACAATGTGCTAAAATTTTTAAATATGTTAAATTGCGATTACAGCCTCAATATAGGTCAAAGACACATAACTCTTTCTACCTGTGGTATAGTGCCTAGAATAAGGCAATTGGCAGATGAAAATCTACAGATCACGTTGGCTATATCTCTGCATTCAACAGATGATGTGACTAGAAGAAAGATCATGCCTATTGCAAATAGATATTCTATAGGGGAAATAATGGATTCATGCAGATATTATATAGACAAGACAGGCAGGAGAATATCTTTTGAATATGCTTTGGTAAGTGGTGTAAATGACAGCTTGCAATGTGCTGAAAATTTAATAGGGCTGTTAAAAGGTCTTCTGTGTCATGTAAATTTGATACCTGTAAATGAAGTTAGGGAAAATGATTTTAGAAAATCTTCTCTGAATAATATAAAAGATTTCTATGATAAACTTGTTGATAATAGAGTAGAAGTTACTATAAGAAGAGAAATGGGTTCGGATATAAACGCCGCTTGTGGGCAATTGAGAAGAAGTTATATAGAATCAAAAAGGTATAGAAAGGGTGTAGAAAATGGTGGGGATCTTATCAGATGTAGGCAAAGTAAGGAAGCTAAATGAAGATTTTGCAGATTTCTATAAGGGAAAGAATTTGAATCTATATGTGATAGCGGATGGAATGGGTGGACATAATGCAGGAGAAGTTGCAAGCAGAATTGCAGTTGAGACAACTATTTCCAATATAAAAGCTAGGGAAACGGTAGATATGAAAAAGGACCTTTTGGAAGCTATAAATCTGGCAAATGAAAAGATCTATAAATTGTCGAGAAGTAATGATGAATTTGTTGGGATGGGGACAACTATAACGGCCTGTTTAGTAAGAGATATGAAGATGGTAGTAGCTAATGTAGGCGACAGTGGATGTTATATTTTAAAGTACGACGGTGTAGTAAAAATCACTAAAGATCATTCTCTTGTGCAGCAGTTGGTTGATGAAGGCAGTATAACGGAGGAGGAAGCTGCAAGTCATCCTAACAAAAATATAATAACCAGAGCACTTGGAACCAATCTATCCGTAAAAATAGATACCTTTGAGGTTGATTTGAGGGACGTCAGCAGGGTAATGCTCTGTACTGACGGTTTGTCTAATGGGGTAAATACTGATGAAATGTTTGATATAATAATGAATAACAATAACGAGGATGCATGTAAACAGTTAATTGAACTCAGCAACCTTAGAGGCGGAAAAGATAATATATCAGTTATTGTATTTGAAGGAGAGGGTAAAGATGATAGGGACGATGCTAGGAAATAGATATGAACCGTTGGAAAAAATAGGGGAAGGTGGAATGGCAGTTGTCTATAAGGCTAAGGACCACCTGTTAAATAGAAATGTAGCTGTGAAAGTTCTTAAAGAACAATTTTCCAGCGATACGGAATTTGTTGAAAAATTTAAAAGGGAAGCTACGGCAGCAGCAAGCCTTTCGGACAATAATATAGTCAATATATATGACGTGGGCAGCCAGAATGATATAAATTATATTGTAATGGAATATGTCTCAGGGAAGACACTAAAACAGATAATAAAAGAAGAAGTCAGAATACCTCCGGAGAAAACAGTAGAAATAGCTATTCAGATAGCTAAAGCCCTCAGATGTGCACATAGGAATAATATTATACATAGGGATATAAAGCCTCATAATATTCTTGTAACGGAAGATGGAATAGTAAAGGTAACAGATTTTGGAATTGCAAAAGCTTCTAATTCAGTTACTATAACCAATTCAAATAAAATAATGGGTTCTGCACATTATTTTTCTCCTGAACAGGCAAGGGGCAGCTTTGTAGATTTTAGAACGGACATCTATTCTCTAGGAATAGTAATGTATGAAATGGTTACAGGTAAAGTACCCTATGATGCAGAGAGCCCGGTGTCCATAGCGTTAAAACATATACAGGAGCCAGTGGTTCCCCCCATCAAATTGAATGAAAACGTACCGGAAGGTCTAAATAAATTGATCTTGAAGGCCGTGGAAAAGGAACCTATAAAAAGGTATCAGACCATGGATGATATGCTTGTAGATTTAAAAAAAATAGAGAATAATCAAAAGCTTAATTTGGCAGAAGATGATTTGAATGACGATATGACGAGGATAATGGATCCTGTAGATGTAAATGACAATTATAAAAATGAAGACGAGGATTATGATGAAGATGAAGTTGAGCCGGAGAAGAAAAAAAACAAGTCACCTGCCCTTGATCCGAAAAAAAAGAAAACCATACTTATAATAGCATTGATTGTGTTGATAACAGTAATAGGTGCAGTTTCAGGATATTTTGCATTCAGCAGAAATTCTTCGGAAGTTTCAGTACCCAATATAGTGGGAATGAAACGGGATCAAGCTAAGAAGTTAGTGGAAAGTAAGAAACTCAATTTTGTAGTTGGGGCGAAACAAAAAAGTGATAAACCTGCAGGTACTGTACTGGAATGTTTTCCTAAATCAGGTACTAAAGTAAAAATACATTCAGATGTGAGGGTGATTATAAGTGGAGGCAGCGATACCATGGGCGTTCCAAATGTAGTGGGTATTGATTTGGGTACTGCCAAAAGTATTATCACCAGCAGTGGTCTTAGTGTGGGCAATATTTCCTACAGATACAGCGATAATGTATCTCAAGGTCAGGTTGTAAGCCAGGATCCGGAAGCTGACTCTAAAGTGAAGAATGGTACTAAGGTGAATCTTGTAGTGAGCAAGGGACCCGAATCAAAATATGTGACAGTTCCGGACGTCTCAGGCAAGAGTATAAGTGAAGCAAGAGCCATAATGCAGGGTGCAGGCCTGAAAGTTGTGGAAAATCCAGTGGAAACTTCCGATAGAAATCAGGAGAATATGGGAGTTACAAATCAGAGTGTAGGTGCTTCAAGGCAGGTTAAAGAAGGCACTTCCGTGACTTTGACTTATTATGTATATAAACAGCCTCAAGGTGAGCAGGGAATGAACAGCAATCAGGGTTCACAGGAAGGTAATACTGGAAGCAATACTGGCAGTAATACTGCAGGCAGCGGACAGCAGAGCAGCGGCGGAAATACAGGCAGCGGCCAGCAGAGCGGTGGCCAGCAGAGCGGCGGCAGTCAGCAGGGCGGTGGCCAGCAGGGTAATAATGGAAGCGGAAACAATTCCAATAACAGCAATACAGGCAACCGCAGTAACTCAAATTACAATTACAGTGATTACAATAATTCCAGAAGATAGAATAGGCGAGGTATAAAACAATATTGAACTAGATTAGGAGAAATTATGAAGGGAATTGTAGTAAAAGGCATAGGAGGATTTTATTATATAAAAACCAAAGACAGAACAATTGAATGTAAAGCCAGGGGGAAATTTAGATACAGCGGTCTTTCCCCCATGGTTGGAGATAACGTCGATATCAGTATTGAGAGGGACCAGGGAGTTATTGATAAAATTTATCCTAGAATAAGTCAGTTAAAGCGTCCTTTAGTTGCCAATGTAACTCAGGTATTGGTGATTTTTGCATTTAATCACCCTAAAATGAATGAAGATCTTTTAAATAGAATTCTCATAAATTGTGAATACAGTGGATTAAAGATAATTGTGTGTTTTAATAAGATGGATTTGTCCAAGAATAAAGTGGAGCTTGAGCTTGTAGACAGAATAAGAAGTGTGGGTTATGAAATACTGCAGCTTGGTGCAAAAAAAGGATATGGAATTGATGCTGTCAGGGAGAAATTAAGCGGAAATGTTACAGTTCTATGTGGACCTTCTGGGGTAGGAAAATCTACTATTTTAAATTTCCTTTGTGGAAAAGAACTTATGAAAACCGGTAAAGTGAGTGAAAAATTAAACAGGGGGAAACACACTACAAGGTACAGTCAGTTGATAGAAGTTGTTGAAAAGGGGTTTCTAGTGGATACCCCTGGTTTTTCTTCACTTGATACAACTGACATACCTCCAGAAGAACTTCAATACTGTTTTCCTGAATTTATGAAATCTATAGGAAAGTGTAAATTTGCAGGATGTTTTCATTATAAGGAACCTAAATGTGCTGTTAAAAGTTCTGTGGAAAGAGGAAGTATAAGCAGTGAAAGATACAATTTCTATATTAAAGTCCTAAAAGAAATTTTTTCACATGAGAGATATTGAGTTAAATACATTTATATTAAAAAGGAGATAATACGCAATGGTAAAAATAGCACCTTCCATATTGTCGGCAGACTTTTCCAAATTGGGAGAAGAAATAAGATCTTTGGACAGATGTGGGGCGGATTTAATTCACATAGATGTGATGGATGGAAGTTTTGTACCCAATATAAGCTTTGGAGTTCCCATAGTACAGAGCATAAGAAAATGTACCAGATTGCCCTTTGATGTACATTTGATGATACGGGAACCTTCTAGGTATGTAGAGAGTTTTGCAAAAGCAGGTGCGGATATCATAACGGTTCATTTTGAAGCCGACAGTCATTTGGATAGGACGTTGAATTACATAAGGAGTTTAGGTGTGAAGACGGCAGTGGCGTTGAATCCAGCTACATTGGTAGACAATTTAAAATATCTGGTGCCTTATCTGGATATGGTTCTCATAATGTCTGTGAACCCCGGATTCGGAGGACAAAAATACATAGATTACTGTTCTAGAAAAATAAGAGAAGTGAGGGATTTAAAAGATAGATATAACAAAAACTTGATGATAGAAGTTGACGGCGGTATCTCAAAATACAATATAGGAAATGTAGTGAAAAACGGTGCGGATGTAATAGTGGCAGGTTCCGCCGTATTTAAAAATGGGAGGATAAAAGACAATATAGAAATGCTGAGAGAGGGAATTTAACGTGAAAGTGGTTATAGTATCAGGAGGAAGTGCTCCTTCAAAAAAATTGCTTGAGAGAGAACTTAATAAAGATTCAATTTTAATATGTGCTGACAGCGGCGGAAATTGCCTTTATAGGTATAACATACTGCCCAAATATCTCATGGGAGATTTTGATTCCATAGATGGAGAAGTCTTAAATTTTTTTAAATACAAAGGTTGTATTATAGAAGAATATCCCAAGGTTAAGGACTGTACAGATACCGAAATTGTAATTGACAAAGCTCTTGGACTAAAACCAGATGAAATAGTGCTGCTTGGGGTTACAGGAAGCAGAGTGGACCACCTTTTGGGAAATCTGGGTATGCTTTTGAAATGCAATTTAAGTGGAGTTAAGGCTTATATAAAAGATGAACACAATACTATTGAGCTGGTTGACAAATCCACCAGAATAGAAGGTGAAGAGGGTGAAACTTTTTCACTGTATGCCTATTGTGATGTAGTTAAAAATTTAAGTATAATAGGTGCAAAGTACAAACTTGATAACTATGACTTGAAGTTGGGTGACGGCAGGACCATATCAAATGAATTTTTGAAGAAAAGTGCAGATATAGTATTTGACAGCGGGAGACTGCTTCTGATGAAAAGCAGAGACTGAATTCGATTGACAATTGACAGCTGACAATTGTCAATTGAAAATGTGGTAACAATAATGCTGTTTGGTGCATATAATAGTATAGAGCAATTTTTAAGGTATAATGATGTGAAAAAGAGGGGACTCAGAAGAAGAACAAAGAAAAAAATTGGATTAGTAGCTTTGTCCATAGGTGTGGGATTTTTGATGACAGTTATTATTCCCATATGGGGATGGATAATAGCTGCAGGTGCTGGATTGATTTATTGTGGATGGTATCTAATAGAACATCATAAATAAGGAGGTAATTTGATGAAAATTATTGCATTTAAACTTCCAGGTATCCTGTCTGCAATTATAAAATTTTTTACCAGGAGAAAATGATCTCGTATTTATAATAAACACAAGACGCAAAAAATGCAATTGTAACTAAACAACTGCATTTTTATTTTTATATGGCACGTTTAACCTTTCCTGAACGAAGACATCTCGAACAAACATGTATAGTTTTTGGTGTACCATTGACTATAGCTTTGATTTTTCTTATATTCGGAGACCAAGTTCTTTTGGATTGACGGTGTGAATGGCTGTATTGTACTCCAAACGCAACACCTTTACCACATATATCACATTTTCTTGACATTGTAAACACCTCCTTAAGAGTTTTACATGATTCAAACATAAATTATTTTACCACAGAACATGTGATACATGCAAGGGTTGGTTAAAGTTTAAGTATTGGCTTGAATAGTAAAATGCCTTTATGGTATTATAAAATATGATATTGAAAGAGGAGGTTTTTAAATGATAGGCAGTATCGATAAGGAAAATGGATATATAGATTATTCAGAAGAAGTAGTTGCCAATATAGTTGGATTATCCACCATGGAATGTTATGGTGTAGTGGGAATGGCTTCTAAAAGTGCTAAGGATGGTTTTTGGGAATTGATAAAAGGTGAAAATTTAAGTAAAGGGGTAAAAGTTCGCTCTAAAAATAATGAATTGATCATAGAACTGCATATAATTGTAGAGTATGGAACAAAGATATCTGTAATTGCAAATAACATAATACAAAAGGTAAAATACAACCTGGAGAACTATACAGGACTTAAGGTATCAACTATTACAGTGAATGTTCAAGGTGTTAGAGTCTAGGGAGGTAATTTGTAAAAATGGGATACTTAAATATAGATGGGCAGATTTTTTACAATATGGTTGTAAATGCCAGTAATAAACTAGAGGAAAAAAAGGATTTTGTGAATTCATTAAATGTATTTCCAGTACCTGACGGTGATACGGGTACGAATATGTCCATGACGCTTAGAAATGCGGTATTGGAAATAGCTGATGTAAATGAAAAATCCATAGATGTAATTGGAAAACAGCTGGCCAAAGGTGCACTCATGGGGGCCAGAGGAAATTCTGGAGTTATACTTTCTCAGATATTTAGGGGTATAGCTAAGGGTGTTGAAGGCAGTGCCCAGGTGGATTCCGCAGGATTTGCAAATGCGCTTGAGGAAGGGGCAAAATTTGCCTATAAGGCAGTTATGCGTCCTACGGAAGGTACTATATTGACTATCATAAGGGCTGCCGGCGAAAATGCAGTAAAATCAAATGAAAAGGATATAACTGTACTCTTGGAAAAAGTGTGTGATTACAGCAAGAATGTCCTTGATAAAACTCCGGATATGCTTCCAGTATTGAAAAAGGCAAAAGTGGTGGATTCCGGTGGCATGGGTCTTCTTATCATACTTCAGGGAATGTATGAAGCTTTGAAAAACCATATGAAAGGTCTTCATTTGAAGGAAATCAACGGTGCAAAGATTCAATCTGCGGCTAAAAATTTGGGCAAACAGGATATAAAATATGGGTATTGCACGGAATTTATCATACATTCTCGAAAATCAGACATAGATGATTTTAAGAATAAGCTGAAAAAAATTGGAGATTCTATGGTGGTGGTAAAAGATGATGACATAATAAAAGTTCATATTCACACCAACGATCCGGGATGGGTTTTGTCACAGTCAGTTAAATTAGGAGAATTGTCTAAAATAAAAATAGATAATATGAGAGAGCAGCATAGACATATTTTAAATATAGATGATTTTAGAGAAAATTCACCTGCGGAAAAAGAGCAGGGGGAGGAAGAGCATGAACAGAAAACTGAGCCCAAAAAATATGCATTTATTTCAGTGTCCGTAGGAGAGGGCATCAACGGCATATTCAAGGATTTGGGAGTCGACTACGTAATAGAAGGCGGTCAGACTATGAACCCGAGTACGGAAGATATATTAAATTGTATAAATGTGATAAACGCAAAGAATATATTTGTACTGCCTAATAATAAAAATGTAATTATGGCAGCTAACCAGGCCGCAAAGCTTTCGGATAAAACAGTAAGGGTAATATCTACTAAAACTATACCACAGGGAATTACTGCAATAACGGCTTTTAATTCGGATGTGGATTTGGATGAAAATGTAAATGCCATGGAAGAAGCAATGACTACGGTGACTACAGGTTCGGTGACTTTTGCAGTAAGAGATACAAATGTAGATGAAAAAGATATAAAGCAGGGAGATATACTGGGGCTTATTGAAGGTAAAATAAACAAAGTTGGGAAAGACAAATTTCAGGTATGCAGTGATATCATAGATGAAATGATAGGGGATGACAGCGAACTCATAAGTGTATACTATGGTGATAAATGCAATGGGGAGGAGGTAAATAATTTTGTCAAAAAACTTGAGAAAAAATATGAAGACATGGATATACAGTGTTACAACGGGAAACAGCCCCTTTATTATTTCATAGTATCTGTTGAATAAAAAAAGCCCTTGGGCTTTTTTTACTTTTAATTTATTAAAATGCAGTATAGGAAACAGGTGAATATTTTATGGATGTATACGATAATATAAAGAGTATAAAAGGGGTTGGAACTGTAACGGCTAGAAATTTAAACAGGTGTTTTATATTTAGCATATTGGATTTGCTTCTGTATTTTCCAAGGGATTACGAGACGATTTCCAGCTGCTCAAATTTGAAAAGTGGAAGTACTGGAAAAGTTATAGTAAACTGTAAAGTCAAAAATATATGTAGAAATATCAGGACTAGAACTGGAAAAATTATTTCCACGGTGATATTTCAAGGTGAGAATACGGTTTTTAAAGGAAGATGGTTTAACCAGCCGTATATGAAGAACAAATTTAAAATGGACGGCAGATACAGGGTAATGGGAAAAATTCAGAAATTTAAAGGACAGATTTATATGGAAAACCCTGTTCTTGTAAATGGCTGCAAGTCGAATGGTACGGAAGAGAAGATAATACCCATATACCCTTTAAAGTCGGGCATAAATAATAATACATTTATAAAACTTATATCTGAGGTACTCAGTCAAATAAGTATACAGGAAAACCTCCCAAGGTGGATAATTGACAAATATAGATTCTGCAGTTTGGATAGGGCGGTACGCATAATACATGCTCCTGCCGATTTGGAGCAGTTAAACCAGGGAAAGAAAAGGCTTAAGTTTCAGGAACTTTTTACATATTCCCTCAAAATATTGATGCTTAAATACAGCTTTATGAACAAAAGGGGAATAGCCTTTAAAATTTCCCCGGAATTGAAGGAATTGAAAAAAGAAATTCCCTATGAGCTAACTGATTCCCAAAATAAGGTCATAAGAGAAATATTGATTGATGAAAAAAGGCGGTTTCCCATGAACCGGCTTCTGCAGGGAGATGTAGGGAGCGGTAAAACCATAGTGGCCCTCATAGCTGTATTCAATGTGGTAAAAAACGGATATCAGGCGGTACTAATGGCTCCTACGGAGATATTGGCTAAGCAGCATTATACAAGTGCCAAAAAATTTTTGAAAAAATTCAGGGTAAATGTAAAGCTGCTTTGTGGAAGTACTGCCGCTAAAGACAAAGATGAGATAAAACATGAGTTGAAGCTGGGAAAAATAGATTTGCTGATAGGTACCCATGCGTTAATTCAGGAAGATGTGCAGTTTAAAAAGCTGGGAATGGTGGTTACGGATGAACAGCATAGATTTGGGGTTATGCAGAGGAGCAAACTTACCAACAAGGGGGAAAATGTAGATGTGCTCGTTATGACAGCCACACCTATTCCTAGAACTCTGAGCCTGTACTTATATGGAGATTTGAATGTATCCACCATAGATGAGCTACCTGCGGGAAGACAGAAGATAAATACCTATTATAGAGATAGGAATTCCAGAGATAAGGTGTATAGATTTGCCCTTGATGAGATAAAAAAAGGAAGGCAGGTATATGTAGTATGTCCATTGGTGGAGGAAAATGATCAGCTGGATTTGAGTTCGGTGGAAGATGTCTATGAAGAACTTAAAGAAAAATATTTTAAAAATATTCCGATGGATATATTATACGGAAAAATGTCCTCCAAGGACAAGGAAAATACTATGAATAGATTTAAAAAGGGTGAAATTAAGGTAATGGTGTCCACTACTGTCATAGAAGTGGGTATAAATGTGCCCAATGCGGCGGTGATGATAGTTGAAAATGCGGAGAGATTTGGTCTTGCACAACTTCACCAACTGAGAGGAAGAGTGGGCAGGGGAAAATATAAATCCTACTGTATATTGATTGCAGATATTAAAAATGACATAATAAGAAAAAGAATGGAAATAATGGAATCCAGCAATGATGGTTTTTTTATTTCAGAAGAGGATTTAAAATTAAGAGGGGCAGGAGAAATTTTTGGACTTAAACAGCATGGTGAAGATGAGCTGGTTTTATCAAATTTAGTGGATGATATAGATATATTTAGGAGGGCTAATTTAGAGGCTAAAAGACTTTTGAAAAGTTCAGATCCGGAAGATATAAGAATCAGGAATGAAATACAGAAAAAATTGAAGAGAACTTCAAGATTCATAAGTTTCAATTAACTTATATGAATATATAGGCAAATTTTGAATAATGCAAATATATATGTTAAAATGTTAGGGAATAAATAATATATATGGAAAAATCAAATAGGAGGAAGTTTTATGAGAATAATTTCAGGCCTTGCTAAAGGAAGAAAATTATTGTCTCCTGAAGGATACGATGTTACAAGACCTACTTTGGACAGAGTCAAAGAATCTATGTTTAATATAATTCAAAGTAGAGTTTACGGTTCTAATGTATTGGATTTGTTTGCAGGGACGGGAAGCCTTGGGCTTGAGGCTGTGAGCCGTGGAGCCAAAAAATGCTTTCTGGTTGACAGAGATAGGGATACATTTTCCTGCCTCCAAAAAAATATAGAAAATCTGGGATTTATGCCAAAATGCAGTGCTATGAATATGGATTCCTACAGGGCTCTTGAAAAATTAGGCAGGGCAGAAGAGGTATTTGATATAATATTTATTGATCCTCCTTATAAAAAGGAGATGATTCCACCAGCGGTGGAATCCATTGAAGAGAAAGGCCTATTGGCGCAGGATGGAATTATAGTTACTAAAATCAATACTGATGAAAAAATGTATGTGGGAACTGATGGCATAATTTTAACAGATCACAGAAAATATGGAAAAACTACCCTAGGTTTTTATGAATACGAGGAGGATTAATTTAACATGAACAAGGCAATATGTCCAGGAAGTTTTGATCCTATAACTAATGGACATTTAGATATAATAAACAGATCAGCTAGAGTATTTGATGAAGTGACAGTGGGAGTACTTATTAACCCTGAAAAGAAAGCACTGTTTAATGTGGATGAAAGAGTTAACCTGATTAAGAGGGTAGTAAAAAATATACCTAATGTGAAGGTTGAAAGCTTCAGCGGGTTGTTGATAGATTTTATGAAAGAGAAAAAAATTAAAGTTATAGTGAAGGGACTTAGAGCCGTATCGGATTTTGAATATGAATTTCAGATGTCACTTATGAACAAGAAACTCAATCCCGATATAGAGACCGTATTTATGATGTCAAGTGCCATGAATTCATTTTTAAGCTCTTCATCGGTGAAACAGGTGGCTATGTTTGGCGGATGCATAAGAGGCCTGGTTCCTGAAGAGATAATACCTGATATTGTTAAAAAAATAGATGAGGTGCATAAAAATTATTAATTGACTTTAGGGGGAGAAAATGATGGATGCTATTAAACTTTTGGAATACCTTCAAGAAATTATGGATACTTCTGCTAGGGTTCCTATGACGGGAAAGGTCATGGTAAATAAGAAAGAAATTCAGGAAGTATTGGATAAGATAGTCAACTGTCTTCCCAGTGAGTTAAAAAAAGCACAGTGGATAGTTGAGGAAAAGAATAAAATCTTGACTGAAGCCGTGCAAGAAGCGGATAATATAAAAAAAGAAAATCTGAATTTGTTGAGAAAGCAGATAGAAAATCATGATATTACCAAAGAAGCAAATATGAGGGCGCAGGAAATAATTTCATCTGCACAAAAAAATGCCAAAGCAATAAGGCTGGGAGCCAGGGATTATGCAGATGAAATGCTGAACCAGCTGGACGGAGAGATAACGGATAAAAGCAACGAATTTTTGACAAACTTGAAACTGGAATTCCAGAAGACATTAAATGATTTAGAGGGAAAGATAGATTTAAAGACCGATTCTATAAGGGAAAATATAAAGGAACTAAGGGATATGAAATAATTTCACCGACTTAAATAGCAGCCAGGGCAATATGAGCAGGGCTAAAAGAACTATAAATATACTGCTTGGTCCTCCTGTAATTTTATAATAGGGCAAAAATGTTTCCTCTGACAATTTGCCGGAGAATAAAGTATAGATTGAGAAACTCAATATGGAACATATAATCCCCTGAAATATTTTACCAACAACATATTTTTTCATGGATATTTTAAATTTGTAAGTAAAAGAGTAGACCTGCGATACAATTGAAGCACCGCTGAAAGTAAATAAAAAGCTTACAATAATAATTTTTAAAGTGAGTGAAGCAGTGGAGGATGATATCAAATTGCATCCGTTGGTCATTTCTATCATTCCGAGAATTGATCCCTCTATTATATCACATGAAATTCCCGTAATTTTTGATATCTGCTGCATTAACAAGTTAAATAAAAAATTGTTTTTTAAAATGTTATTCACAACGGAAAATATAATTACAAATCCTCCTATGGACATGCAATTTTTTATTGCATTTTCAATGCTGCCTTTGAGTACTTTTCCGATATTTTGACGGGCATACACATGCTTTTTACCCTGAACGGGAACTCTGTACGGCTTTCTGGAAGGTATTAAAAATCCCATTATCAGGCATGAAAGCAGATTGGATAAAAGAAGTATATATCCTATGCTGGAATTATTAAGCATTGAAATACCAACGGAACCAAGTACAAATAAAGGACTGGCATTAGAAGCTATATTTAAAAGCCTTTCACAGGTAGGCAGATCTATTAGTTTTTTTTCATGCAGTTCACAGGCGTATTTTGCACCTAGAGGATATCCGCAGAGCATGCTTATTATCAATACGAAACTGCAGTTGACTGGAAGTTTTAAGGGCTTGCAGAGGAATTTTCCCATTACTCTGGAATATATGTACACTCCGTCATAGGATAAAATTATATTTGATACAACCAAAAATGAGAACAAAGATGGGAATACCTTATAGAAAAATAGGAGAGCACCGGTTATCACACCATCTATGCATATTTTGGGAGTTAATATAATCTGCCCTATTAAAATAGTACATAATATAGTTATGAGAATGTTTACGTTCTTTATGCAGAAACATAAAATAAGTACTATGGCGAATATTAAAAGATAAAATAAAATAATCAATGACAGCTACCTACTTTCTAAAAACTTTTGACTAACATATATGCCTTAATAAATTATATTTATAAAGTGGGAGGCTTATTCTAAATTTTATATTATGATTGGGCTTTTGATATAATCGTAGTTGAAAGGTATATTTTTATTTAAGAGACTGTAGGCATTGGTGGCTAGAGTGTCCATTTTCAAGATTTGGCCTGCTCTTTGCGGCATTTTTGTATAGATGGGAAGATGGGAATTCTCTTTAATGGCTCTTAAAATTTTTTTGCCACTGCTGTTGAAACCAAGTACTCTAATATAAGGACATGTATTTTTTCTCAAACTGTCCGTGTCAAAGTGGTCAAACCCTAGAAAAAATTGACACAATATTCTGCTTATTCTGCTGTAGGTGTATCTTTTGGTTTTGGATGATTCTATGATGCCTTTATAGGAATGATTATTTTTTATTGCATTGAAAATTCTATTTTCAATGCCTTCTGATACATCTGGAAGTTTTTTTAAACTTTCTCCATTAAAAAAGTATTTGTATTTTAAATAAGGTACCATAAAGTCTTCAAAAGTAAAGTCATATCCTGAGCAATTCATTCTTTTTAAGGTTGAAAATACACTGCAGGGCAAATTGTTTCTTAAATCATCAAAATTACCTTTTTCCCTTATGAAATTTCTAATGGAAGATGAACTGGAGAAATTATCCTCAATATTTAGGCTGTTGTAAGAACTTCCAATTCTTTTAATACAGACGGGAGTAATATTGCTTTTAAGTCTTGCCAGACTTTTGCAGTATTCAATTGCGAGAATATTGTTGGGTGAGGAAAGTATTTTTTCCAGGCTGCACTTCCCAGATTCAAGATTGTTTCTACTGTGGAAAAATTCAATCAGCGCATTGCTTCTGGCCTGGGGGAAAGATATGCCTGAAGATAAGTTTTTCTTTAAAGTATACCTGAATTCTTCTGGTTCCGAAGATAGTATCTTACCTATTGATTTTAAAAGTTGAATGTCATCACATTCGCTTCCAAAACACAGATTTTTAACTATGCCTAGGTTCTCCAGGAGACTGACAGCGCCAAATGCAAAAAATTCTGCAGAAGACAGACTGTAGAGTACAGGAAGTTCTATAACCAGGTCAATTCCGTTTAAAAGTGCCAGCCTGGTTTTTGCCCATTTATCTATAATGGATGGGATACCTCTCTGGACAAAATTTCCACTTATTACTGCAATTATACCATCACATCCAGTTATGGATTTTGATTTTTCAATATGGTACCTGTGCCCATTGTGAAGGGGATTGTATTCTGCTATTATTCCTGTAATATTCATTGAAGTTTCCTTTCTATTATAGTATTCTATTTATTGAAATATAAAGACTATCATACTAATACATTATAATCCATTAAAGAAATTTTACATATGTATTTATCAAAAAGTTTTATTAAAAGTTTTAAATTTGATAATTTTTAATTGAAAAATACAGTTAAAAAGGATTATAGTATAATTGTATCTAGTCTTATATTACATAATCAATTTTGAAGGGAGAGTCAAAGATGAAATTAATGGATCAAATATGGAATATGGCAAGGGCCAACAAAAAAAAGATTGTACTTGCAGAAGGTGAGGAGGAAAGAACTCTCAAGGCTTGTAAAAAAATAATAGGTAACGGTATTGCCAATATAGTTTTAGTAGGAAATGAAAATACTATAAGGGAAAAAGCATCAAAACTAGGAGTGAATTTAGATGGGATTGAAATAGCGGATCCACAGACTTCAAACAAACTTCAAACTTATGTTAATGAATTTTATGAGTTGAGAAAGAAAAAGGGAATAACGCTGGAAAAGGCGGACAAAATAGTAAGAGATCCCATATATTTTGCTACAATGATGGTTAAACTTGGAGATGCAGATGGACTTGTTTCAGGTGCCGTACATACTACCGGAGATCTTTTGAGACCCGGCCTTCAGATAGTTAAAACGGCTCCAGGGGTACCTATAGTTTCAAGTGTTTTTATAATGGGAGTTCCAAATTGTAAGTACGGCGATAATGGACTGCTTTTATTTGCTGATTGTGCAGTAAATCCATGCCCGGATGAAAACCAATTGGCTTCCATTGCAGTGAGCACGGCAGAGACGGCAAAAAAATTATGCGGGATGGATCCAAAGGTTGCAATGCTTTCATTCTCAACTAAAGGAAGTGCAAAACACGATTTAGTTGATAAAGTGGTAAATGCTACTAAAATAGCCCAGAAAGCTAGACCTGATTTAAAAATAGATGGAGAATTGCAGCTGGATGCAGCTATAGTGCAGGATGTCGCAAATTTGAAAGCACCTGGCAGCGATGTTGCCGGAAAGGCAAATGTACTTGTGTTCCCGGATATTCAAGCAGGAAATATAGGATATAAACTTGTGCAGAGATTTGCCAAGGCTGAAGCAATAGGACCTATAACTCAGGGATTTGCAAAACCAATAAATGATTTGTCCAGGGGATGCAGTTTTGAAGATATAGTAAATGTTGTAGCAGTGACAGCCGTTCAGGCTCAGGGTTAGAAAACTTATCTGGCGAGAAATAATTGATTTTAATTTAGCTATATATTAGGAGGATGTTTGAAATGAAGATATTAGTAATGAACTGTGGAAGTTCATCATTAAAATATCAGCTCATAGACATGAAAGATGAAAAAGTTCTGGCAAAGGGACTTGTAGAGAGGATCGGAATAGATGGCTCTATTTTAACTCATAAGGTCAATGACCAGAAACATATCGTAAAACAGCCTATGAAAGATCATAAAATTGCAGTGAAATTGGTTCTTGACGCCCTTGTAGATAAGAAATACGGTGTTATAGGCAGTATGTCAGAGATATCTGCAGTGGGGCATAGAATTGTTCATGGCGGTGAGAAATATGCAAGATCCGTACTTATAGATGAAAAAGTTATGAAAGCCATTGAGGATTGCATACCACTGGCACCATTACATAATCCACCCAACATAGTAGGGATAAATGCCTGCAGGGAATTGATGCCAAATACGCCTATGGTTGGTGTATTTGATACCGCTTTTCACCAGACAATGCCAAATTATGCTTACATTTATCCGCTTCCCTACGAACTGTATAAAAAATATAAAATTAGAAAGTATGGATTTCACGGTACTTCTCATAGATTTGTTTCCATGGAAGCTGCCAAGCTGATGGGAAGAGACATAAAAGATCTCAAGATCATAACTTGTCATCTCGGAAATGGAGCCAGCATATGTGCAGTGGATAAGGGCAAATCGGTTGATACCAGCATGGGATTCACACCGCTTGCAGGACTTGCAATGGGAACTAGATGTGGAGACATAGATCCAGCTGTAATACCGTATTTAGTAAATACGGCGGATATGTCTATAAACGATATAGATGTTCTCATGAACAAGAAATCCGGAATATTGGGAGTATCGGGAGTTAGCAGTGATTTCAGGGATGTGGAGAGTGCAGCTAATTCTGGAAATGAAAGGGCAAATCTGGCGTTAAATTTATACTACCACAGAGTTAAGTCCTTCATAGGAGCTTATGCCGCAGTCCTAAATGGTGTAGATGCCCTGGTATTTACAGCTGGACTTGGAGAAAATTCAGCTACCAGCAGAGCTGCCATCTGCAGCGGGCTTAGCTATCTTGGAATTAAGATAGATTCAGAGAAGAACAACATAAGAGGAAAGGCACAGGAAATAAGCACTCCTGATTCAAAGGTTAAGGTATTTGTAATACCTACAAATGAGGAACTTATGATAGCTAGGGATACAAAAGAAATAGTGGAAAATAGTAGAAAATAAAAACTTGACTTTTAATGCTCATCTCTATATAATAAATTGTGGCTAATGTGTAGAGGTGAGTATTATGGAATTAAATATATCAGAATTACTTGACAGAGATGTATTGTCAAGAGAACTTGAACTTAAAGTAGAAGAGAAGGGTTTTTACTACGGCGGCGAGTACATAGGATTATTAAAACCTATGGATTTGAAAGGAACTTTAAGCAAAGAGGGAGATATTTTTATATTAGCCGGGAAATTGCAGTGTTTGCTGCAGCTCACTTGTTCCAGGTGTTTCGAAAAATTTCCATATGCTGTAAACATACCGATTTTCGAGAAATTTGCCAATAATTCAGGTGGAGATGAGGAAATCATCCTCCTAGATGGCGGTGTCATAGATATTACAGAGGTATTGGAAAACAATATTATATTGAACCTGCCAATTAAAAGGCTTTGCAAAGAAGATTGCAAGGGTTTGTGTCAAAAATGTGGTACCAATTTGAATTATTCTGAGTGTCATTGCAGAGATGACGATATTGATCCACGATTGGCGAAATTAAAAGACGTTTTTACAAAAGCTTAGCAGGAGGCCAGTCAGCTTCAGCAGTGGGATGAATATTTATTTTGGCACTTTGGCTATTTAGTTATGTTAAGTTTCAGTGATTAAGGAGGTGTTTACTGTGGGAAATCCAGCTAGAAAAACTTCAAAAGCAAGAAAACATTCTAGAAGAGCACAGACTTTTAAATTGAATTTACCTAATTTGGTTGAGTGCCCTCAATGTCATGAAATGAAACTTGCCCATAGAGTATGTAAAAATTGTGGATATTATAAGGGTAAAGAAGTTATTTCAACTGAAAATTAGTAGAGTGATTCCCAAGTTCAGATGTCAGATAAACATGGGAATAACTTATCCGAATTTGATATATAATTTGATATATTTAATGTGTATATTGTGAATTGAATTTAGCTTTTAACAGCCTTCGGATAAAAGAAAGTCTTGAGGCTTTCTTTTTTTATATAATAGTAGATTGTCGATGGCATAGGAGGTAAAGTGTATGGTAATTGCTGTAGATGGGATGGGGGGAGATTTTGCACCTTCAGCTGTAGTTAAGGGAGTGGTTGGAGCTGTCAAGGAAGAAAATATAGATGTAATAATAACTGGTAAAGAACAAAAAATCAGGGAGGAATTATCCAAATACAGTTATCCTGAAGGCAAGATAAGTATTTTAGACACTCCTGAAATTATAACTACTGAAGAAGCACCTGTTATGGCAGTTAGAAGAAAAAAGAATTCGAGTTTAGTTAAAGCGCTGACTCTTGTAAAGGAACATAAGGCAGATGCTGTTGTATCTGCAGGGAGCACGGGAGCGTTCATGGCAGGTGCTACCTTGATTGTAGGGAGAATTAGAGGAATTGACAGGGTGGCTCTGGCACCTATTGTACCAGGTAAAAATGGAAGCTTTATGATTATAGATGCAGGGGCCAATGTGGACTGCAAGCCTCAGTATTTACTGCAGTTTTCACTTATGGGTAAAATATATCTGGAAAATGTTTTGAAAAGAAAAAACCCGTCTATAGGACTTGTAAATATAGGGGTGGAAGAAGAAAAAGGGAATGAACTGACTAAAAATGCCTATGGTATTTTAAAAAAAATGGATTTCAATTTTGTTGGCAATGTGGAGCCAAGAGACATTCCAACGGGGAATGTAGATATATTGGTCTGTGATGGAATGATTGGAAATACTGTTTTAAAAATGTATGAGGGTGTAGCTGTAAATTTATTTGCCATGTTGAAAGATGGGATCATGAAATCCTTTAAGAATAAAGTGGGAGGTCTTATATTAAGACCGGTTTTCAGTGAAATCAAAAATAAGATGGACTATTCCGAATATGGAGGTACTGCATTTCTGGGTTCAAAAGGTATATGTATAAAGGCTCACGGAAGCTCCAGCGGAAAAGCATTTAAAAATGCTATAAAGAGAGCGCTTGATTGTTATTATAATAATGTTGTGGATAAGATAAAATCTGAAGTGGAGAAAATACCTAAAATTGAAGGCAATAATATAAAGAAGTGAAGTTTACAGCTGTTTATTGTTGACGATACATAAGTTATGTAATATTATTTAGGTATAAAAATTTTTGGAGGTGGAATTATGGTTTTTGAAAAAATACAAAAAATAATATCTGAACAACTTGGAATAGATCCGCAGGAAGTAAAATTGGAATCATCTTTTGTTGACGATTTAGGTGCCGATTCACTTGATGTGGTTGAACTCATCATGGCTTTGGAAACAGAATTTGACTTGGAAATACCTGATGAAGAGGCTGAAAAAGTTAAAACTGTGGGAAATGTAGTTGATTACATAAAAGCTCATACTGATGAGGAATAGAGCAAGTGTTTTTAAAGTCCCGTTTAGCATACGGGACTTTAAGTTTCAAGAGAAGCAGCAAAAGGAGAAATATAAATGGGTGAAAAAGTAGATTATATTGAAAGTGTAGAAAGAAAATTAGATATACATTTTAAAAATAGGGAATTGATTGAAATAGCATTAACCCATAGTTCTTATGCCAATGGTAGAAAAGATATAAAATTTAATGAAAGACTGGAATTTTTGGGGGATTCCGTACTACAGCTTTGCATATCGGAATATTTGTTTTTAATGTATAAGGATAAACCTGAAGGAGAACTTACCAAAAAGAGATCTCTTATAGTCTGTGAAAATTCCCTCTATGAGGTAGCCAAAAGGTGGGATATAGGGAGATATATAAGGATGAGTAAAGGTGAAGAGATCACAGGAGGTAGGGAGAGAACTTCTATACTGGCAGATTGCGTGGAGGCCATTATTGCGGCGGTTCATGTGGAGTTTGGATACGAAGTGGCTAGAAAATTTATCATTGATAATTTTAAGGATGTTATAAAAAAGGCTATGGAAAATAAAATAATATTGGATTATAAAACAAAACTTCAGGAAATTCTTCAAAAAAATGGGGATGTATCCATAGATTATATACTTGTGAAATTTGACGGCCCACCTCACAGGAGAAAATTTTATACTGAAGTGTGTATAGATAATAAAGATGTGTTAGGCAAAGGTGTAGGTTATAGTAAAAAAGAATCGGAGCAGAATGCCGCCCATAATGCTTTGAGCAATCTGCAGCTGAAAAGTTAATTATAGATACAGAAATTTTCACGACTTCGGATAGAAATATATTATAAGGAGAGTGGATATTATGAAAAAAAAGACCAGGGATAGAATGACTAGGGCACTTGTGGTTTTTGTAGTGTTTATATTTATACTGGGATTATTGCCGATGCTTTTTAGATAGGGAGTGTCTATTTTATGTTTTTAAAGACTATTGGTATGAAAGGCTTTAAATCCTTTGCGGATAAGACAGAACTGGTGTTTAACGATGGAATTACTTCTATTGTAGGTCCAAATGGAAGCGGAAAAAGTAATATTTCGGATGCAGTCAAGTGGGTGCTTGGGGAACAGAGCATAAAAAATTTGAGAGGGGGAAAGATGGAGGATGTGATTTTTGCCGGAACTCAATTTAGGAAACCGGTGGGATTGTGTCAAGTTTATCTTACCCTTGATAATACTGATAGGAAACTTCCTATAGATTATTCTGATGTCACTATTTCAAGAAGACTTTATAGATCTGGAGAGAGCGAATACTATATAAATAATACACAGTGCAGGCTAAAGGATATAAATGAACTTTTTATGGACACAGGTATAGGGAAAGAGGGCTATTCCATAATAGGGCAGGGTAATATAGAGTCTATTTTAAACGGCAGGCCGGAGTACAGGAGATATGTTTTGGAGGAAGCAGCTGGGATTGTAAAATTTCGCTGGAGAAAAGAGGAATCAGAAAAAAAACTGGAAAGCACTCATGAGAATTTGTTGAGGATAGGAGATATTTTAGAAAGTTATGAGGAAAGACTGGAACCTCTCAAAAATGAAAGGGAAAAGGCAAATGAATTTTTGAGACTTTCTGGGAAACTGAAAGAAATGAGAATAAACCTTCTGGTTCATTCTATTGAAAAGTTAAGGGAAAAAATAAATAGAATAAAAGAATCCACAGACCATACCAAACGTGACACCGGCAAGTTAAATTCAGAATTTGCCGAGTTAAAGTTAAAAGTGACACGATGGAATGAACAAATGGAAAACTTTAACAGGGAAAATTCTACTTATAGAAAAAATTATTATAAAAATAAAGAGTGTGTTCAGAAAATAGACAGCAGTATAAAATTGTTGGCACAGCAAAAAAATAACATAGAAAAAACTTTGGAGAAGGCTGTGCTGGAGCTGGATAAGATAAAAAGTAAGCAAACTGAAAATATAAACCAGAGCAGTATACAGGCTGCTGATATTTCTAAGCTAAAATTGGACGAAAAGGAAATAGACACAGAACTAAAAGAACATTATGATATTGTAAAAAAAATTGAAAAAAATATAGTTGAAAGAGAGAAAAAATATAGAGCCCTGAAGGAAAATGAAATAGAACATTTGAGAAATATATCTGGATTGAAAAATAATATAATTTCAATTGAAAAAGATATAGGCGATATGGGAGAAAAGATTCAAAATATAAGGAATTCCTGTAAAAGTTATGGCGATTCTGTAAAAATTAATTCCAGTACGAAAGATATTATGCTTTCCAAAATAGAGGATATAAAAGGTAATATTAAAAAATATAAAACTGCTGTTGATGAAAGCAGAAGAAAAAATATCAAATTAAATAAAATTTTTTTATCTCAACAGAAAAACCTGAGTGAATTAAATACAACTTATAGTAAGTTGGAGGCAAACTATGCCATGCTTGTCAATTTTGAAGAACACTATGAGGGTTATAATAGAACTGCAAGATCGCTTATGATGGAAATAAAAAAAGGTAAATTAGATGTTGGTGAAAATGATTGTTTCCTGGTGGGTGAAGTCATAAATCTACAAAAAAAATTTGAAATATGTATAGAGATTGCCCTTGGAGGTGCCATATCCAATATAATAACTAAAAATGAAAATATGGCCAAATTTCTTATAAATTATTTGAAAAAAAACAGGCTGGGCAGGGCCACATTTTTGCCTCTTACTACAATCAAGGGCAGAAAGATATTGAATACAGACAGGTTTAAAAATATAAAGGGATATGTAGGTATTGCCAGCGAACTTTTAGAATGCAGAAGTGGATTTAGAGCTGTTATGGATTATATGTTGGGAAGGACGATAATTTGCACTGACATGAACAGTGCTCTTGGGATAGCTAAATCGTGTGGATACAGGTTTAAGATAGTGACTCTTTTGGGGGATGTTGTAAACCCTGGAGGTTCTCTTACAGGCGGCAGTATCAAAAGGAGAAGTAATAACATAATAGGAAGGAAAAGAGAGACAGCTGAAATTTCTGAAAATATGAAAGATATACGTGCTAAGATTGAGAATTTAAATGATAAGATGGAAGATAATAAAAAAGTAATTGATGGGAATAATAAAAATATTTTGACTTTGAAAGATAAAATTTATGATGAAAATATAGAGATGACTAAGATGCAGGGCAAGCTGGATGGCATAAAAAGGGAAAATTCAAAATTACTTGAGAATGTAAAGATATCCAATAGGGAAGTCGATAGAATTTCTAAAGATATTGATACCAATAAAGGCAAATTACAGAAAGAGAAAATGAATTTGGAAATGCTTTACAAAAAACAGGCAGAGGATAATAAAAATATTTCGCAAATAGAAGGGGAATTGGAGAAGAATAAGAAAGACTCTCAAGATAAGATGGGAAAACTTACCCAGCTAAAAATAAAAAAGGCAAAGATTGATGAGAATATTTTAAATAGATCACAGGAGCTGAAAAGACTGGCAGGTGAAAGAGACGAACTGGAATTAAAAAAATCAGGCATAGGAAAAGAAATTGAAAATTGTAGAAAAAATATACATATTTGTGAATTAAAGAAGGCTGACAATTTAAAGAATATAGATAGTGTGAAGCTGAAAATAGAGAAGATCAAAGACTCTGTAAAATCAAACAGTTTGGAGATTACAAGATTAAGGAACAGTGTAAAAAAGCACAATGATAAATTGGAAGATCTGGCACTTGTGATAAATAAGAAAGAACAGGGAATTCACAGAATGCAATTATCTCTTGCTAAGCTTTCGGAAGAAGAAAGAAATATGAGTTTAAAGTTGAAAGATGATCTGGAAATTACCTATGAAGATGCCCTGAAGTATAAGAAGGATATAGACAATTTGAACAGGTATAACAGGGAAATACTGGATTTAAAAAATGCTGTTTCAGGACTTGGAACAGTCAATTTGGGAGCTATAGAGGAATATGATTCTCTGAAGGAAAAAACAACATTTTTGAGTTCTCAAAGGAATGATCTCGTAAAGTCAAAAGGTGAACTTGAAGATGTGATAGACATGATGACTAAAAAAATGAAGGCTCTTTTTAAAGAAAATTTTAGTAAACTGAGGAAAAATTTCAATTTCATTTTTAGAGAACTATTTGATGGTGGAAGTGCGGATCTGGTGCTTGTAGATGGTGATGAACTCACTTCAGACATAGATATAACGGTCCAGCCCCCGGGAAAAAAACTTCAGAATATAAATCTTTTGTCAGGAGGTGAAAAAGGATTATCTGCCATAGCGCTGCTGTTTGCAATACTCAAGCTCAAGCCAACCCCCTTTTGCATATTGGATGAAATAGAGGCGGCACTGGACGAGGCAAATGTAGTTAGATATGCAAAATTTCTTAAAAAATTCTCTGAGGATACTCAATTTATTGTGATAACCCATAGAAAGGCCACTATGGAGGTAAGTGATGTCATGTATGGAGTTACTATGGAGGAAAAGGGAGTTTCAAAGATAGTTTCTGTGGATTTGGAAAATGCCTGTTAAAGTTGGCGGCTGGAAATCAAATATATGTATAAGAGGAAGGTAATTGAAGAATGTTTAAGGGATTTTTTGATAAATTAAAAAACGGCCTTGAAAAGACTAAAAGCAATTTGACTGGAAAGATAACGGATATGCTGAGCGGAGCAGTTACTATAGATGACGATCTCTATGATAAACTTGAGGAAATACTTATAACTGCTGATATAGGTGTAGAAACTACGATGTACATCATAGACAGGCTGAAGGAAAAAATAAAGGAAGAAAAAATAAAGGATCCTAATTTGTTAAACGGCTGCCTTAAAGAGATTATCATGGATATATTAGGTGATGAGAAGAACAGCATAATACCTGAGAAGACTCCGGAGATAATTTTGGTAATAGGTGTAAATGGAGTAGGTAAAACCACTTCCATAGGTAAAATATGTTATAAGCTGAAAAACAAAGGTTATAAGGTGATTATGGCGGCGGCGGATACTTTCAGGGCTGCGGCTATAGATCAGCTGGAAGTATGGAGTAAAAGAACCGGTGTTGAGATAGTAAAACATCAGGAAGGTTCCGATCCTGCAGCAGTTATATTTGATGCAATTCAAGCATCAAAAGCTAGAAAAGCGGACGTCTTGATATGCGATACGGCTGGAAGGCTCCATAATAAGAAGAATCTGATGAAGGAACTTGAAAAGATAGATAAGGTAATAAAAAGAGAGTATGAGGAAGCTTTTAAACAGACACTTTTGGTACTGGATGCCACTACGGGCCAGAATGCAGTTCAACAGGCAAAAGAATTTACAAAGGTGTGTCCTGTAGACGGAATAATACTCACGAAACTAGATGGAAGTGCTAAGGGCGGGATTGTAATATCCATAAAGCACAGCTTGAATATACCGGTGAAATTAGTTGGAATTGGTGAAGATATCGACGATTTACAGGAATTTAGGAGCAGGGATTTTGTTGAAGCATTATTTTAGGACACTGTTAAGTAAAAATACTTGACAGCATTTATTAATTTTGATATTATTTATTTTGTTGATAAAATATTTTTTGCTTCATCGAGTAAAAGAGATGGTATTGTGGAAAAAAGAGTGCGGCTTTCCATGCTGCTTGATATATATGGTGAGCTCTTGACAAAAAAACAAAAGGACATAATGGAACTCTATTATAACGAAGACTTGTCTCTAAAAGAGATAGCAGAGCACACCAATACGAGCAGACAGGCAGTGTATGATATTATAAAAAGATGTCATAAGCTTTTAATGCAATATGAAAATAAACTTCATGTATTGAAGAAGAAAAAGTCAATTCTGAAATTTATAGATTCCCTTTGCTGTAGTGAGAATAAGGAAACTTTAGACAAAATAAAAAATTATATAGTGGATAATGTTTAATTTAGGAGGATTAAAATGGCTTTTGAAGGATTGGCATCTAAGCTTCAGGAGACATTAAAAAAGCTTAGAGGTAAAGGTAAACTTTCTGAAAAGGATATAAAAGATGCTATGAGAGAAGTAAAACTGGCACTTTTGGAGGCAGATGTTAATTATAAAGTAGTAAAAAATTTCATAAAGAGTGTCAGTGAAAAATGTCTGGGTGAAGAGGTACTGAAAAGCCTGACTCCAGCACAACAGGTTGTAAAAATAGTAAATGAAGAACTTACAGCTTTGATGGGAAACAGCCAGAGTTCTATTGAGTATAATCCAAAGGGACTGACCACAATAATGCTGATAGGCCTGCAGGGTGCGGGTAAAACTACTATGTGTGGCAAATTGGCGTTGAAGTTGAGGAAGAAAAACAAAAGACCACTTTTGGTAGCCTGTGATATATATAGGCCGGCTGCAATAAAACAGCTTCAGGTAGTTGGAAAGGAAATAAACATACCCGTGTTTTCCATGGGAGATAAAAAAGCGGCGGTAGACATATGCAGGGGTGCTGTAGAGTATGCCAAAAATAATGGTTTTAATATACTTATAATAGACACGGCAGGCAGGCTTGAAATGGATGAGGAATTGATGGATGAGTTAAAGCAGATCAAGGAGGAAGTAAGTCCCAATGAGATACTGCTGGTAGTAGATGCCATGACAGGTCAAGATGCAGTTAATGTGGCTTCAAGTTTTAATGAAAAGCTTGATATAAGTGGGGTCATACTTACAAAATTGGACGGAGATACAAGAGGCGGGGCTGCACTTTCTATAAAAGCCATGACCGGGAAGCCAATAAAATTTATTGGTATGGGAGAAAAAATGAATGATCTTGAAGTATTTTATCCGGACAGGATGGCGTCGAGAATACTGGGCATGGGAGATGTACTGTCTCTTATAGAAAAAGCACAGCAGTCCATTGACCGGGAAGAGGCTGAAAAACTTGGAAGCAAGATGCTTACAAAGGAATTTAACTTTGAGGATTTTTTGTCCATGATGCAGCAGGCTAAAAAATTGGGACCTTTGAATAAACTTATGGAAATGGTGCCTGGGGCAAATATGAAACAGCTGCGCGGAGTTGACTTTTCAAAAGGAGAAAAGGAACTGGTGAAAATTGAAGCAGTCATTAATTCTATGACTTTAAAGGAAAGAAGAAATCCATCTATTATAAATTCTTCCTCTTCCCGTAAAAAGAGAATAGCACGCGGCTCCGGTACTACAATACAGACTGTGAACAAACTGCTTAAGGAATTTACGCGAATGAAAAAAATGATGAAACAGTTTGGTGGAATGAAAAAAGGCTTTAAAAAGGGGACATTTGGGAAGTTTCCTTTTTAAATATATAATCAGTTTTGTTATAAATATATGAGATTTTTATTCTAAGGAGGTGATATGAGTGGCTGTAAAGATAAGGTTAAGAAGAATGGGTGCAAAAAAGGCTCCCTTTTATAGAATAGTTGTGGCAGATTCGAGATTCCCAAGAGATGGTAGATTTATAGAAGAAATTGGTTATTATAATCCTACGACTGATCCAAATACTGTTAAATTTGATGAAGAGAAAGCTTTAAAATGGATAAAAAATGGTGCTCAACCCACTGAAGTAGTTAAAAAAATTTTTGATAAGTGTGGATTGAAAGATAAACTTGCTAGGTAGTTAACTGGGGGTGTATTAAGTGAAAGAGCTAGTAGAAATGATTGCTAAAGCGTTAGTGGATAACCCAGAGATGGTTCAAGTAAATGAAATTGAAGGTGAGCAATCTGTAATTCTTGAATTAAAAGTTGCACAGGAAGATATGGGAAAAGTAATAGGCAAGCAGGGAAGAATAGCAAAGGCTATAAGGACTGTCGTAAAGGCAGCGGCTATAAAGGAAAATAAGAGAGTGGTTGTGGAGATTATATAGAAATATAAGAGTTAGGCTATCTAACTCTTATATTTCTATCTCGGAACACGGCCTATATATTGACAATTTTAAATTATACTATATGTTATATAAGCTGGGAAAGAGGTGTATTATATCACCCTATGAAAGAATTTATAACCATAGGAAAAATAATAAATACCCATGGAATAAAAGGGGAATTGAAAATATACCCGCTAACTGATGATCCCAAGAGGTTCAATAAATTAGATCTTGTCTATATAGATGGAACACCTAAGAGGGTACTTGAATGTAAATTTCAGTCCAAAAGGGTCATACTTAAGATTCAGGGTGTGGATTCAATAGAGGAAGCCACTTCATATAAGGGAAAATATCTGGAGATTTCAAGAAAAGATGCAGTTGATCTTAATGAGGGAACATATTTTATTGCAGATATAATAGGCTGTTCTGTTGTGGATGAAGATGGGATGTTCTATGGTAAAATAGGAGAGGTACTTCATACCCACAACAATGACGTGTATTGGATAAAGGGAAAAAATGAACTGCTTATTCCAGCTATAAAAGATGTGATAGTTGATATAGATGTGGAAAAGGAAAAAATAGTTATAAAGCCGGTGAAAACATGGATGTGAAGATAGACATACTTACTCTTTTCCCTCAAATGTTTGATGTATTTAATTATAGTATAATAGGAAGGGCACTTAAAAATAATATTTTAAGTATAAATACCGTTGATATAAGGGAATTTACCAGGGATAAGCACAGAAAAGTGGATGACTATCCCTACGGCGGCGGAGCCGGAATGATTATGGCGGCACAGCCTATAGTGGATTGTATAAAAGAAGTGAGAACTAGAAACAGCGGTAAGGTTATTTATCTTGGACCGAGAGGTGAAACTTTCAATCAGTCCATTGCAAAAAAACTTTCAAGAGAAAATGAGCTGATATTTTTGTGCGGACATTATGAAGGTATAGATGAAAGGGTCTATAAGTATATAGACATGGAAATATCCGTTGGAGATTTTGTAGTCACCGGCGGGGAAATGGCCTGTATACCAATTGTGGACAGTATATGCAGAATGATACCAAATGTGCTGTCAAATAGGGAAAGTTGTGTGGAAGAATCCTTTTACAATGGGCTGCTGGAATATCCACAATATACTAGACCGGAATGTTTTAGGGGAGATAGTGTACCTGAAGTACTCTTGTCCGGCCACCATGAGAATATAAGAAAGTGGAGGAGGACGAAATCTCTTGTAATGACTAGAGATAAAAGGCCGGATTTGTTTAAGAAAATATCCTTATCTGAAGAAGACAGAGAACTTATAAAGTTTTATGATGGAAGATAATATTTTTGAAATCAGTTGAAAATAAAATGTATATGTGATAAAATTTTTTTGTGCTGCACGGACGTTCCGCTGTCTGCGATATGAATGTGCTGGATAAGAGCGTTGAATAATTATTAGGAGGTAATGCGCAGTGTTAGATATAATAAAACAGATAGAAAGTAAACAAATCAGAACAGATTTACCAGATTTCAATGTGGGAGATACAGTGAAAGTTCATGTGAAGATTAAAGAGGGAAACAGAGAGAGAATACAGGTATTTGAAGGTGTAGTTTTAAAGAGACAAAATGGCGGAATAAGAGAAACTTTTACAGTTAGAAGAGTTGCTTATGGTGTAGGAGTTGAAAGGACATTTCCAGTCAACTCTCCCATAATAGATAAAATAGAGGTAGTTAGAAAGGGTAAAGTGAGGAGAGCAAAGCTATACTACTTGAGAAATAGAGTGGGCAAGGCAGCTAAGGTAAAAGAAGCATTGAAATAAAAAAAGGGGCTTTATAAAGTCCCTTTTTTGGATATTAAGGTGGTGTAAAATTTTAATGAAGGAATTGATAGAAATAGGCAAGTCCATATTAATAGCGATTATAGCGGCATTTCTGATTATAACTTTTATTTTTGAAACTGTAAGTGTAGATGGACATTCCATGGATCCTACCTTAAGTAATGGAGATAGGCTTATTGTGGAAAAAGTAAGCTATTACTTTAGAGCTCCTAAACCCGGTGACATAGTGGTGATAAAATATCCTGCAAATCCTAAAGAAAAATTTATCAAAAGGGTAATAGGTGTTGGAGGGGACAGAATAAAAGTTGAAAATGGAAAGTTATATGTGAATGATGTGGTAAAAAATGAACCTTATATATTGGAAACTATGACTTCGGATTTTAATGAAGTTACGGTACCTCAAAATACCGTATTTGTAATGGGTGATAATAGAAATAACAGTAGAGACAGCAGATTCCCTGATGTAGGATTTGTAAACTATAAAATGGTAGTTGGAAGGGCGGCACTTAGAATATATCCTTTTAGCAGAATGGGTAGACTGAGTACATTTCAAAATTAGGAGGGAAATGGCTTTATGACTATAAATTGGTTTCCTGGACATATGGCTAAAACCAGAAGAGAGATAAAGGAAAATCTCAGATTAGTAGATGTTGTTATAGAGATGAGAGACGCGAGAATAATAAGATCCAGCAGGAATCCTGATGTAGAAGACATATGCGGTGTTAAACCGAGGATCATACTTTTAAATAAAAGTGATTTGGCAGAAGAGAATATAACTGCATTGTGGATAAAATATCTTTCTGTGGATAATATACGTGTACTGCCGGTAAACTGCCATACGGGTCAGGGCCTAAAGAATATAAAAACTGAAATGAACCGTCTTTTGAAGGAAAAACACGATAGAATGAAAAAAAAGGGAATTTCCAAAATAACCGACAGGGCCATGGTGATTGGCGTACCTAATGTGGGAAAATCCTCACTTATAAACAAACTGGCTAAAAATAAAATAGCTAAAGTAGGGGATAGACCTGGAGTCACTAAGAGTAAGCAATGGATTAAAACCAAATTGGGGATAGAACTTATGGATACTCCAGGTATATTGTGGCCCAAACTGGAAAGCAGAGAGACTAGATTAAATTTAGCCTATACAGGGGCAATAAAGGATGAAATTGTAGACATGGAGGAGCTGGCCTTAAACCTTGTAAAATTTTTAAAAAAATATTATCCAGACAGGCTTGAGAAAAGGTATAAACTTGATAAATTAAGTGAAAATCCTGCGGACAATATTGAAAATATAGCCAGAAAAAGAGGGGCTATAATATCTGGCGGCAGGGTGGATTACAATAGAGTGTCAGTTTTGATTTTAGATGAATTTAGAGGAGGAAAGCTAGGGTCTATCTCACTGGAGAGGCCATAGAGAACTGTAGATGGATGAGAAAAATTTTTATTGGGATAAACTGGATAAATATAAATTTGCGGATATAAAGAAAAAAATAGATTCTGTAAAGAAAAATTATTTTGATTTAAAAAAAGATTTTGTAAACTATATACTTGAAAATTTAAAATCTGACAGTAGAAAAAATGTAAATACCCTGGCAGCTAACCTTTATAATTTTATTATAAATAGGAAGAAAGAAATTGAAAGAGTTAAAGGAATGTATTCCTTTGATAAAAAAATCGGGAATTGTATAATATATACTGCAGGGGCAGATGAAGTGGGAAGAGGTCCATTGGCAGGACCTATAGCTGCGGCGGCAGTTGTACTGAACCTAAATTACAAATATGATAGAGAACTTATTTTAGGCATAAAGGATTCGAAGCAGCTCACTCCGAAACGGAGAAGCGAACTTTCAAAAGAAATAAAGCACAGGTCGTTAGGATATAATATTTCTACTATAAATAATGTAGAAATAGATAAAAGGGGAATTTCATGGTGTAATAACGAGGTATTGAAGAGAGCTGTGAGAGGGTTGAAATTGCCTGTAAATATGGTTTTATCTGATGGATATTCCATAAAGAGTTTACACAGTGACAATAAATTTATAATAAAGGGCGATACTAAAAGTGCAAGCATAGCGGCAGCTTCAATTATAGCCAAGGTCTACAGGGACAATATTATGGAAGAGTATTCACATATGTACCCTGAATATGGATTTGAACATAATTCAGGGTATGGAACTAGAGAACATATGGAGGCTATAAAAAAGTACGGTATCTGTAAAATACACAGAAGAAGCTTTTTGAAAAATATATTGTAAAATTATATTTGAAAGGCATTTTTAATGAGCCTGATAGATGGAATATTATTGTAGATGTTGAATATTATTTCTATAACGTCGAATCTAAAATTAAATTTATACAGCTTTTTTTTCATTATATACACAGTGGCTGTTTTACGTATTTTAGATTGCTTGGAGTAAGTTACGGCTTCACAGGGGTTTCCGTATAATTTACCATAACGGGATTTTACCTCTATAAAGCAAAGATAATTTCCATCTTTTGCTATGATGTCCACTTCTCCTGTTTTGCATTGAAAATTTCTTTCTAATATTATATACCCTATTTCTTTTAGATGATTCTCAGCTATGTCTTCACCGCGGGAACCTATATCCTTATTGGAAGAATGCATGGCTTTTCCCCTTCCTGTTTTTTAAAACTTTTTTTTATTATAGCATTTATATCGTTTATTTTCACTATGTATAGGATTACTTATCTCAGTTCGCTGATAAAATTCGGTATGTATACGTTTATGCAAATCAACAAGAAGAATATGGAAAGTACGCTTCCAATGCTTATAATATCTCTGCTTTTTCTTCTTATTCCTATAAGAATTAATACAATACCTATTATAAGACCCGATATAACTAAGAAAAAATACATGTGATATTCCTCCTAACACTGGATAAAAAATATCCTGAATTATTTATATTATACAATTATTGTAAATATAAATAAAGATATTTTTGGTAAATAATATTTTCAATTTTAAATAAAATCGTCATTTATGAATTTTCTGTAGCAAAGAGCTTCAGTTAAATGGGGTTCCTCTATGTATTCACTGTGATCTAGATCTGCTATTGTCCTGGATACTTTTAGAATTTTACCATAGGCCCTGGTGGTCAATTTATATTTGGAATAAATTTTCCCGAGTATTTCTGTAGATCTTTTATTGAGTTTACAGTATTTTTTAATGAGGGTACTGTTCATTTCTGAATTATATTGTATTCCCTGGCTTTTAAATCTTTTTTTCTGAATTTTTCTGGAAGCTTCCACTCTTTTTTTTATTGATTTAGAAGATTCACCTTTTTTGTAATTTTGGATATCCTTAAAATTCAGAGAGTTTACAAAAGTGAACAGATCTATCCTGTCCATGAGCGGACTGGATAATTTTGATATATATCTTTTTCTCTCATAGTCGGTGCATGTGCATGGTTTTCCAGAAGCAAAGTTTCCACAGGGACATGGGTTTGTAGCCATTATTGTCATGAAGTTGCATGGAAAAGAAACTCTGCCGGCGGCCCTGTTCAATATTATTTTTTTTTCTTCTAGAGGCTGTCTTAAAACTTCCAGAACATTTTTTTTGAATTCAAGTACTTCGTCCAGAAAAAGTACACCATTGTGAGCTAAGGATATTTCGCCGGGCATTAAATTATTTCCACCGCCTATAAGTGCAGCAGTTGTACTGGTATGATGGGGATTTCTGAAGGGCGGCTTGTTTATAAGCCCTTCACCTGTATTTAAATTTCCGGTGACACTGTATATTTTGGTAACTTCCAGAGAATTTTCGTAACTTAAATTTGGAAGTATTGTAGGAACCCTCTTGGCGAGCATGGTTTTTCCAGAACCGGGCGGACCAACCATAAGTACATTGTGGTTTCCGGCAGCAGCAACTTCTAGAGCTCTTTTGCAGCTTTCCTGGCCGAATACGTCTGAAAAGTCCAATGAAGGACGTGAAGTTTTAGATTGTATTTTTTTATGCTTATAAGGCAGTGAATTTCTATATTTTATAAAATGCACTATTTGTTTTAAATTTTCAAAGGCATAACAGTTTATTCCCTTTATGGAGGAACATTCTTCTGCGTTTTCAGCTGGGACTATGAAATTTTTTATATTATTTTTTATACCTTCCAATGTTATTGGAAGCACACCTCTCACTTTATTTAAATTGCCGGACAGAGATAGTTCACCCAGTATTATAAAATCATCACAGTCATCAAAATTCATTTGCCCTGTGCATATCAATATACCCAGGGCTATGGGCAGGTCAAACAGCGAGCCTGCTTTCTTCATATCTGCAGGAGCCAAATTAACTACTATTTTTCTTACAGGAAATTCAAATCCTGAATTTATTATTGAAGCTTTTACCCTTTCTTTGGATTCTTTTACAGATGTACCTGCGAGACCGACTATATTAAAGGAAGGAAGTCCCCTTTCAATGTCCACCTCCACTGAAACTATATTCCCTTCTATGCCTAAAAAAGAAGATGTATTTAGTTTGGTAGCCATATTATCACCTCTGCTTAATTCTTGACAATAATGTTTTATTTTAAACTTTTAAAATAAAACGCTGCTTTTTTTGAATAAAATGTCCTTATTATGAACATAATTTTTAGGTAATTATATTTAATGGGATGTGAATTATTTATGAATATATATGACCTGTGGTTTGCCTCTGTCAAAATGTCAAATAAGATAAAAAATTATCTGTTAAAAAATTTCAAAAGCACAAGAGAAATATATATACATAGCATTTTTAACAGGGATTCGATATTTGTAAGCAAGGACTATAATAAAATATATGGGGAATTGAAAAAAGCTTGGAATAGAGATAAGCTGGAAAGTTTACTTGAATACTCTTTAAATGAAGGTATAGAATCTGTAAATAGCTGTGCAGAAAAATATCCCTATAGATTGAAGAATTATGATGATTCACCGTCGGTTTTGTTTTATAAAGGGAATATCGATATTTTAAACAATGTAAGTGTGGCAATGGTAGGAGCTAGGGATTGCAGTTTGTATGGAAAAAATGTGGCTCTACTCATAGGGAGAGAGATTTCTATGAATAATTTGAATATAATAAGCGGTATGGCTAGGGGAATTGACGGCTGCTGCCATAGGGCTGCAGTTGAAAACGGCGGGTATACCTGTGCTGTACTGGGATCGGGGATAGATGTCGTGTATCCCAGGGAAAATAAAAAATTATATGATGATATCTTAAAAAAAGGATGTATATTGTCCGAATTTATCCCTCAAACAAAGCCATATCCATATAATTTTCCAATGAGAAATAGAATTATAAGCGGGCTGAGTGACTTGGTGATTGTAATTGAAGCAGGGAATAAAAGCGGTGCATTGATAACGGCCGGCTGTGCGTTGGAACAGGGGAAAGATGTCATGGCAGTGCCTGGTTCTATATTCTCCTCCAAGAGCAAGGGCACGAATACCCTTATAAGGGAAGGAGCTCATGTATTTACCTGCATGGAGGATCTGTTTCAGATATTGCCCGTAAAGTATATGAAAAAGAGGCATATGAAAAATCATAGATTAAACGTTGATGAGGAAAAAATATGTAAATTTATTGGACATATTCCTGTACATATAGATGAAATATGTAGGGTAACTGATATTGACATAAAACGATTATATGAGTTATTATTTGAATTGCAACTAAAAGACGAAATAATATGTCTTCAAGGAAATTATTATGCAAAAATTCAAGATGATGAGAATATTATTAAATAAGTGTTATGTTTAGATAAGGGGGGTGCAGACTCCGGAGCAAATAAGATATCCGGGGTATATGATATGGGACAAAAACTAGTTATAGTTGAATCGCCGGCTAAGGCTAAAACTATAGGAAAATATTTAGGAAAAAATTATGTGGTGAAGGCTTCCATGGGTCATGTTAAAGATCTTCCTAAAAGTCAATTGGGAGTTGATATAGATAATGAATACAATCCTAAGTATATAACAATAAGGGGAAAGGGAACACTTTTGGATAAGCTTAAGAGAGAAGCTAAAAAAAGCGATAAGGTATACTTGGCAACAGACCCCGACAGAGAAGGAGAGGCAATTTCCTGGCATTTATCTCATGTGCTTAAGTTGAGGGAAAGTGAAAAATGCAGGATAGAGTTCCATGAAATTACTAAAAATGCTATAAAAAATTCCATAAAGTATCCGAGAACTATAAATATAAATTTAGTAAATGCACAACAGGCCAGAAGAGTATTGGACAGATTGGTAGGGTATAAAATAAGTCCAATACTTTGGAGAAAAATCAAATGGGGCTTGAGTGCAGGAAGAGTTCAGTCAGTAGCTCTTAAGATGATATGTGACAGGGAAAAAAGTATAATTGATTTCAAACCCAAGGAATATTGGACTATAGAGTGTGAACTTCATAAAAAATCAGCAGTTAGATGTTTTAATGCAAAACTCACTACCTTTAATAGGAAGAAGATTCAAATTGCTACAAAGGAAGAGGCAGATAAAATCACGGAGGATTTGAAAAAAGGGCAGTTTATAGTAAAGTCAATTAAGACTACATGTAAAAATAAAACGCCCCTGCCTCCTTTTACCACCAGTACTCTGCAGCAGGATGCCTATAAGAGATTGAACTTTTCTACTAAGAAAACTATGGCTGTAGCTCAGCAGTTGTATGAGGGCGTGGATGTAAAGGGCTATGGTACCGTTGGACTCATAACCTATATGAGAACAGATTCAGTGAGAATTTCAAAGGAAGCGCAGGAGGACTGCAGAAATTTTGTAATAGATAAATTCGGGAAAAAATATGTGGAAGAAAAGCCCAGAAATTTTAAAAGCAAAAAGAAAAACATACAGGACGCCCATGAGGCCATAAGACCTACTTATATGAAGATAGAGCCGGATAAAGCGAAGGAAAATTTAAAACCAGAACAGTATAAACTCTATAAATTGATATGGAACAGATTTCTGGCGAGCCAAATGGCTTGTTCAAAAATTGATGTTACTTCCATAAGTATAGTTGATGGAAAATATGGCTTGAAAGTAAGCGGATCCAGAGTTAAATTTGATGGGTTCATGAAGGCTTACGAGTATACTACCGAAGATGAAAAATCCAATAAGGCACTTCCCAAACTGCAGGAAGGAGAGCTTCTTATTGAGAAATCCACAGAGAGCAAACAGCATTTTACACAACCTCCAGCTAGATTTTCAGAAGCTTCTCTTGTTAAGACTCTCGAAGAAAATGGGATAGGAAGGCCCAGCACTTATGCACCAATTTTGTCTACACTTTTGGATAGAAAGTATATACAGAGGGAAAAGAGGACTCTTATCCCCACTGAATTGGGAAACATAGTGAATAATATATTGAGTGAATATTTTAAACAGATAGTTGACGTGGAATTTACAGCTGAAATGGAATCCAAATTAGATGCTGTTGAAGACGGAAAAGATGATTGGAGAAAAGTAGTAGATGAATTTTATAAACCGTTGAAAAAATCCATTGATGTGGCAGAGAAGGAAGTTGCCAAAATTACTATAAAAGATGAGGTAACTGATATAAAATGTGAAAAATGCGGCAGAAATATGGTAATAAAACATGGACGGTTTGGAGATTTTTTAGCTTGTCCAGGTTATCCTGAATGTAAAAATACGAAACCCATAGTTGAGGAATTGGATGTGAAATGTCCTAAATGTGGAGGCAAGGTTTTAGTTAAAAGAAGTAGAAAGGGCAGAAAATTTTACGGGTGCAGCAATTATCCAAAATGTGACTTTGTGAGCTGGTATGAACCTGTGAATGAAAAGTGCCCTGCATGTGGAAGCTATATGGTAAAGAAGTATAACAAAACCAGGGGAAATTATTTAGAATGTTCTAACTCAGAGTGCAAATACAGAAAATATGATGTTGAAGAAAATAAGGATGAGAAAATCAAGTGATTCTAAGGCCTGGGTGGAGCTTGCTTACAGGAAATTCTTTTCTCCACCTGAACCTTATTAACAGTATTCTTAGTGCCTTTGGCACTTAGAATATGTTATCCTTTAAGTAGTGCTTATCTTCCGCTTTGAGAAGCTGGGAGTATTGGCAATGGCAGCGTTCGGATAAATAAATTTTGAAATAATTGGATGCAGGAGGCGGAATAGGATTTAAATTTAGAAAATATAGTTGAATTATAATAATTGTTATGTTATTATAATTATTGTGTAAAGAATAATTCAAAATATTTAAAAAAATCTAAAACATTAATCGAGTATATGGTCTAAAGCTCTAATTGAAAATCTTTTTACAAAAACTTAGCAGAAAGTCTGTTGGCTCCGTTTACGGGACAAATGATTATTCTGCTTAAAGTCTGTTGTAATATATAACAGGGTTTTGAGATGAGCCTGATACTATCGTTGATGGATGCACAGGTATTCTTAGATAGTGAAAGTCTTATAGAAATAGGCTGATCTTTATGTCACTTGTGATGTATTGGAAGTTTAGTATATAAGAACCTACTGGCGTTAGCCATGTGGAGTCTCAAATAATCTAAAATATGTATGATGGATTGGAATCGCAGCATTTGTCGTAGAACAAATAAAATTAGTAGATACAAGGAGGATTATAAATGACAACACTATTGAACAAAACAAGGAAATTGAATAAGATATTACAAAAATCAGGAACAGAACCGGTAGTCTTTGATGATATATGTAAGTTATTAAGCGAGGTTTTAGGCTGTAATGTTTATATTATAAGTAGAAAAGGAAAAATATTGGGATATGATTTTCCAGATGGTTTTGAATGTGATACTGTTAAAGACAAGGTAATTAGTGAGATGAGATTCCCTGAACATTATAATAATAAATTATTAAATGCCCGTGAAACTATTCCAAATCTATCCAATCATGGAGTTTGTGTATTTGAAGATGGAAGTCCCTGCAACCTAGATAATAAAATTACAACTATAGTTCCCATAGTTGGAAATAGAGAAAGACTGGGGACGCTGCTGTTAGCAAGTTTTGGACAAAAATTTGTGGATGAGGATCTCGTACTGGCAGAATATAGTGCTACTATAATAGGACTTGAGATATTAAGGTCTAAAAATAACGAGATGGAAGAGGAAGCTAGAAAAAAAGCTGTAGTTCAGCTGGCAATTGGAACACTTTCTTATTCAGAATTGGAAGCAGTAGAACATATATTTAGTGAATTGGACGGAAATGAAGGTTTGCTGGTAGCTTCTAAAATAGCAGATAAAGTTGGAATAACCAGATCTGTAATTGTAAATGCGCTGAGAAAGTTTGAAAGTGCTGGAATTATAGAATCCAGATCACTTGGAATGAAGGGAACTCATATCAAAATATTAAATGATAAATTACTGGATGAATTGAAAAAAATAAAGTAGCAGGAATTAAATTGGTTTTTTTGTTGAATAGACGGAATTGTTATGATATACTACAAAAGGTAGTAAAATACACACATTATCTAATTCATAATAAGGTGCCTTTAGGTAGTTTGTGAATATGAGGATAATGGAGGTAAAAACCTAGGAGGGAAAATAAATGTCGATTATTTCTATGAAACAATTACTGGAAGCAGGTGTCCATTTTGGACATCAAACAAGAAGATGGAATCCTAAAATGGCTCCCTATATTTTTACGGAGAGAAATGGAATCTATATAATAGATTTGCAGAAAACGGTGAAGAAAATTGAGGAAGCTTATGAGTTCATAAAGGAAATTACGGCGGAAGGAAAGGATATACTGTTTATAGGCACGAAGAAGCAGGCCCAGGAAGCTATTGAGGAAGAGGCAAAAAGATGCAATATGTATTATGTGAACAACAGGTGGCTTGGCGGTATGCTCACTAATTTCGTTACTATAAAGACCAGGATAGGAAGATTAGAGGAACTGGAAAAAATGGAAGAGGACGGTACATTTGAGGTTCTTCCTAAAAAAGAAGTTATAAAGCTAAAAAATACCAAGGAAAAACTAGAGAAAAATTTGGGCGGAATCAAGAATATGGATGCTAAAAATTTGGGAGCATTATTTGTTGTAGATCCGAGAAAAGAAAAAAATGCTATATCAGAGGCTAAGATCTTGGGAATCCCTGTGATAGCTATAGTTGATACAAATTGTGATCCTGATGAGATAGATTATGTCGTACCAGGTAATGATGATGCTATAAGGGCTGTTAAATTGATTACTTCTAAAGTAGCGGATGCTGTAATGGAAGGAAGACAGGGAGAACAGTTAGCAGAAGAAGAATAGATTTTAGGATCAAATACAGATATGAGAGGAGTTGAAAAAACCGCTATTTGGAATAAGGTGAGCTTAGTGGGCTTGATGTGTAATTCCATGGTTTGTAGTTTTTTTGAAAATAGCGGAATATATTTATGATAACTGCACAAATGGTGAAAGAACTGAGAGAAAGAACTGGAGCAGGAATGATGAACTGCAAAAAAGCTTTGCAGGAAGCCAATGGTGATGCTGAAAAAGCCGTTGAAATATTGAGGGAAAAAGGGTTATCTGCTGCAGCCAAAAAATCCGGCAGGATAGCGGCTGAAGGATTGGTTAAAACCTATGTTTCAGAAGATGGAAAGACTGCATCGATAGTGGAAGTAAATTGTGAAACTGATTTTGTAGCAGTGAATTCAGATTTTGTAAACTTTGTAGACAATTTATCAAAGCAGATAATTGAGTCTAATTCTTCTACTGTGGAAGAACTACTTGAAGAGAAGTATAGGGCGGATGACAGTAAAACTGTTAAAGAGACATTAATAGCCTTAATCTCAAAATTAGGGGAGAATATGGCTGTTAGAAGATTTAGAAAGTTTTCTGTTTCGGATGGACTGATTGGAAGCTACATCCACGGCGGCGGTAGAATAGGAGTTCTGGTAAAACTGGAATGTGACAAACAGAACGAAATTTTAGAGGAAGTTGCGAAAGATGTGGCTATGCAGGCAGCTGCTACAAATCCATTGTTTTTGAATAGAGATTCTGTGGATGATGCTACTTTAAATAAGGAAAAAGACATATATAGAGCTCAGGCATTGAATGAGGGAAAACCTGAAAAAATTGTGGATAGGATCATCAATGGAAAAATTAAAAAATATTATAAAGAGAACTGTTTGATTGAACAGATTTGGGTCAAAGATTCCGATTTTACTATTGATAAGTATGTTAAGAGCAAATCCAGGGAAATTGGAGCACCAATAAAAGTTTCTGATTTTGTCAGATTTGAAAAAGGTGAAGGAATAGAGAAAAAGAAGGAAGATTTTGCCGAGGAAGTTCGTAAACAGATGGAAGGTAAATAGTTGCTGAAAAGAGAACACTGGGTGTTCTCTTTTTTTAGAATGTGAAAATTTGTAAATTTTGAGTTTTAAGTTTCACTTATGATAATTTGGAGGTATAATATATATGAGTTCAGCTAAATACAGGAGAATAATGCTTAAACTTTCAGGGGAAGCTCTTGCAGGGAAAAAGGGTTATGGAATAGATTTTAATGTAATGAAAAATATATCCATTGAAATAAAGGAAATCGTGGCTATGGGAGTGTCAGTGGGAATTGTAGTTGGCGGTGGAAATATATGGAGAGGCAGAAGTGGAATAGGAATGGACAGGACAACAGCCGATTATATGGGAATGCTTGCTACATGTATAAATGCACTGGCACTTCAGGATTCACTTGAAAATTTAGGAGTGACAACCAGAGTGCAGACAGCTATAGAGATGAGAGAAGTGGCTGAGCCGTTTATAAGGAGACGCGCAATGAGGCACTTGGAAAAAAACAGAGTTGTCATATTTGCAGCAGGTACTGGGAATCCTTATTTTTCGACAGATACTACGGCATCACTCAGGGCGGCGGAAATAGAAGCAGATGTTATACTTCTTGCTAAAAAAGTGGATGGTGTGTATGACAAAGATCCACATAAGTACAGTGATGCAAAAAAATTTGACAAATTGACTTATATTGAAGTGCTTGAAAAGGGACTTCAGGTAATGGATTCTACAGCTACATCCCTTTGTATGGACAACAATATACCTATTTTAGTATTTGGTCTGGATAATCCGGAAAACATAAGAAAAATCGTGGCTGGAGAAAAAATTGGCACTATTGTTTGTAAAAAATAAAATGAGGAGGTATTTTGTATGATTAAAGATACTTTGAAGGATGCAGACAGAAAAATGGGGAAAACTATAGAATCTTTGAAAAGAGAACTAGCTTCAATGAAAGCTGGAAGAGCTAACCCTGCTATATTGGACAGGATAGAGGCAGAATATTACGGGAAAATGACTCCCATAAATCAGATGGGAAATATATCTGTTCCGGAAGCCAGGATGCTTGTGATACAACCATGGGATAAAAATGCATTAAAAGCTATCGAAAAGGCAATATTAAAATCCGATTTAGGTATAAATCCATCCAATGATGGAGAGGTTATAAGACTTGTTATACCTGAGTTGACGGAAGAAACCAGAAGGGAACTGGTTAAAAAAATAAAGAGATCAGGGGAAAATTCCAAAGTGGCTATAAGGTCAGTGAGAAGAGACGGCAATGACAAATTTAAGGAACTTAAGAAAGAAAATGATATTTCGGAAGATGAAATAAAAAAAGCTGAAGCTGAGATACAAAAGAAAACTGACAGATTTATAAAAGATATAGATGATATAGTTGAAAAAAAGGAAAGGGAAGTTATGTCATTATAATAAAATTTTAAAGGCCTGCCATATATCAGGTTTTTTATCAAGTGATTTTAATGAATGGAGACATATCTATGTTAAAATTTTTTAATAATAGTCAGAGAGAACGTGAAAATGAAGATATATCTATTGATTTGAATAATATTCCCAAACATATAGCTATTATAATGGACGGAAATGGGAGATGGGCCAAGGAGAGAAATCTACCCAGAGTGGCGGGGCACAAGGCAGGAGTAGAGGCTGTAAGAGAGATTGTAAAAGAATGCAGTACCTTGAAGGTGAAATATCTTACACTTTATGTATTTTCAACTGAAAATTGGAAAAGGCCTGTGGATGAGGTAAGTGCACTTATGAGCCTCCTCGCAGAATATCTGAAGAAAGAATTTAAAGAATTGAATGATAATAATGTGATAATAAATTATATTGGAGATATATCTAAATTACCGACTATATGTCAGAGAGAGCTTATTGCGTCCCATAAAGATACTAAAAATAACACTGGATTGACACTGAATCTGGCATTGAACTATGGGGGTAGGGCTGAGATAACCAGAGCTTTTAAGCTTATGTATAAAGATATAAAATTGGGTAAAATAAGTGAAAAGGATATAAATGAGAATATGATATCGAATTATATGTATACTAAAGATATGCCTGATCCCGATCTTATAATAAGACCAAGCGGAGAACAGCGCCTGAGCAATTTTCTCTTATGGCAGTGTGCTTATTCCGAATTTTGGTATTCAAATATAAAATGGCCGGATTTTAGGAAAAAACATCTCTATAGGGCTATTTATGATTATCAAAACAGAGATAGAAGGTTTGGAGGAATAAAATAGTACTTAATTGTAAATTGTAAATTGAAAATTACATATTGTGGAGGTGGATAAGTGAGTAACAGGTATTTAGGGGCAGCTACACTCATACCCTTTATTCTGATTTTGTTTTTAGGCGGAATTTATTTGAAATATGGTATTATGATTCTTTCAATTATGGGAATGTATGAATTTTACAAAGTTGTAAGAAAAAAAGGTATAAATACTGTAAATATAATAGGATATTTGATGTGTATAGCATATTATATCATGGCAGTGAATAGGGGAATAAACTATAAATTTATATTTTTTATTGTACTGATTTCAATATTCCTGTTATTGTGCATTCCTGTTTTGAATCCGGATTATGATTTCATAGACATAGCGTGTACTTTATTTGGCTTTTTATATGTGGCCGTATTTTTTAGTTCTGTGGTTTTGGTAAATAATATGTCCTATGGAAATTATCTTGTGTGGATTATATTCATATCTGCCTGGGTGTGTGATACGGCAGCCTATTATACAGGTAGATTTTTGGGAAGGAGGAAACTTTGCCCAAAAGTGAGCCCCAAAAAAACCGTAGAGGGATCCATCGGGGGAATATTGGGAAGTATAATTATCTGTACACTGTTTGGATTGTTTGCCATAAGAAAAGGCGTACCCATTGCACTGCATCATTATACTATAATGGGGGTGCTGTCCGGAGTTTTATGCCAATTCGGTGATCTGGCTGCTTCTACAATAAAAAGATCTGCAAAAGTAAAAGATTACAGCAATTTAATACCTGGACACGGCGGTATACTGGATAGATTTGACAGCATACTTTTTTCAGGGGTAGTAATATTATATTATTTAATGTTTATAGTGTCTATTTAGTAAGAGAAGTATATTTTATATGCTTCTCTATTATTTATTTTATAGGGTAAATATGGTATAGTTGATCATGTTAAAATCCAATTCAATTTTTGGTATGATTTAAAATAAGGAGTTGTTATTTATGAAAAAAATTTCAATACTTGGGGCTACGGGCTCTATAGGAACTCAAACCCTGGATGTATTGAGAAAAGATAGAGAAAACTTTCAGCTTATTGGAGTATCTGCAAATAGTAATTTTGAAAGACTTCTGAAAATAGTAAAGGAATTTAGGCCTTCCTATGCAGTACTGACTGAAAGGGAAGCTTATTTAAAATTTAGAGAATACTTTAAAAACGAAAATGTCAGTTTAAAAATATTATTTGGCAAGGAAGGATTGAACACTATAGCAAGTTTGCCTCAAGTTGACATGGTGGTTACCTCCATAGTTGGGATGTCGGGACTTATTCCAACTATAAAGGGCATTGAGTCGGGAAAGGATATAGCATTGGCCAACAAGGAAACTCTTGTGGTAGGGGGAAAGCTTGTTACAGAACTTGCAAAAAAGAACAATGTGAATCTGATACCTGTGGATTCAGAACACAGTGCTATTTTTCAGTGCCTTCAGGGAAATAAGCACAGTGATGTAGGAAAACTTATCATAACTGCTTCCGGCGGACCTTTTAGAGGAAGAGGGAGAGAAGAACTTTTAAATGTCACTGTACAACAGGCACTTAGGCATCCAAACTGGTGCATGGGGAAAAAAACAACTGTAGACTCTGCTACTCTTATGAACAAGGGTCTAGAAGTTATAGAAGCACACTGGCTTTTTGATTTCCCTTATGAGAAAATAAAAGTGGTAATTCACCCTGAAAGTATAGTCCATTCCATGGTGGAGTACAGAGATGGAAGTGTCATAGCACAACTTGCAAGCACGGATATGAGGCTCCCGATTCAATATGCCCTGAATTATCCTAAAAGGGGAAATGCCGCAGTGGACAAATTGGACTTTTATAATTTGAAAAAGTTGACTTTCGAGAAACCCGATATAGATACCTTCAGGTCATTGAAGTTGGCCTATGAGGCAGGAAAGATCGGAGGAACCATGCCTGCTATCTTAAATTGTGCAGATGAAGAAGCTGTGAAGCTTTTCCTTTTAAACAAAATTAAATTTTTGGATATAAGTTGTATAGTGGAGGAATGTATGAATAAATTTTCTTCTAAAGATGATTTTGAATTAAAGGATTTACTTTATATAGAAATAAAAGTCAAAGAATATGTAAAAACTAAATTCGGTAAATAAGAAATGTGATTGGGAGGAATAATTTTGTATATAATAGCAGCTATAATTGCCTTTGGACTATTGATTATAGTTCATGAATTCGGACATTTTATAATGGCAAAACTAAATGGGGTAAAGGTAGAAGAGTTTTCTGTAGGTATGGGTCCCAAACTTTTTGGAATAAAAGGAGGGGAAACTGAATATTTAATAAAGCTGCTTCCTATTGGTGGTTATGTAAGGATGCTTGGGGATGAGGGCAAAAGTGAAGATCCAAGAGCGTTCAACAACAAGAGTCCCGGAAGAAAACTCAGCGTTGTAATAGCGGGACCTATAATGAACTTTATACTGGGAATTATTTTGTTTTCAATCATAGCTTCTGCCAGGGGATATGTATCACCGGTGGTAAAAAGTACAATTTCAAATGAACCGGCAGCTGTGGCAGGCATTAAAGCAGGAGATAGGATAGTCAGGGTAAATAATTCTAAAATTTCAACTTGGCAGGATTTTGTAACTGAAGTATATACTGCAGAGGGAAATCCCATTAATATAACTTATGAAAGGCAAGGAACCTTGAGCCGTGCTAGATTAACCCCTATAAAAGACAAAAAGGAAAACAGATATATGGTTGGAATAGAAGGTACCATGGTAACCAGTCCTAATATCGGTCAGTCCATATCCTATGGATTCATAGAAACCAAGTCACTGATAAAGCAGACATTTACTTTTTTCAAGATTTTGTTTAGGGGCAAAGCTTCTATGAATGATGTGGGAGGTCCTGTAACCATAATAAAGATTTCTGGTGCAGCGGCCAAAGCCGGTATAATGAGTTTGCTTGCTTTTTCTGCCTATATAAGTATACAACTTGCCATATTTAATGTAATACCTTTTCCGGCATTGGACGGAGGATATATAATTTTGTTTTTGTTTGAAATAATAACCGGAAGAAGAGTAGACGATAATAAAGTTGGAATGATAAATTATGTGGGCTTTGCCATACTTATGGCTCTTATGGTAGTTGTAACCATAAAAGATATACTTTATCCTGTACAATTTTAGAAAATCAAATTATCATCCGGGGGTGAAACAAGTGAATAGGCTAAAAACTAGAAAGGTGAAAATAGGAGATATATTTATAGGAGGAAATTTTCCTGTAGCAGTGCAGTCTATGACTAATACGGACACGAGAGATGTGGAAACTACAGTGGCCCAGATAGATGAACTGAAGAGAAATGGCTGTGATATAGTGAGATGTGCTGTTCCGGATAAAGAAGCCTGCAGTGCACTTAAAAAAATCATTAAAAAGGTGGATGTACCACTTGTGGCAGATATACATTTCGACTACAAATTAGCTCTTGGTTCCATGGACAATGGTGTTTCAGCTCTTAGAATAAATCCCGGAAACATTGGTGATGCATATAAGGTGAGAGAAGTGGCTGCGGAAGCTGAAAAAATGAAAATTCCCATTAGAATAGGAGTGAATTCCGGTTCCTTAAAAAAGGATATTCTGAATAAATACGGAGGTGTATGTGCCAAAGCTCTGGTGGAAAGTGCATTGGAACATGTACGGATATTGGAAAATGTAGGATTTTACAATATAGTCATATCCATAAAATCCTCTGATGTTACTCAGATGGTGGAAAGCTATAGGGAAATATCCGGAATTGTAGATTATCCCCTGCATTTGGGGGTAACTGAAGCAGGCACTGTTTGGAGAGGAACTATAAAATCAGCTGTTGGAATAGGAACTCTCTTAATGGAAGGCATAGGAGACACCATAAGAGTATCTCTTACCGGAGATCCGATAGAAGAAGTAAAGGCTGGAAAAGAAATATTAAAATCCTGTGGCCTTCTGAAAGAGGGAATTGAATTTATATCTTGCCCAACCTGCGGCAGAACGGAAATTGATTTGATTGGTATAGCCAAAGAGGTGGAGACTAGGCTTTCAAATGTCCATAAGAATATAAAAATAGCTGTTATGGGATGTGCAGTAAACGGTCCTGGAGAAGCCAGAGAAGCTGACATAGGTATAGCAGGAGGCAAAGGAGAGGGGCTTATATTCAAAAAGGGAAAGATAATCAGGAAAGTTAGAGAAGAGGATTTGGTAGAGGCACTTATGGAGGAAATAGATAAAATTTGATTATCTGCCTTGTCAACTGTACATTGCTAACTGTACATTGTCAATTGTACATTGCTAATTGTATAAAGGGGGTATTTTGGGAATGAGCCTTGATGTTGTCAAAACTTTACAGAGGGACTTTAACTGTAATGGTAATAGTTTGGAAGAGAATATAGAACTTTTGAAAATACAGTACTTGAAAAAAAGCAATAAGTTGAAGGTAGTAGTAAAATCCAGAGAAAACTTAAATCAGGAAATACAAAATAGGATAAAAAATATAATAAATAAAAAACTCGGAAGTTCTTTTAATGTTGATCTCATATGTTATAGGGATATATCAAATGTATCCTTGAAAGAGATAAGTGAGAATTATTGGATTCAATTGGTGGATGTCATAAGTTCTTATATACCTGTTTGTAAGGAATTTTTACTAAAGTCCCCTAGAAAAGTAGAAAATGATGCAATTGAAATTTTTAGCGGAAATGAGTTCATATGTGGATTTTTGAAAAATAAAGGTATAGAAAAGCTTATGGGGAAAGGTATAAGCGATATATTTGGTGTGAATTGTTCCATAACATTAAATTATGATGAGAAATTAAACGTAGAGAATTATTTGGAGGAAAGTGAAAAAAAAGAAAAAAAGTATATAGCGGATATTTTAAATTGTAAAAATGTGAAAAATGAAAATTCCGATAATATACAGAGGTACAGACAAAATAAGAAATACGGTGGAAACTCACATAGAGAAACTGTGTCCAGCGGCGGTAATGTTATATTTGGTAGGAGCATAAGAGGTGATATTACCGACATACGCAGTATAACAGAAATTTCCAGATCAATTATTATAAAGGGCGAGATATTCAAAAGGGAGATTATAGAAACCAAAACTGGAAGGAAAATAATTGCTTTCTATATAACGGACTATACCAGTTCTATTATTGTAAAACTTTTTCCAAAGCCTAAAGATACGGACAGAATAATAGATGAGGTAAAAGAAGGTCTGTTTTGCATGGTCAGAGGGGAAGTTATAAACGACATTTATGCCAGAGAGCTGACTGTAATTGCCAGGGACATAGTCAAAGTCAAGAAAGTTGAAAAACTGGATAATGCACCTAAAAAGAGAGTTGAGCTTCATGTACATACCCAGATGAGTGCCATGGATGCAGTTAATTCTGCATCTAGTCTTGTTGAGAGGGCAGCCAGATGGAACCATAGGGCTATTGCCATAACGGATCATGGAGTTGTTCAGGCTTATCCGGAGGCTATGGAAGCTGCCCAAAAAAACAACATCAAAGTTATATATGGTATAGAATCCTATCTGGTGGATGATGGGATACCTATTGCTATAAATGGAGATGAAAGAACTCTGGAGGATGCTTATGTGGTTTTTGATATTGAAACCACAGGATTTTCCAGCATAAATGACAGCATAATAGAAATAGGGGCTGTGAAGGTAAAAAAGGGAAAAGTGGTAGACAGATTCAGCGAATTTGTAAATCCCGGAAAAGCTATACCCCAGCGTATCGTAGAACTCACGGGAATTACTGATGAAATGGTGTATAAATCCCCTGGTATAAGTAAAATACTGCCTAAATTCATGGAATTTATAGGAGATTCTGTGGTGGTAGCCCATAATGCCAGTTTTGATGTGGGATTTATAAAAAAGAACTGCGGCGATCTGAATTTAAAATTTGGGAATCCTGTCATGGATACCATCCCTCTCTGTAAATTTTTGTTTCCGGAACTTAAAAAATTCAAGCTGAATATAGTGGCGAAGCATCTGGGGGTATCCCTTGAGAACCACCATAGAGCAGTTGATGATGCAGGGGCCACCTGTGACATACTTTTAAAATGTTTTAAACTTTTAAGAGAAAGGGGAATATTCAATTTAGGAGACTTGAACAGAGAATTTTTGAGCAACATAGATGTAAAAAAACAAAATATGTATCATCTTATAATATTGGTTAAAAATCAAAAGGGACTTAAAAATTTATATAAACTTGTATCGGAATCTCATTTGAATTATTTTTACAAAAAGCCCAGAATGCCCAAAAGTCTGATAATGAAGTATAGAGATGGGCTCATAATAGGAAGTGCCTGTGAGGCAGGACAGGTGTACAGGGAAATACTCAGCGGCAAAAGCGATGAAGAATTGAAAGATATCCTGGACTTTTATGATTATTTGGAAATACAACCTATAGGAAATAACCAGTTTCTCATAAGAGAAGGGCTTGTTAAAGATGAAGAGGAATTGAAAAATATAAACAGAAAGATATGTGAATTGGGAAAAAAGAATAACAAACCTGTAGTGGCTACCTGTGATGTGCATTTCATGGATCCCAAGGATGAAGTGTTCAGGCGCATAATAATGTCAGGTCAGGGATATTCTGATGCTGACAATCAGCCTCCTCTTTATTTTAGAACAACAGATGAGATGCTTTCTGAATTTGAATATTTGGGCAGGGAAAAGGCGGAAGAAGTGGTTGTTGAAAATACCAACAAAATTGCAGATATGATAGGAGAAGTAAAGCCCATACCGGACGAGACATTTCCTCCTAAAATTGAGGGAGCGGAACAGCAGATAAGGGACATGACACTTAAGAAAGTACATTCTGTTTATGGAGAAAAACTTCCTGAAATTGTGGAAAAAAGGCTTAAAAGAGAATTGAGTTCCATAATAGATAATGGGTATGCAGTTCTCTATTTGATTGCGGAAAAGTTGGTGGCAAAATCCTATAAAGATGGCTATTTGGTTGGATCAAGGGGCTCGGTGGGTTCTTCTTTGGTTGCAACTATGTCGAATATAACGGAAGTAAACGGACTGCCGCCCCACTATGTCTGTCCAAAGTGTAAATATAGTGAGTTTTTTATGGATGGTTCTGTAGGTGCAGGTGCTGATCTGCCGGATAAAAATTGCCCCAAATGTGGTGAAAAGCTCAGAAAAGACGGTTATGACATACCTTTTGAGACATTTTTGGGATTTTCAGGAGATAAAGAGCCGGATATAGATCTGAATTTTTCAGGAAAATATCAACCTGTAGTTCATAAGTATACGGAAGTGCTGTTTGGAAAGGGCCACGTGTTTAGGGCAGGTACCATAGGTACTATAGCTGAAAAAACTGCTTATGGATATGTAAAAAAATATTTATCAGAAAAGGATATAGTGGTTCCGCAGGCTGAAATAGAAAGGCTCACGCGGGGATGCACGGGAATAAAGAGAACTACAGGCCAGCATCCTGGAGGAGTTATGGTAGTCCCAAGCGACAATGAAATATATAATTTCACACCTATCCAGCATCCGGCAGATGACAATGATACAGATGTGATAACGACTCATTTTGATTATCATTCAATAAGCGGGAGACTTCTGAAATTGGATATATTGGGACATGATGATCCTACGGTGTTAAGAATGCTTCAGGATTTAACAGGTGTTAACCCGAAGAGTATTCCCCTCGGGGACCCGAAAGTCATGAGCTTGTTTACATCTCCGGATGCACTCGGAGTTACAAAGGAGGAATTGGGATGCCCTGTAGGGACATACGGACTGCCTGAGTTTGGAACCAAATTTGTAAGGCAGATGCTGGTGGATACTCATCCTAAAACTTTTTCGGACCTGGTAAGGATATCCGGGTTGTCTCACGGCACTGATGTGTGGATAAACAATGCCCAGTACTATATAAAAGAAGGTTATACAGATCTTAAAGGATGCATAGCCTGCAGAGATGACATAATGATGTATTTGATTCATAAGGGTCTTCCTGCCAAAACATCTTTCACCATAATGGAAAAAGTCAGGAAAGGAAAGGGCCTTAAAGAGGAATATGAGAAGGAAATGAAAGCTCATGGTGTTCCAAATTGGTATATTGATTCCTGTAAGAAGATAAAATACATGTTTCCCAAAGGTCATGCCGTAGCCTATGTTATGATGGCGGTTAGAATAGCATATTTCAAAGTATATTATCCTAAGGCATATTATGCTACATATTTCACTGTGCGTGCTGATGAATTTGATGCGGATATAGTTGTTCAAGGAGAAGATGCCATAAAGAAAAAGGTAGATGAATTGTATGCCCTGGGGAATAATGCTACTCAAAAAGACAAAGGTCTGATTACCATATTGGAATTATGTTATGAGATGTATAAAAGAGGAATAAAATTTTTAAAGGTGGATTTGTATAAATCAAGTGCAACGAGATTTTTAATGGAGGATGAAGGTATAAGAATTCCGATAAATTCCCTTCCCGGAGTAGGGGAAAATGCTGCTCAAAATATAGTGGCGGCCAGGAAAAAAGGTGAATTTATTTCAAAGGAGGATTTGAGAATTAGAGCTAAAGTTTCCAAAACCGTAATAGAAACTCTGGATAAATATGGAACATTAAAGGGACTGCCTGAAACAAATCAATTGTGCTTGTTTGTGTAAATTGAGCCGTTTGACTTATAATTTATAAGCATATAAGCAAATTTTCTTGAAATAAAAAGTACAGTATGTTAAAATGAAAATGGTAAATCTACAGAAGTTATCATGACAGTTAAGAGTGGGTTTAAACCCGCTCTTTCTATTTGTAAAAAACGCAGCGAAAGTTGCGTTTTTAAATTATAACAGTTAATAATATTTTTAAATAGATATCTTTCATAGAGATGTGTAAATAAAAGGAGGATTTTAAGTGAGCAGAAATGCCTTAGTAGGGAAAATTACAAAATTTGTAGGGCCCGCAATCAATAATCTGGGTTATGAACTATATTATCTGGAATTTAAAAAAGAGGGAAAAAATAATTATTTGAGAATATATATAGATAAGGAACAGGGAAACATATCATTACAGGATTGTGAGAAGGTGAGCAGGACGGTCAGTGATATACTGGACAGAGAAGATCCCATAAAGGTTTCCTACTATTTGGAGGTTTCATCACCGGGTGTTGAAAGGAAACTTTATACTGACGAGCACTTAAAAAGATATATTGGACGTGATGTGGTAGTAAACATACGGGGGATTTTAATGGGCAAGAAAAAATATGAGGGAAAACTTCTAGGATTTGATAAAAACCAGCTAAAAATTGATTGTATAGATGGGAATACTAGTATTCCCAGGGAGAAGATCTCAACTGTAAATCTGAAAGGTGATTTCTAAGGGGAGGTATATTTTAAAATGAATAAAGAATTTATAGAAGCCTTAAGAGAAATAGTTAAGGAAAAAGGGATAAGCGCAGATTTGATGTTTGCTACCATAGAAGATGCACTTGTCGCTGCTTATAAAAAAAATTACATGGGACATGGAGTAAACAGCCAAAATGTTAAGGTTACTATGGATAGGGAAAATGGAGAGATTCATGTATACTCGCAAAAAAACGTAGTTGAAGAAGTAAACGATGAAGTCGGTGAAATAAGTTTGGAGGATGCAAAAAAAATAGATCCACATTATAATATAGGTGATACGGTTAACATAGAAGTTACTCCGAAAAAATTTGGAAGGGTGGCTGCACAGGCGGCAAAACAGGTCGTTATCCAGAGAATAAAAGAGGAAGAGAGAAGAATCATATATAATGAGTTCTCGGAGAAGGAACAGGATATGGTAACGGGAACTGTTATAAGAAAAGATAAAAACAATGTACTCATTGATTTGGGAAAAACAGAAGCGGTTCTTGGCCCCAATGAACAAATACCTGGTGAGAAGTATAATTTTAACGACAAAATTAAGCTGTATATTGTAGAGGTTAAAAACACTACAAAAGGAGCCCAGATCGTTATATCAAGGACACATCCGGGGCTTATAAAAAGATTGTTTGAACTTGAGGTACCTGAGATATTTGATGGAACCGTGGATATAAAATCCATCGCAAGAGAGGCGGGATCCAGGACGAAGATTGCCGTACACTCAAATGACGAAAATGTGGATCCGATGGGAGCTTGTGTGGGACCAAAGGGAATAAGGGTCCAAAATATAGTGAATGAACTAAAAAATGAAAAAATAGATATAATAAAATGGAGTAAGCTTCCAGAGGAGTATATAGCTAATGCACTTAGTCCGGCTAAGGTTCTGGATGTGAATTTGGATGAAAACATGAAGTTCGCACAGGTGGTTGTAGACGACAATCAGCTGTCTTTGGCCATAGGCAAGGAAGGTCAGAATGTGAGATTGGCAGCCAAACTTACTGGGTGGAAAATAGATATAAAGAGTAAATCCCAGATAGAATCAAAGAATAAGGAAGATGAGAAATAGAGGTGTATGTCATATGAAAAAAAAGAAAATACCCAAGAGAATGTGTACAGGTTGCATGGAAGTAAAACCTAAAAAAGAGTTGATAAGAATAGTTAGAAACAAGGAAGGCGAGGTCTTTGTGGATCCTACGGGAAAGAAAAATGGCAGAGGAGCCTATATATGTAGAAATATCCAATGCCTTGAAAAAGCTTTCAAGAGCAACAGACTTCAGAAAAATCTTGAAGTACAGATAGATGAGGACTTGTATAACAGGCTTAGGGAACAGATAGAAAAAGAGTAAAATGTGCAGAAGAAATTATTGAGAGATATAATAAGTAGAGAAAGTTTTACTGAGATTATGGAGAAAATGAGAAACTTTAGTTTCGGAGGTGAAGGATTTGTCAAAAATAAGAATTTATGAATTGGCTAAAGAATTGAATATACCCAGTAAGAAATTAATTGAATTACTGCAGGAGGAATTTGGAGTAAAAGTAAAAAATCACATGAGTGCCATAGAAGAGGAAGATGCGGATTTAATTAAGGAATTTATGGAGGAAAGTGAGGAAAAAGGGGGAGAAAATGATAAAAAATCTCATAAGTACAGAAGCAAAGATGAGAGTACCGGAGAATCCAATAAGAAAGGTAATAGAAAGAGAGAAAAAAATTTGAAGGACAAAGATTCGGAGAAGACCGTTAAAATAGAGGATACCATAACCGTAAAGGAATTTTCAGATAAGATAGGTAAGCCATCTACGGAAGTTATCAAGCAGCTTATATTTATGGGAGTAATGGCAGCTATAAATGACGAGATAGATTTTAATACAGCCCAGAAATTAGGTGAAAAATTTGATATAACCGTGCTGAAGAAGGAAAAGAATATAGATAGGGAAGCTGTAGAACAGCAGGAAGAAGAGGAAGATGACGATATCAATTTGGAAAAAAGGCCTCCTATTATAACTGTTATGGGTCATGTAGACCACGGCAAGACTTCTCTTTTGGATGCTATAAGAAAGTCGAATGTAATTGCTACTGAAGCAGGAGGGATAACCCAGCATATAGGTGCCTACACTGTTACTATAAATGGTCAAAAAATAACTTTTCTCGACACGCCGGGACATGAAGCTTTTACTGCGATGAGGGCCAGAGGAGCTCAGATTACCGATATAGTTATTTTAGTAGTAGCGGCAGATGATGGAATAATGCCCCAGACTGCAGAGGCTATAAGTCACTGTAAGGCTGCAGATGTACCTATAGTTGTAGCTATAAATAAGATAGATAGGCCGGGAGCTAATGTAGATAAGGTAAAGCAGGAACTCATAGATTATGATTTGGTACCTGAAGACTGGGGAGGAAAAGTCATATGTATACCGGTATCTGCACGTACCAAGGAAGGAATCAACACACTGCTTGAAATGGTGCTTTTAACAGCTGAAATGCAGGAATTGAAGGCAAATCCGCATAGGAATGCCAGGGGAACTGTTATAGAAGCAAGATTGGATAAGGGAAGAGGTGCCGTAGCCACCCTACTGGTTCAAAATGGGACACTTCATGTGGGAGATTCCATAATAGTGGGAGATACCTATGGAAGAGTCAGAGCTATGTTTGACGATAAGGGAAAGAAAATTAAATCAGCAGGACCTTCAATCCCGGTGGAAATACTTGGACTTTCTGAAGTGCCTGAAGCAGGAGATAGATTTCACCAGGTTAAGAATGAAAAGACCGCAAGGGAAATAGCCAATAAAAGGAAACAAAAAGTAAGAGAAGAACATCTCCAATCTGCCCATAAAGTTTCATTGGAGAACTTATATAATCAGATAAAAGAGGGAAAAGTAAAAGAGTTGAATATAATAGTAAAGGCAGATGTGCAGGGTTCAGTAGAGGCACTGAAACAATCTCTTCAAAATCTTTCCAATGAAGAGGTGAAAGTAAGGGTTATACATGGCGCTGTTGGGGCCATAACTGAAACGGATGTGACTTTGGCTCTGGCTTCAAATGCGATAATAATAGGATTCAATGTAAGGCCCGATATAAATGCCCAGAATGCTGCTGAAAAAGAATTTGTCGATATAAAGACCTATAGGGTCATATACAATGCCATAGAGGATGTAAAGGCTGCTATGCTTGGAATGCTGGAGCCCGATTATAAAGAAGTGGTACTTGGCAAAGCGGAGATAAGGCAAACCTATAAAATATCCAGTATAGGAACCATTGCCGGCTGTTACGTGATTCAGGGTAAAATGGTGAGAAATGCTAAAGCAAGGGTGATAAGAGATGGAGTAGTTGTATTTGAATCGGAGCTTGCTTCCCTAAAGAGATTTAAGGACGATGTAAAGGAAGTTGCAGAAGGATATGAGTGTGGACTTTCCATTGACAAATTCAATGACATAAAAGAGGGAGATATAGTAGAAGATTATACTATGAAAGAAGTCAGGAAAAAACAGTTATAGATTTAAGAGGTGATATTTTGTGGCTAACTATAGAATTGGGAGAATTAATGAAGAGATGAAAAGGGAGATAAGTGACATAATCCGAAATGATGTGAAAGATCCGAGGGTAACTGCCATGGTGAGCGTCACAAGAGTCGATGTTACAAGAGATCAAAAATACGCTAAAGTCTATGTGAGTATATATGGAAAAAACAAATCAAAAGAAGAGACTTTTGAAGCTCTCAAAAATTCAGAGGGATTTATAAGGAGAGAAGTCGGGCATAGGATAAAGTTGAGGAATACTCCGGAGATAATTATGAAACTTGACGATACCATAGAATATGGAATGCACATAGACAGCATTCTTCACAAGATAAAGGAGAATGAAAAGCATGATAATGAATGATATAGTCAATAAGATAAAGAATTCTGACAATATTGCAATTACTTTTCATTCCTCCCCCGATGGGGATGCTCTGGGAAGTTCATTGGCATTATTTCAAGGATTAAGGAAAATGGGTAAGAAAGTTGAAATCCTTTCAAGGGAAAAGGTATTGGAGGATTTTGAATTCCTGCCATGCAGCGAGGAAATAAATGGACAAAATTTCAAAGCGGGACCGGATGTCCAATGTGTAATAGTGCTTGATTGTGGGGATGTAAAAAGAATAAATGCAGAATTGGATTTTGAAAACAAATCGTGTAAAATAATAAATATAGATCACCATGCAACAAACGAGCTCTATGGAAATTTTAATTATGTGGATACGAATGCAGCTGCTGTAGCGGAAATAGTATATCAGGTTCTTAAACTGATGGATGTGGAGATAGATAAAAATATAGCGGAATGTCTTTATACATCTATAATTACGGACAGTGGTTCTTTTAAATACAGCTCTACTACTGCGGTAACTCATGCCATAGCAGGTGATTTGATAAATACAGGTATAGATTTCAGTGAAATTCACAGGATTATTTTTGAAAATAAAAAGTTCCAGAGAATAAAGCTTTATGGTAGAGCAATTGACGGTATGGAACTTATAGGAGATAAGATCTGCATTATGAGGATTACCCAGGATATGCTTTCAGAAGTTGGTATGGGTTCTGAAATTGATACTTCTGATATTGTAAATATCGGCATGAAGATAGATACGGTGGAAGTGGGAATCCTGCTGAAACAGGTAGAGGATGGAATAAAGGCAAGCCTTAGATCAAAATCGAAAGTGGACGTGAGAAAGATAGCGGAAATATTTAACGGTGGAGGTCATTTAAGGGCAAGCGGCCTTAAAATTGAGGGAAAGTCCATGGATGAAGCAGGAGATATGATATTGAAGGAAGTTGAAAAAGAGTTTGCATGATGGATGGTGTTTTTAATATAAATAAGCCTGAAGGTATTACATCCTTTGATGTAGTTAGGAAAGTCAGGCATTTGTCGAAAATCAGGAAAGTAGGCCATGCAGGCACTCTTGATCCAATTGCTTCAGGAGTACTGCCATTGTGTTTAGGTGGGGCCACTAAATTTGTGGACTATATAATGAAAGATGAAAAGGTGTATTTAACTTGCATGAAACTTGGAATAAGGACGGATACTTACGATAGAGAAGGCACTGTACTGGAAATTTTAGATTTTGATTTGAGTGAAAAAGACGTAGAAGATGTCATTTTGAGCTTTGAGGGAGAAATAGAACAGATTCCTCCCATGTATTCTGCCATAAAAGTGAACGGGAAAAGACTCTACGATTTGGCAAGACAGGGAATAGAAGTGGAGAGGAAAAAGAGAAAGATAAATATATATTCTATAAAAATTTTGAATATGGATTTACCTTATGTGATATTTGAAGTAAGATGTTCTAAGGGGACTTACATAAGAAGTCTTTGCAATGATATTGGAGATAGGTTAAATTGCGGTGCTGTCATGTGGAGCTTAAAGAGGACATCTACTGGAAATTTTCATATTTCGGATTCAATTGATTTGAAAGACTTAAATAGGGAAAATATACTGCAATATATTGCTCCTGTAGATACTGCGCTTACACAGTATCCCGCAGTCAACCTGGAGGATGTGTATATAAAAAATGTCTTAAATGGTATTCCAATAGCGGACAGAATGTTTTTAGATAAGATATCGAAAAATAGATTGTACAGAGTATATATATATAAAAATGAATTTGTAGGTCTGGGCATTTATAGGACCGTTGAGTTTAAAATGGTTAAGCTATTTATTAGGAGTAATCGATTATGAAAGTTATGGAAGATAATTTTAAAGAACATTTTAGGGAAAATACATATATAGCGTTGGGAAGTTTTGATGGACTCCATCTGGGTCATATGCGCCTTATAAATAAAACAATAGAGCTTGCTAGGAGCAGTGGGGCAGAGAGCATGGTGTTTACATTTAAAAATCATCCTCTCATGACTATAAATCCTGATTTGGCGCCTAAGATTTTAATGGATAATCAATCTAAAATAGATGTATTGAGAGATGCAGGACTGGATATAATAAACATGGTAAACTTCAATAGGGAATTCATGAAAATAGGTCCTGAGGATTTTGTAGTCAACCTTTTGAATAATTACAGGGCAAAGGGTTTTGTAGTTGGTTTCAACTACAGATTTGGATATAAGAATTTGGGAGACGTGGATTTATTGAGGAAGTTGAGCAAAAAATATGAGTTCCATTTAAATGTCATTGATTCTGTAAAATATAAGGGACATGTGGTTAGCAGTTCAATTATAAGAACCATTATAGCTGACGAAGGAGATATGGGAAAGGTAAGTAAACTTTTAACAAGACCCTTTATGATACAGGGCAGGGTAATGCATGGGAAGGAACTTGGAAGAAAATTGGGATTTCCTACGGTGAACCTGGATTATGATAAGAAATTCGTAATACCAAAAGGCGGAGTATACTATACTATGGTTGAATTTGATGGAAAAATATTCAAGGGTATAACCAATGTAGGATATAACCCTACTACTTATGACAATAAACTCAGCATTGAAACCAATATGCTGGGTTTTGAGGGAGATATATATGGTAAAAATATAAAAATATATTTTATTGAAAGAATAAGAGACGAGGTAAAATTCAATAGTTTGGCTGAATTGGCCCAGCAGCTGGAGATGGATAAAATGTACGTAAATAAAAAAAATGAGAATTAATTTTAAAAATTAATTTACAATATTGAGTTTATTTGCTATAATTACAGACGTGATCCTTATGCTAAGAATTTCGACTTGCCAACGTTGTTCTTGGAATAAAGGGGATTAACAATTGGAGGTGTAACAAAAAGTGGAAAAGGCAGTTAAAGAAAAAATAATAAAAAAATATGGAAGGCACGAAGGGGATACTGGATCTCCCGAAGTACAGATAGCTCTGCTTACGGAAAGAATAAATCATTTAAATGAGCATTTGAAAGTTCATAAAAAAGATCATCATTCCAGAAGGGGTCTTTTGATGATGGTTGGTAAGAGGAGAGGTCTTCTTAATTATTTGACTAAGCAGGATATTGAAAGATACCGTGCTATTATTAAGGAATTGAATTTAAGGAAATAATCTTGGGGAGCGGGCTTTTACCGCTCTATTATTTTAATAAAATTGTAATTCATTGGAAGGAGGTATATTTTTAATGAGTGAAATAGCTCAAACTACTGTAGCAGGAAGAACTATAAAAATTGATTATGGCAAAGTGGGTAGGCTTTCTGACTGTGCCTTACTCATAAGTTATGGAGATACAGTGGTTTTAATAAATGCGAATTCTTCGGATAAACCGAGGGAAGGAGTGGATTTTTTCCCTTTAAGTATAGAATATGAAGAGAGGATGTATTCTGTTGGCAAGATCCCTGGAGGTTTTATAAAAAGGGAGGGAAAACCCACGGAAAAAGCAATACTTCATGCCAGGGCGATAGATAGGCCGCTCAGACCGCTTTTCCCGAAGGGATATAGAAATGATGTCCAGGTAGTGTGTACTATACTGTCTGTCGATCAGGATAATGTACCTGACATACTGGCTATAAATGGAGCCTCACTGGCTCTTTGCATGTCTGAAAATATTCCTTTTACTACTCCTGTAGGAGCAGTTTCTGTAGGATTGGTAGATGACAAGTTTATAATAAACCCTGATCTTAAACAAAGGGAAAAAAGCAGCTTAAATCTCACAGTTTGTGCTACTAAAGATAGAGTTATGATGGTGGAAGCTGGGGGAGATGAGATACCGGAGGACATAATGTACAACGGTATAGTGTGTGGATTTAAAGAATGTAAGAAGCTGGTGGCATTTCAGGAGGAAATAGTAAAGAAGTATGGCAAGGAAAAAGTAGAGCCTGAATTATACAAAGCAGATGAGGAACTGGAGGGCAGGGTAAGAGAATTTGCCTTTGAAATGATAAAAGATGCCATGCATATAGAGAACAGAGACAGCAGAAATGACGCACTGAAAGCTGTGGATGACAAGCTGGAGGAGGAATTCCTAGAAGATGACCCTGACAGTGAAGCTGACATTTCAGATATAGTCCATAGGATAAAGAGGGAAATAGTTAGAGATATGCTTTTAAAGGAGCATAAGAGAGTGGATGGAAGAGCATTTGACGAGATAAGGCCTATAAGCTGTGAAGTTGGAATTCTTCCCAGAACTCATGGGACCGGACTTTTTACAAGAGGACTTACCCAGGTTATGACTGTTGCCACTCTGGGTTCGCTGGAGGATGTTCAAGTATTGGACGGTGTGGGACCGGAAGAGTCTAAAAGGTATATACACCAATATAATTTTCCATCTTACAGTACGGGAGAAACAAGGCCTCTGAGGGGACCGGGAAGAAGGGAAATTGGCCACGGGGCCCTGGCTGAAAAAGCGTTGAAGCCTCTTATACCAAGTGAAGATGAGTTTCCCTATACCATAAGACTTGTATCTGAAGTATTGAGTTCCAACGGTTCCACTTCTCAGGCCAGCATATGTGGGAGTACCTTGGCTCTTTTGGACGCAGGTGTTCCGATAAAGAGACCCGCTGCAGGAATAGCCATGGGTCTTGTGACAAGCGAAGATATGTCCCAGGAAGAAATATTGACCGATATACAGGGACTGGAAGATTTCTTTGGGGACATGGACTTTAAGGTCGCCGGAACGGAAAAGGGCATTACGGCTATTCAGTTCGATACAAAGATTCACGGCTTGTCTGGCAATTGTATAAAACAGACTCTCTACAGGGCAAGAACAGCAAGATTATTTATACTTAATAAAATTCATGAATGTATTCCCGGACCCAGGGCAGAACTTTCAAAATATGCCCCGAAGGCATTTACCATGTCCATAGATCCTGAAAAAATCAGAGATGTAATAGGTTCTGGAGGAAAGGTAATAAATAAAATAATAGCTGAAACGGGAGTTAAGATAGATATAAAGGAAGATGGAAAGATATTCGTTACCTCAGCCGATGTTGAAAGTGCAAAAAAAGCATTGAAAATGATTGATGATCTTACTAAGGACGTAGTGGTGGGAGAGATATATCTTGGCAAGGTCACTAAAACAACTAATTTTGGTGCTTTTGTTGAAGTTCTTCCAGGCAAAGAGGGACTGGTTCATATTTCAAAATTGGATTTTACCAGGGTAAACAAAGTGGAAGATGTAGTTTCTGTAGGAGATAGAATATTGGTAAAAGTAACTGATATAGACAATCAGGGAAGAATAAATCTTTCTAGAAAAGATGCTATAAGAGAGTCAGAAAAAAAGAATCTCAAGGAGAAGAACATTCAAAAGAAACAGTAAAATAGAAGGGCTTAGGTGCCTTTTTATTTTTTAACAGGATTTTTTGAAATTAATCATTTATGCGAAAGGGGTGAGATCTTCTGCTGTATAATGTCAATATTTCAGCAGTAAAAAAATGTATAATGTATTTGAATTGGATAATGGACTAAGGGTTGTGGTAGAAAATATAGACTATGTGAATTCTGTAAGTGTGGGTCTTTGGATAAAAAATGGATCCAGAAATGAAGAAAAATATGACAATGGTATTTCTCATTTCATTGAACATATGCTATTTAAAGGAACAACCGATAGGACAGCACTTGAAATAGCTGAATCCATAGAAGATGTTGGAGGACAGATAAATGCCTTTACTGGGAAAGAAGCTACATGTTTTTATGTAAAGGTGCTGGATTCACATTTGGATTTAGCTGTAGATGTTCTGGCGGATATGCTGTTTAATAGTAAATTTCTTTCTGAAGATATTGAAAAGGAAAAAGGCGTTATAATTGAAGAAATAAATATGAGTGAAGATTTACCAGAAGATGTACTTTCAGATCTTCACAGCAAAGCTATGTGGGGAGAAGATTCCATATCCCTTCCTATATTGGGGAATGCAAATACTATAAAATCCTTTAATAGAGAGCAGCTTCTAGATTACATAGGTTCACACTATATACCTGAAAATTCTGTAATATCCATAGCTGGAAGAGTAGATTTAAAAAATGTAGAAAAATTGGTAGAAAAATATTTTAAAGACTGGCACGGGAAAAATAAAATTATAACCGATTATTCTTTTCCCAAATTTTTAAGTAATCATCTTTTAAAGAAAAAAGACATAGAACAACTTCATGTGAGTTTGGGAATACAGGGAGTCAAAGGCGGCAGCGATGATATATATCCTCTTTTATTATTGAACAATATATATGGCGGTGGAGCTTCTTCCATATTATTTCAAAAAATACGGGAGGAGAAAGGTCTCTGTTATTCTGTGTATTCATATCTTACTTCTTTTAATAATAACGGTGCAGTTATTGTGTATACAGGTTTGAATGCAAAATATGTTTACGATGTAATATCCAGAATAAAAGAAGAGCTGAAATTATTTTCAAAAAATGGCGTCAAGGCCGATAAATTGAAAAAATCGAAAGAACAGTTAAAGGGAAATTATATACTGGGCATGGAGAGTGTAAGCAGCAGAATGTTCAATAATGGCAAATCTCTTTTATTTAACAACAAATTGAATACTCCCAAAGGTATAATAAAAAAGATAGATGAAATAGATGAGGACACCATAGAGAGAGTTATGAAGAATACTTTTTGTAAGGGAATAGTGAATTCTGCATTTGTAGGCGGTAATATAGACACGAAAATTGTGGAAAATTTATTGGATAAAGCTGTAAAACCTTTTCAGGGATCGAAGACGACACTTATATAATTATAATGTCTGTAGAATAAGTTATATATATCATTCATAGTATGTATTATATCAATAATGAAAATATAATTGGGGGGAATACTATGGATCAAAATATAAAATATTACAGTGAAATGGAAAGATATGAAATTATAAATATAAATGATGGAAATAAATATGATTATCTTGGAAATAATGATATAATAATTGATTCTGGAGGGAATTTAAAAATATTGATTTTAAGTGACAGTAAGTCCAAATTTAGTATTTTCGGAAAAAGTGAATTTATAGAAGTTTCCTGGGAATATGTTAAAAAAATAGGAACTAAGACAATTATAATAGATGCAGAAGAAAAGAATCTCAAAAAATTACACTGAACTTGTTCATTGACAGGTTTCAAATGGGAGGGTTAAAATGAAAATACTGGTTCAAAAATTTGGCGGAACTTCCGTTTCCACTCATGAAAGAAGAAGTAGGGTGGTGGATAAGATATTTAAGGCTAAAGACAAAGGATTTCTACCTGTTGTAGTTGTATCGGCCATGGGGAGAAAGGGTCAGCCCTATGCCACGGATACATTTTTGTCTCTGGTAAGTGAAAATTTTAAAGTCAATAATCCTTTAAGTGTGGATTTACTTATGAGCTGCGGGGAGACAATAAGCACCGTTATTATTGCAGATGAGCTTTCTAAGGCGGGTATGGAAGCTGTTCCACTAACAGGAGGACAAGCAGGGATAATTACTGATGACAACTATAACGACGCTGCCGTCTTGAAGGTTAAAAAAGACAAATTAATGGACATATTGGAAAGTGGAAAAATTCCTATAGTTGCCGGTTTTCAAGGAATATCTGAAAAGGGATATGTAACTACCCTGGGAAGAGGGGGAAGTGATGTCACTGCAGCTCTTTTAGGTACTGCCTTGAATTCGGAATCAATAGAGATATATACGGATGTGGATGGGATAATGACTGCAGATCCCAGAATAGTGTCGGATGCTTCACTGATTGAAAGAATAAGTTATAATGAAGTATTTCAAATGGCAGACCAGGGTGCCAGGGTTATACATCCAAGAGCTGTGAAAATAGCCATGGATGGCAACGTGCCTTTGGTTATAAAAAATACGCTAAATGATGGGAAGGGTACTATAATAACAAATTCTGCGGTAGAAGTACCTGGTAAAGTTGTAGACAGCATAACGTCCATGGACAACAGGGTTCAGATTACGGTAAAATATAGTGAAAACAAGGATTCCCCAAATTATTATACGCTGTTGGATGGACTGGCAAATAACCTTATAAGTCTTGATCTCATAAATGTATTTCCATATGAAGAAGTATTTACTATAGATGATGTGGATATGGACAATTTTGATATAGTGATGAAAAATCTCGGACTTAACTATACTGCCATAAGGGGATGTACTAAAATATCACTTATTGGCAGTGGCATGAGAGGAGTGCCGGGTGTTATCGCAAAAATATTGAAAGTACTGTTTGAGGAAAATATAAAAGTACTCCAGACTGCCGATTCCCATACTACTATATGGTGCCTTGTAAAAAGCGACATGGCGGGCAGGGCTATAAACGCCCTTCACAGGGAGTTTTTGTCAGATAAAAGATAAAGGGTATATGAATCTCCTAAAATGCATAAAATAAGTTCGTTTAAGGAGGAGATTTAAATGCCAGATAAAAACAGTCAATTGCAAAACATAAAAGAGCTGGGAGCACTTAATATTCCACAGCAGAAGGATAGTCCAATTCAGATACTTCCCATAATAGGACAGATAGAAGGTCATATGGTACTGCCTGCTGAAACAAAAACTACCAAATACGAGCATGTGATACCAAATTTGATTGCTGTTGAAAGCGACAGTAATATAAAGGGACTGCTTGTGGTTTTGAATACTGTAGGCGGTGACGTAGAGGCTGGTCTTGCAATAGCGGAGATGATAAGAAGTCTGAGTAAACCCACGGTATCTCTTGTTATAGGAGGAGGACATTCTATTGGTGTACCTCTTGCCACGGCATCCGATTACTCTTTTATATCTCCTACAGCTACTATGATTGTGCATCCGATAAGGATGACGGGAATGGTGATTGGGGTTCCTAAGACCTTTGAATATTTTAGTAAAATGCAGGATAGGATAAATGAATTTATAGTGAGGACATCTAAAATAACTGAAAAAAAATTAATTGAATTGATGCTTCAGACAGATGAGCTGCTAAATGATACGGGAACCATACTAATTGGTAAACAGGCAGTACAGCAGGGGTTGATTGATGAGGTGGGAGGAATAAGCAAAGCTCTCAAGAAATTAAATGAAATGATAAAATGATTGAGTTTGCTACCATAGGACTTATCCTGTGGCTACTTCTGCTAAACAGAAGTTTGCTCAAAAAATTATTAAAGGAAAAAAGAAAATGGTGTAGAATATCTACTAGGGTATACACTAATCATTTTTATAACTTAAATTAAATATTTCTTTTCACTTGAAGGAGGTGGTAACATATGTCTAGAAGTAAAAAAAAGCAGGAATATATTTTTAACAGGGATGTAAAAGGCATATTGCTTACTACATTGGGAATACTTATGGTAATAAGTGTATTTTCACCATCTTCCTCTGGAATAGCCGGGAGATTCGTAAAAAGACTTTTGATGGCTGTATTTGGACTGGGATGTTTTATTTTTCCAGTACTTATAATACTCACAGGATGCTGTTTTATTGTAAAAAGGGATAAGGTGAATTTCAGTAAGAAATTTTATGGAATTTTACTTTTCATTGTGAATACCCTCCTAGTTATACAGATGCTGGTAATGCCTGAATATTATTCCGAACGTGATTTATTTTTGGGAATAAGAAAATTATATAGTTCGAACACCGTATTTCATGGAGGAATAATAAGTTTTTTGATAGATGTTCCGTTATATAAGCTGTTTGGAAATATGGGGTGCTATATTATATTTGCAGCCCTTTATATAATTTCATTTATAATTATAAGTAAGATCACTATATATGATATACTACATAAATTAAAAATGATTTTCTCGAAAAAGAAGAGAAAAACCAGTAAGAATATTAAAATTAAAGAAAACAATAAGGCGGGAGATGAAGAATTAGAGAGCAGTAGTGGCGGTGCTGAAAGAAATGAGGAAGCTGATTTTATTAAAAATCTAAATAACAGAATAAAGATATTGGATTTTATGAAATCTTCAGATCCAAAAGAAGAAAATAGCATGGATAAATATTCACATGCCGGTACAGAGTTAAACAGCTTTGAAAGTGGCAAAAATGGTTCCGCTGAGAATAAGTCGGATTCCATAAATGAAGAGCTGGATAAGAAAATGACGGAAAGCGGGAAAAATCAAAACTCTTCGTATAAATTTCCCCCTGTAGATCTGCTGAATCAAAATATACAGTCCAAATTGAACAAGCAGGATAAAAGGGAACTTATAAATAGTGCAAATAAACTGGAAGAAACCTTGGCCAGCTTTGGTGTGGACGTAAAGGTGCTCCAGGTAAGCAGGGGGCCTTCTGTAACTAGATTTGAAATCCAGCCAAGTCCCGGGACTAAAGTAAGTAAGATTGTAAACTTGTCCGATGACATAGCTCTTGGGCTTGCTACTTCGGGGGTTAGAATAGAAGCACCTATACCGGGAAAATCCGCTATTGGAATAGAAGTTCCCAACAGGGAACTCACGCCGGTATATTTGAGGGAAGTTGTGGAATCTCATGAATTTATAGATTCAAAGGGCAAACTTACTTATTGTCTGGGAAAGGATATAGGTGGAAACTGCATTGTATCGGATCTTACAAAGATGCCGCATATACTCATAGCAGGTGCTACAGGGTCAGGTAAAAGTGTTTGTATAAATACTCTTATAGTGAGTTTGCTGTATAAGTATTCACCTGATAATGTTAAATTTTTGATGGTGGATCCCAAAGTGGTTGAACTGAGTGTGTACAATGGGATACCTCATTTACTCATACCTGTGGTGACAGATCCTAAGAAAGCTGCAGGAGCCTTGAATTGGGCTGTCCAGGAGATGAACAGGAGATATAAGCTCTTTGCAGATAACAGTGTTAGAAATATAGAGGGGTATAATGAATTATTTAAAAATAAAAAAGTAGAGAGCAAAATGCCATTCGTGGTAATAATAATCGATGAGCTTTCGGATTTGATGATGGTATGTCCAAATGAAGTGGAAGATTATATAGGACGTCTTGCACAGATGGCAAGGGCTGCAGGAATGCATCTGGTTATAGCTACGCAAAGGCCTTCCGTAGATGTGATTACAGGGGTGATAAAAGCCAACATCCCTTCCAGAATATCATTTGCAGTATCCAGCCAGATTGACTCAAGGACTATAATTGACAGCAGCGGGGCGGAAAAACTCCTTGGAAAGGGAGATATGCTGTTTTATCCTGTGGGAGAAGCAAAACCTATGAGAATACAAGGAGCTTTTATATCGGAAAATGAAGTTGAAAAAGTTGTGGATTATATAAAGAACAGACAGGGTGAACCTCAATATGAAGATAAGATAATAGAGCAGATAGACACCAATACAGCTAAAACAGACGGAGACTATGACGAGCTTCTCGACGAAGCTATCAAAATTGTATTGGATGCGGGACAAGCTTCCACGTCACTGCTTCAAAGAAGACTCAGAATAGGCTATAATAGGGCAGCTAGAATAATGGAGCAAATGGAAGAAAGAGAAATAATATCAAAAAAGGATGGAAGCAAACCCAGAAAAATACTTATTGACAGAAAGGATTGAATAGTGGAATTTATATATATAGTTTATTCTGGGAGTTGAAAAATTTTCACATAAAGGTTAAATTATATATTGTGTCAGGTAAAACTGGAATTGGATATTTAAAAATGTTTTAATAGGGGGAAATCTAGTGGATAAGTTGAGAGTTGGGCTGATAAGTTTGGGCTGCGATAAGAATAGAGTAGATTCTGAAATAATGTTAAATAATATTGAAACAGAGTATACTTTGGTGAAAAATTTGAAATCGGCCGATGTTATAATTGTGAATACATGCGGTTTCATAGAGGCTGCCAAACAAGAGTCCATAGATACTATACTTCAAATGTCGAATTATAAGGTGGAATTCAACTGCAAGCTTCTGGTAGTTACTGGATGCCTAGCTCAAAGGTATGGAAGGAAGCTCATGTCGCTGCTGCCGGAAATAGATGTGATGCTTGGAGTAAATGATTATGATAAATTGAATGATAATATAAAGAAGTGCATTGAAAATACGGATGATAAAATTTATAATTGTGATTACAGTGATTCAAATATAAATGAAGGCGAGAGAAAACTTACCACTCCTTTTTACAGTGCTTATTTAAGAATTGCCGAGGGATGCGACAATTCTTGTACTTATTGTATAATTCCAAAAATTAGGGGAAAATATAGAAGTAGGAGTATGGAAAGTCTGCTGAGAGAATGCAGCTCTCTTGCTTCGGAAGGCGTTAAGGAGATAATAATTATTGCCCAGGATACTACTGAGTATGGAGTTGACATATATGGCAGGGAAATGCTTCCTGAACTCATCAGGAAGGTGGCTCAAATTGACGGAATAGAATGGATCAGACTTCTTTATTGTTATCCTGAGGAAATAACAGATGCTCTCATAGATGAAATTGCTTCCAACGATAAAGTGTGCAATTATATAGATATACCTCTTCAACACATAAGTGACAATATATTGAAAGCTATGGGAAGAAAAGGCAGAAAGAAAGATATAATGGAAATTATAGATAAACTCAGAGCAAATATTAAGGATATTTCCATTAGAACTACCATGATGGTAGGGTTTCCAGGAGAGACCGAAAGTGATTTTGATGAGCTGAAGGGATTTATAAAATACGCAAAGTTTGAAAATATGGGAGTGTTCAAGTATTCGAGAGAAGAGGGAACTGCAGCTTTTAAGATGAAGGATCAGGTTCCGGAAGAATTGAAATCTATAAGAAAGGGAGAGCTGATGCTGCTCCAGCAAAAAATTGTTGAATCGGCTGGAAAAAGTAAAATAGGAAAGGTATATAAAGTAATTGTAGAGGGCAAGAAGGGAAATTTATGGTATGGAAGAAATTATGAAATGGCTCCAGACATAGATGGGCTTGTATATATAAAATGTGAAAGTGAATTGGAAAGAGGTACTATGATTGATGTAAAAATAATTCGTAGTATTCAATATGATTTGTTGGGAGTTGTATGTGATGAACTTGGCGAATAAACTTACAATACTTAGAATGTTGCTGATTCCATTTTTCCTGATATTCATGGCTGTAAAGGATATGCCATATGGGAAAATTATTGCAATAGCTATATTTATATTGGCATCAATAACAGATAAATTAGATGGGTACATAGCTAGAAGTAGAAATCAAGTTACTAAATTTGGTAAATTCATGGATCCTCTAGCAGATAAGCTTTTAGTTACTGCAGCCCTTATATCTCTGGTGGAATATCATATAATACCGACCTGGGTGGCCATGATAATAATAGCCAGAGAATTTGCGGTAACTGGTCTTAGAGCAATTGCAGCATCGGAGGGAGTTGTAATAGCCGCAAGCCCCTGGGGAAAAGCCAAAACTGTGACTCAGATACTGGCGATAATACTTGCACTTATAAATTTGGATTATAACCACGTATCTTTTGGGTTATTGAGGAGTCTATGGGATCATCCCCATAAAGTTTTGAACTGTATTACTTATGTTGCCATGACCATAGCAATAGTTATGACGGTTATTTCCGGTGTGGATTATTTTGTCAAAAATAAAGAGGTATTCAAGTCGGATAAATAGTGAACTGTTGATTAAGATCTAATTATGTTGTACATAATTAAAATATATTTCAGATATAAATTGTTGATTAAATATGTTGACTAGTTGAAGTGGATAGTATATAATTTACTTAGAACATGCGTTCGTATAAGGGAGGAAGTGATCTTTTGTCAAAATTAAGTGATGAAAAGTTACAGGCTATAGAATCTGCCATGGGACAGATAGAAAAACAATTTGGAAAAGGTGCTGTAATGAAATTGGGTGAAAACAGCGTGTTGAATGTGGATGCTATTTCTACAGGATCTTTGGATTTGGATATAGCGCTAGGTATTGGTGGAGTACCTAGAGGAAGGGTAGTGGAAATATTCGGACCTGAATCTTCAGGAAAGACCACTGTTGCACTTCATATAATTGCAGAAGCACAAAAGGCAGGTGGGGCGGCAGCTTTTATAGATGCAGAGCATGCATTAGATCCCAGTTATGCAAAAAATTTAGGCGTAGATATAGAAAATTTAATTGTATCCCAGCCGGACAGCGGCGAACAGGCTCTTGAAATTGCAGAAGCACTGGTGAGATCAAATGCAATAGATGTCCTGGTAGTGGATTCAGTGGCAGCTTTAGTTCCAAAAGCTGAGATAGAAGGCGAGATGGGAGATCCTCATGTGGGACTTCAAGCAAGACTTATGTCCCAGGCACTTAGAAAACTTACATCTTCTATAAACAAGTCCAGATGTGTAACTATATTTATAAATCAATTGAGAGAAAAAGTAGGGGTCATGTTTGGAAATCCCGAAGTCACTCCTGGCGGAAGAGCCCTCAAATTTTATGCTTCTGTTAGAATGGATGTAAGGAGATCTGATGCTATAAAGCAGGGAGATACTATAATAGGCAATAGGACGAGGGTAAAGGTAATAAAGAACAAGGTGGCTCCGCCATTTAAACAGGCTGAGTTTGATATAATGTACAATCACGGTATTTCTAAAGAGGGAAATGTGCTTGATGTTGGAGTAAGAGAAGGGCTAATACAAAAAAGCGGCTCATGGTTTTCCTATAAAGAAACCAGGCTCGGCCAAGGTAGGGAAAATGCAAAGCAGTTTTTAAGAGAAAATCCTGATATTTCCTTTGAAGTGGAGAGTAAAATAAGGGAAAAATATAATTTGCCTGAATTAAAAAAACCTTCTATAAATGGCAAAAGGGAGAAAGATCCCAAGGCAGGCACTAAGAAAAATGAATCAAACAATTCTTAGTGATGGTAGAGTTGTCTGTAAAATCGCAGGTATTTGTCCTGCGATTTTGTTGATAAGATTGATTAAAATGTGTAAATTCTATCTGAACTCAAGAATTGCTTATTATCTGGAATAAGATGTATATAACTTGACAATAATTAAAATATAATATAAAATTAAGACAAATTCTGGTTTATCGTATATTTAGGAATTGCCAATTGAATAATATGACACCTTTTCTATGCTTGCATATTTAACTGTGATATATAAATAGATTTTATAATAGTAAAATAGAAGCAAAGGAGGTGTTCATGTGAATTCCGTGATAATATATGAGATTATTGCTGGTATACTAATAGCAATTGCCCTATTGTGTGAATTTAAAATTAGCAAAAATAAGGTAGATGCTATAAAATCACAGACTCAAAATGAGTCTAATAGATTAAAGGAAGAGGCTAAACGGGAAGCTGAATCCAAAAAAAAGGAAGCTATACTAGAGGCTAAAGAAGAAATTCATAAATTAAAAAATGATGTTGAAAAAGAATCTAGAGATAGGAGAAATGAATTACAAAGGCTGGAGAGAAGATTAATACAGAGGGAAGAATTGCTTGATAAAAAAAGTGATGCTTTTGAAAAAAAAGAAATTAATCTGGATAAAAAACAGCAGGAAGTCGGTAAGTTACAGTCAAAGGTAGATGAATTATATCAGAAACAAAGGGAAGAACTTGAGAAATTATCAGGTTTGAGCTCGGAGGAAGCCAAGGATATTTTATTAGAAAAAGTGAAAAAAGAAATAAAACATGAATCTGCTATGATGATTAAAGAAACTGAAACCAAAGCTAAGGAAGAAGCGGATAAGAAAGCTAGAGAAATTATAACTTATGCTATTCAAAGATGTGCTGCGGATCACGTAGCTGAAACAACAGTGCATGTTGTAAATCTGCCCAATGATGAAATGAAAGGAAGGATAATAGGGCGAGAGGGAAGAAACATAAGAGCTCTTGAAACTTTAACAGGTGTGGATCTGATAATAGATGATACACCTGAAGCAGTAATATTGTCGGGATTTGATCCTATAAGACGAGAAGTTGCAAGAATAGCGCTGGAAAAACTTATAATTGATGGAAGAATACATCCGGCTAGAATTGAAGAAATGGTTGAAAAAGCCAAGAAAGAACTGGAAAGCGATATTAAGGAAGAAGGGGAACAGGCTACTTTTGAGACAGGTGTCCATGGACTTCATGTAGAATTAATAAAATTATTAGGTAGGTTGAAATATAGAACCAGTTATGGTCAGAATGTCTTAAAACACTCTATAGAAGTTGCACATTTAGCAGGTCTTATGGCTTCAGAAATTGGTGTGGATCCCACAACAGCCAAAAGGGCTGGACTGCTTCATGATATAGGAAAAGCTGTGGATCATGAAATGGAAGGGCCACATGCTATTATAGGTGCGGAAGTTGCTAAAAAATATAGAGAATCGCCGGTAATCGTAAACGCTATTGCGGCTCACCATGGAGATGTAGAATTTCAATCTTTAGAAGCGGTGCTTGTTCAAGCGGCGGATGCAATATCTGCAGCAAGGCCAGGAGCTAGAAGAGAGACATTAGAGGCTTATATTAAACGCTTAGAAAAATTAGAACAAATAGCAAATACATGTGAAGGCGTAGAAAAGTCATATGCCATTCAAGCGGGAAGAGAACTTAGAATTATAGTTAAACCAGAAGATATTGACGATGCAGGGGCCTTTGAAATGGCAAGGAACGTAGTTAAAAAAATAGAAAACGAACTTGAGTATCCTGGTCAAATTAAGGTAAATGTTATTAGAGAAACCCGTGCAATTGAATATGCAAAATAGTAGATAAAATTTTTATTGAAAAGAAACCTTCCTTTTAGGTTTTGTAACCTTTACAAAACCTAAAAGGAATTTTTGATCTTTTGTAGAATACTTATATATAACAACAATAATAAACAACAATAAACAAAGATACTATTATATTATATAGGAGGGTTATTATGGAAGTATTAAAGGTTTCAGCAAAATCAAGTCCTAATTCAGTTGCAGGAGCATTAGCAGGGGTTTTAAGAGAAAGAGGAGCGGCAGAGATACAGGCTATAGGTGCAGGAGCATTGAATCAGTCGGTTAAAGCTGTAGCTATTGCAAGGGGGTTTGTAGCACCCAGTGGAATCGATTTAATATGCATTCCAGCGTTTACGGATATTGAAATAGATGGAGAGGAAAGAACTGCAATTAAACTTATTGTGCAGCCTAGATAAAAAATAAATTTTGCGTTTATGTTGGACTTGCAGATTTGTCTTTATGATTTATCTCAAGTCCTTTGTGTAATTTGAAGAGTCATTATGTTGACTATATGAAATACTGTGTTAAAATGTAAAAAGATATACAGTAATTTTAATAGTTGTGATAGTTTTATGTATAAAGTTTGGAGGAAAGATTATGGCGGCAGCAGTTGAGCTGATGAGACCTAAACAGTGGATTAAGAATTTTTTCGTATTTGCAGCAATCATTTTTTCAGGAAATTTTCTAAAATTAAACTTACTGAAAATCAATGTGATAACTTTTGTTCTGTTTTGTTTTACCTCTTCTATAATCTATATATTAAATGATATTGTGGATATTGAAAAAGATAAATGCCATCCAAGTAAAAGGAAAAGACCTCTTCCAAGTGGACGTATATCTAAGAGGACAGCAGTTGTTTTAGATATTGTACTGTTTATTTTGGTGGTATTTTTTTCCTGCATTTTTTTAAATGTAAAAATTTTATCGATATATTTAATATATATAGCGGTAAATATATGGTATTCTTTTATGCTCAAAAATTTAGTAATAATAGATGTTATGACTATTGCCTTTGGATTTGTTCTCAGAGTTGCAAGCGGAAGTTTGGCTACGGGGGTACAAGTATCACCTTGGCTTATTTTATGTACGGTGCTTTTATCCTTGTTTTTAGGACTTAACAAGAGGAAAAGTGAAATTATAGCTTTGAAAGACAAGAGCACTTCTTCCAGAAGAATACTTGAAAAATATTCTGTAAGAAATATCGACAAAATGCTTACTATAGTTAACCCATCCACATTAATGGCTTACTGCCTTTATACTTTTTCTTCTACACAGAGCAGAACGATGATGCTCACTATACCATTTGTATTATATGGGATATTTAGATATGAATATTTAATGGACAGGGAAAACATAGGAGAAAAACCGGAAGATGTATTTGGAAGGGATGTACCATTTTTAATAAATATACTACTGTGGATAATAGCTGTTATAATTATAATATATCTTAAACTGTAGGCAGAAGGGAAATCAATTTATAATGGAAATTAAAGGTTTTTGGAATAGTAGTGATGTTATAAAGGACGAAAATAGAAAAAATGGCGGTATATATTATAATGTGGTTATATTTCTGGGAATGGTATTATCCATACTGTGGATAATATTTGTAAAGTCAGTTCCATTTTCAGATTTCAGCTATTACTATAATTTGGCAGTAAGTATAGCAAATGGCGGCCAGTGGGGCGACACTTATACTTCGGTGGGGTATCCTATAGTACTGGCAGGTGTATTTAAATTATTTGGGGCCAGTATTTTTACAGCAAAAGTTTTTAATTTACTTTTTACTTTTATAAATTACATGTGTTTTAAATATATTTTATTTAAAGTGAAGTTGAGAGAGATAGACAAAAAAATTATATTTTTTATTTTTGTATTTTTCCCCAGCAATATAGTATATAATAATATTTTAGGTACGGAATTGATGTTTACAAGTATACTCTTTATTATAACTTGCCTTTATTTTGGAGATATAAAATATAAATACTTTTTAATGGGTGTGCTTACGGGATTGGATACCATGGTAAAACCTTTCTTTATTGTGTTTTTCTTTGCTGTATTTTTAGTAGATATTATAAAGTATAAAAAATTTTTTATGCCTTTGAAAAATTCCCTTGTAGTACTTGTAATGTGTGCAGTTGTCATTTCGCCCTGGATATATAGAAATACGAAATTAATGGGCCAGCCTACCTATGTTTCCAATAACGGCGGGATAGTCTTGTACATAAACAATAATTCAAGAAACAGTAATGGAAGATGGATGGATGCAAGTCAGGTTGAAAATTCTGTAGTAAAAACCGGCCAATATAAAAGTGCCAATAGAACTCAACAAAATAAGATGCTGCTGGATGCTGCAAAAAAATGGATAAAATCTCATCCTGCACAATTTATAAAACTTGGTTTTAAAAGATTGTTTAATACATATCTCTTTGGAGACGATATTTTATACAGCACCTATGGCAGTGGAATAAATAAAAATTTGAATAATCTAGTATTTTTAATCGGCAATTTTATACGGGTATTGGTTTTCTTACCTGCTGTAGTATTTATTTTAATTTATTTTTTAAAGACACTGTTTAGTATATTCAGAGGTGAAAGCCACTTGATGGATGAATTTAAATTGTATATGATGATGTTATTTTTCATGTTCACCTGTGTTTATTTTATAACGGAAGGGCAGGGCAGGTATGCTTTTCCTGAAACTTTTGTGTTCGTCTGTTATTTTTATTTTGCATTAAAATATATAGTATTTAAATTTAAGAGGATAAGATCATGATTTTATTGATATTGGTGTCGGTATTTTTAGGAGCGATAGGTCAGGTGCTTGTGAAATACGGAGCAGTAAATTTACAGCTGGATTTTACGTTAAAATATATATTGCCAAGTATTTTGTGCATATTGAAGAATATTCCCGTAATGCTTGGGATTATATCCTATGGATTGAGTTTTCTCCTGTGGATAAAAGTTTTGAGTAAAGTTGAATTGAGCTATGCATATCCTATGGTAAGTTTAGGATATGTGATAACTATGTTTTTTTCTTATTTTATATTCAAGGAAAATATAACTTTTATAAGAGTATTGGGAGTTGGTTTTATAATAATAGGGGTAATATTGATTTCGAGAAGTTGATGATTTGTAAACTGTAAATTAAATAAGGGGGAGAAATAAAAAATGATATTGTCGAAAAAAGCTGAAAAGATTAAGTCATCTATAACTCTGGAGATAACTGCGAAAGCTAATGAAATGAAATCCACTGGAATAGATGTAATAGGATTTGGTGCAGGAGAGCCGGATTTTAATACTCCGGAAAATATTCAGAGAGCTGCTGTAGATGCCATGAAGAAAGGTCATACAAAGTACACGCCGGCTTCCGGAATTCTGGAACTTAAAAAGGCTGTCTCGAGAAAATTCAAAAGGGACAACGGTTTGAATTACAATACAGATCAAATTATAATATCCACAGGGGCAAAGCAGTGCCTCTGCAATGCATTTGAAGCTGTCTTAAATCCAGGGGATGAGGTAATTATACCTGTTCCGTATTGGGTAAGTTATCCTGAATTAGTCAGGCTTTCAGATGGCGTTCCGGTATTTGTAAATACAAAAGAGGAAAATAATTTCAAATATACTGTAGAGGATTTAGAAAGGGCTTATACTGAAAGGACTAAAATGATTCTGATAAACAGTCCCAATAACCCTACGGGCAGCATTTATTCAAGAGAAGAGCTGGAAAAAATAGCTGATTTTGCAAAGCACAGGGATATACTTATTTTGTCAGATGAAATATATGAAAAACTTATCTATGGTGACAGTAAACACGTCAGCATATCGAGTATATCTGAGGATTCCTATAAGAGAACAATTGTTGTAAATGGTGTTTCTAAAACTTATGCTATGACGGGATGGAGAATAGGCTATTGTGCAGCAGACAAGAATATAATCAAACTCATGTCCAATGTTCAAAGCCATACTACGGGGAATCCAAATTCCGTAGCCCAATATGCTGCACTTGCGGCTCTCAATGGAGAAAACAGTCAAGTTGAAAAAATGGTAAATGAATTTAAAAAGAGAAGGCAGTATATGATAGAGAAAATAGATACGATTCCAAGTCTGTCCTGTTTAAAACCAGAGGGAGCTTTTTATGTAATGCTGAATATATCGAAAACTTTTGGAAAAACTATTGACGGACAGAAGATAGGGAATTCACTTGAATTTTCTAATCTGCTGCTTGAAAAGGAAAAAGTCGCGGTAGTCCCAGGATTGGGATTTGGATTGGATGGATATGTAAGATTATCTTATGCTACTTCTATGGAAAATATAAAAAAAGGTCTGGATAGAATAGAACAGTTCGTAGATAAATTGAAATAAAATATAAAAATCAGTATTCAAATATGACTAAAAAATGGTATAATGATTAGGAAGATCTGAGATATGTTATAAAATACAATAATAAACTAAGATAGAGGTGTATTAGATGGTTTCTAAAGAAGTTATAGTTAAAAGCCCGACGGGATTACATGCAAGACCCGCAACACTGCTGGTTAAGAAAGCTTCTTCATTTAAGTCCGATTTATCAATAGAGTTTGATGGTAAAAAAGCGAATATAAAAAGCTTGATTGGAGTGCTTTCCTTAGGAGTGACCAAGAATTCAACTGTTAAAATAACTGCATCCGGCGGCGATGAATCACTGGCTATGGAAGAAATTATTAAATTGATAGATTCATTGGAGACATTGTAATAGATTTTACTGTTTATCAATGATTTATAAAAATTAATTGTTGGAAATGAAATAGAAGACCGGTTAAGAGGTCTTCTCATTTTGTTTTACAGCTGTTTTTAGTTTTAAAAAGCAATATTACCATGTCGATACCTGCCACACCTATGATTATATATATTATTCTTCCAATTAAATTGACAGGCTCTCCAAATATGATTTGAATTATGTTGAAATTAATCAGACCTACAAGACCCAGAATTATTGCACCTATGATGGTTAATATTAAGGAAATTTTATCTATTATGCTGAATTTATACATAACTTTATCTATTGAGGCAGAATTTATTTCAGCTCAATAAATATTCACCTCCATGCTATTATATTTTTCTAATTAAAGTATATTAGTAACTTGCTAAAATAGAACTATTTACATGTTTTTATAAATTTATACGAATATAATTATGTAATGTAAAATAAATATATGGTATAATGTGAATGAAAAGAAATAAATCATAGTATATGTACGGAGGTATTTTGTAATGAGAGATACATACAATAATCCATTAAATAAAAGATATGCTTCTCAAGAAATGAGCTATCTATTTTCTGATGATATGAAATTTAAAACTTGGAGAAAACTTTGGGTGGCCCTGGCAGAATGTGAAAAGGAGCTTGGCCTTAATATAACTTCTGAACAGATAGACGAGTTAAAAGCCAATGTGGAAAATATAAATTATGAAGATGCGGAAAAGAGAGAAAGAGAAGTACGCCATGACGTCATGAGTCATGTATATGCCTATGGACTCCAGTGTCCCAAAGCAAAGGGAATAATACATTTGGGTGCAACTAGCTGTTATGTAGGCGATAATACGGATCTTATAATTATGAGAAGGGCACTTTATTTAATAAGGGGCAAGATATTAAATGTGATAAACTACCTGAAAAATTTTGCATTGAAATATAAAGATCTTCCTACGTTGGGTTTTACACATCTTCAGCCTGCCCAACTCACCACAGTTGGAAAAAGAGCGTGTCTTTGGATACAGGATCTATATCTGGATATAGAGAATATTGATTTTGTCATAGATAAAATCAGATTTAGGGGAGTAAAAGGCACCACGGGAACCCAGGCCAGTTTTATGGATCTCTTTGACGGAAATGAGGAAAAAGTAAAAATGCTGGATAAAATGGTAACAAAAAAAATGGGGTTCAATCAAGAATTTATGGTTACAGGCCAGACTTACACCAGAAAACTTGATTCCATAATACTGAACACTCTTTCGGAAATAGCACAAAGTGCCTATAAATTCAGCAATGATCTCAGAATACTTCAGAGCATGAAAGAAATGGAAGAACCTTTTGAAAAAAATCAGATAGGATCTTCTGCCATGGCTTACAAGAGAAACCCAATGAGATCTGAGAGAATGGGTTCTCTATGCAGATATGTGATTGTAAATGCCTTGAATTCGGCGATAACTGCATCCACACAGTGGTTTGAGAGGACACTGGATGATTCTGCAAACAGGAGAATAGTTTTGCCTGAAGCATTTCTGGCACTGGATGGTGTTTTGAATTTGTATATGAATATATCTGAAAATATGGTAGTTTATCCGAAGACAATTGCATCTCATGTATTTAAGGAACTCCCGTTTATGGCTACGGAAAATATAATTATGGAAGCTGTTAAAAGAGGAGGGGACAGGCAGGAACTTCATGAGAGGATCAGAGTCCACTCCATGGAAGCAGCCAAAAGGGTAAAATCGGAAGGATTGGAAAATGATCTCCTGGAAAGAATTATAGAAGATCCGTTTTTCAAGATGAAAAGGGAGGAAATAGTATCCCTGGTAGATCCTAAAAAATTTGTCGGGAGGGCACCAAGCCAGGTAGTGGATTTTATAAAGGGGCAGATTGATCCGCTGCTTGAGGATAATAAAAAGTATCTGGGAAAGGAAGCCAAGATAAATGTATGACATTGCTATTATAGGTGCAGGTGTAGAGGGATCAGCCATTGCAAGAAGGCTTTCCAAATACAGGCTAAAAGTTTGTCTTATAGAAGAACGAGATGATGTATCCTGCGGTGCTTCCAAAGCTAACAGCGGTATAGTACATGGGGGCTATGATGATAGACCGGGTACTTTAAAGGCAGAACTGTGTGTAAGGGGAAACAGGATGTATGATAGGTTGAACAGGGAATTGAATTTTGGATACAGAGAAACAGGCTCCCTTGTAATAGCTTTCTCTGAAGAAGAGAAAAAACATCTCGAGAAGCTGTATGCCAGCGGTATAAAAAATGGTGTAGGTGGAATGAAGATAATAGATGGAAAAAGAGTGAAGCAAATGGAGCCATATGTCAATAAAGATGTTAAATGGGCTCTGTACTGCAGAAATTCAGGAGTTTGTTCTCCCTATGAATTTACCATAGCGTTGGCGGAAAATGCCGTGGAAAATGGAGTGAATTTGAAACTTGAAAATAAAGTTATAGGTATAGACAAAAGAAAAGATTATTTCGAAATAGTTACTAACCAGGAGAGGATAGAGTGTAAATATGTGATAAATGCAGCAGGTGTCTACAGTGATAAAATATCCAATATGGTTGGATTGGACTATTTTCATATAATTCCAAGAAAAGGAGAATATATACTCTTTAATAAAGATCAGTCCTATCTGGTAAACAGTATAATATTTCAAGTACCCACGGAAAAAGGTAAGGGTATTCTGGTGACTACAACTTATCATGGCAATTTGATGATAGGACCTAATGCCCAGGAAATTTCAGACAGGGAAGATGTAAACACCAATCAGGAAATTTTAAATTATATTGTCAAAACTGCCAGAAAATCTGTAAAGGGCTTTGACATGAAAAAGGCCATAACTTCTTTTGCTGGGATAAGGCCTACAAGCAGTACCGGAGATTTTATAATAGAAGAAACTGAAGTAAAAGGATTTATAAATGTAGCTGGCATAGATTCTCCAGGACTCACATCTTCACCAGCCATAGCAGAAAAAGTGGTGAACATACTTGACAATATGGGAGTCAAATTGGAGGAAAAGGACAATTTTAATCCCTATAGAAAACCTATAATAGTAAAAAAAGATAGAGAATTTGCAGGTGACATAAATGCGGTGGAACCTGATAAACATATTATATGCAGGTGTGAACAGGTGACAGAATCAGAAATTATAGATGCACTGCACAGATCCATAAAAATAATGTCTATTGACGGGGTAAAACGTCGTACTAGAGCAGGAATGGGTATGTGCCAGGGAGCGTTTTGCGGTCCAAGAGTCAGAAAAATTATAGCAAGAGAGATGGGTATACCTGAGGAGCAAGTCAGGCAGAGAGGGCCGGGTTCTTCCATACTTTCCGAAAGGGTAAGACGGGTGGATGTGATGAATATCAAATAACCCTTGAATTTCATATCTTGATAATATAGCAAACTTGATTTGGAGGTATTGATATTGAAAAGATCAAGAAATGATGCGGATGATCTGGTTCAGATTGCTCTTTATATGCTGCCTAAATATATCAAGAGGATAGAGAGATATGATAAGAGGTATTATGGTGACTCACACCACCATGACGGATCCCATCGTTACCGTGACCATGATGAATATGCTGATCTCAAGGATTTGATTGGATTCATAGAAAAAAATATCATCAATGACAGGGACAAGGGGAACGTACAGGGCAAAAAGACTGCTGGGGAAAATTCCAAAAATATGAATAAAGGTCCAATCACTGGTGAAATACAAAAAAAAGTATGGGAACAGATTGAAAAGATGGATCAGGATGACGAAGTTCAGGATAATAAAAACAGCATAGATACGGAAAATGTGAAGCAGGAGGACTTACAGGGGAATGATAAATTATTGCCTAAAAATGAAAGCTTTTCAGTATGCGGCGGCGAGATAAAAAATTTGCTGAATAAATTTGTCGATAGAAAGGTTGATCTTTCCGTTGAGGGAGTTGATAGCTGCAATTTTGAACAGCTGGATTTAATATGTGCAGATGAAAACTTAGCCGAGTTTAAAAACGTGAAAGGTGAAATTGTACTGGTGCCTGTGAAAAATATAGTTGGAATGATACTTCCTGAGCCTGTAAGTATAAGTGAAAGTTTTACCGAAGATGATATGACAAATTGCTGTCCTCTGGAAAAGTCTTTCCAAAATTATTTTAGCGAACTTGTCGGGAAAAGAGTGAGTATGCAGACACAGGGTCAGGGCAAATTCAGATATCTGTCTGACAGGGTTGTTACAGGTACGGGAAAGGGATTTGTCATTGTTGAGGATAAAACTGTTATATTGTTTTGCAAGATAGTATTTGTAAAAGAACCGAGATTAGATGGATGTAAAAACTCTTAAAAAAGTACCTGGAATTTCAGATCCAGGTACTTTTTATATCTATTTATTTGCATTTTTAAGCTTTTCAATTCCAATTTTTATTCTTTTTATTGATTCTTCTTTTCCTATGATATCTGCTATTTCAAAAGCTCCCCCGGGGGTGGATTTTTTACCTGAGAGTGCTGTCCTTATAGGCCAGAGCACCACTCCGTTTTTAACCTGCATATCCGATATTAAATTCATACAACATTTTTCTATATTTTCAAAAGTCCAGGGATTGAGTGCTTCCATTCTTGGAAGAAATTTTTCAAGTGTGACAAGTGAATTTTGTAAATTTGTTTTCATTCTCTTATGAATATACATATCCACAGGATAATCTGGAAGTTCCTGAAAGAAATCCAGAAAATTAGGTATTTCGGTAAGTACTTCAATTCTGGTTTTAAGCAATTTACTGATTTTCATAAAATCCAAATCTTTTGAAATAACTTTTTTGTAATAGGGAATGGCAAGAGAATTAAATTCTTCTAATTGCATATTTTTGATATACTGTCCATTCATCCATTTTAATTTTACCGTGTCAAATATTGCTGGCGATTTGTTTATATTTCTGTAATCGAAATTTTCCACCAGCTCCTTTAAATTGAAAATTTCCTTTTCACTTCCTGGATTCCAGCCTAAAAGGGCTATATAGTTTAAGACGGCTTCTTTAAGATATCCTTTTTCCAGCAGATCTTCAAAAGATGCATCACCATTTCTTTTACTCAATTTATGATGTTGGTCTTTCATTATTGGAGGACAGTGAATATATTTTGGAATCTGCCATCCAAAGGCTTCATATAACCTGTTGTATTTTGGAGCCGAAGAGAGATACTCGCTGCCTCTTACTACGTGGGTGATTCCCATGAGGTGATCGTCTATTACATTTGCAAAATTATAAGTTGGATAACCGTCGGATTTTATGAGTATCATGTCATCCAGTTCAGAATTGTCTACGGATATGTCCCCGTAAATTTCATCGTGAAAGGTTGTGACACCAGTTTCAGGATTATTTTGTCTTATAACATGGGGTACACCGGCAGCTAATTTTTCCTTTACTTCTTTTTCTGAAAGGTGAAGACAGTGTTTGTCATACTTATAGTCTCCTGATGTCTTGGAATTGGCTCTAAGTGTATCAATTCTTTCCTTTGTACAAAAACAATAATAAGCCTTTCCCGTTTCTATTAGTTTTTTTGCATATTTCAAATATATGTCGGTTCTCTGGCTTTGTACATATGGACCTACTGGGCCGCCTATGTCTGGTCCTTCGTCATATTTTAAACCTGTAATTTTTAAAGTATTGTAAATTATATCTAAAGCACCTTCTACAAATCTTCCCTGATCCGTATCTTCAATTCTGAGTATAAAGTCTCCTCCAGCATGTTTTGCTATTAGATATGTATAGAGGGCAGTTCTTAGATTGCCTACATGCATATACCCTGTGGGACTCGGTGCAAATCTAGTTCTTACCTTGGCCATTTTTTTTCACCCCTATTTATTTTAAAGTAAAAACCTCTCATCCGTTTGTTTTAGACGAAAGGTCATGAGTATGAGCTTGACGCTACCCTCTAAATGATATAATAATAGAGATCTTGTGTCAAGATATTTTTAATTTAGCTGCTTTGTAAATGCAAGTAAATTGGATTAAATATCTGAAATATATAGATCATTGTAATATTGCGGGCAAAAGTGAATTTGACATATATGAGTATTATTGATATAAATAACATAGCATATATGTTGCATATATAATATATATAGTATATAATTATATATATAAACATCATATATAAATGCGAAGAAAATAAATTTTAATGGTTAGGTAAGTATTTTATGGGAGGAAAAAAGTAATGTCTATAAGAGTTGCAATTAATGGTTTTGGAAGAATAGGAAGGTTGGTTTTGAGAATTGCCCAGGAGAGATTGAAAGGAACTGTTGACATCGTAGCAATTAATGCTAGAGCAAATGATGAAACTCTTGCACACCTTTTTAAATATGATTCCTCTTATGGTAAGTTTAGAGGAAATGTAAAAGTAGGGAAGAATTCCATGATTGTAAATGGTTCTGAAATAAAGATCTTTAGAGAAAAAGATCCTGAGAATTTACCTTGGGACAAGTTAAATGTGGATATAGTAGTAGAATCCACAGGAAAATTTAAAACTAGGGAAGGTCTATATAAGCATATAGAAGCCGGGGCAAAAAAGGTTATAATTACAGCACCTGCTAAAGGTGAAGATATAACAATAGTCATGGGAGTAAATGAAGAGGAGTTTGATGTAAAATCCCACAATATTATTTCAAATGCATCTTGTACAACTAATTGTCTGGCTCCCTTTGCAAAAGTGCTTGATGAAAACTTCGGTATTGTAAATGGTTTTATGACTACAGTTCATTCCTATACAAACGATCAGAGATTACTGGACAAAACCCATAAGGATCTGAGAAGGGCAAGAGCAGCTGGCCAATCCATAATTCCAACTACTACAGGAGCAGCTAAATCAGTTGCAAGGGTGCTTCCAAATTTGAAGGGGAAACTAAATGGACTTGCTTTTAGGGTACCTACGGCTACAGTGTCTGTTACAGATTTAGTATGTCAGCTTTCAAAACCTGTTACTGTAGAGGAGATAAACAAAGCTTTTAAGAGGGCAGCTGAAGGACCTATGGAAGGAATATTGGGGTATTCTGACGAGCCTCTGGTGTCAGTAGATTATAAGGGAGATGACAGATCTTCCATAATCGACGGCCTTTCGACTATGACATCAGGAAATATGGCTAAGGTAATATCCTGGTATGACAATGAGTGGGCTTATTCCTGCAGAACGGTAGATCTTGTCAATTATGTGGCAGAAGAAATGGAAAGGGAATCTGAAATCACTTCTGAAAAAGAAAAGGTTCCAGATAGAATATAATTTTAGCCAAATCATAAATTTTCCTATAATAATTAATATAAAATAATGGGTAGCTTCTTACAAGCTATCCATTATTTTTATAGATTTATTCCAAATATATTTTTTACTATTAAGCCCACGATGAAGGAAAAAAGAGCAACTCCCAAGCTTACCCCTGCCATTTGAGCAAATCTCTGCTTGAAATTGAATCCCTTTGCTACGGATATATAATAGTTGAAAATGGATATTATGATTATAGCGATGACAAGAGTCAAAATAAGTGCCGGTATATACATGTCTTTTGGCATAAGAAGAAATGGAAGTATGAGCAGGATAACGGTTATTAAATAGGAAGCTCCGGTATAAATACTGGATTTCATGGCGCTTTTTGTATTTTCTGCCTTCTCGGCAATATATTCGCTGGCAGCCATGGAAAGAGTGGCAGATGTTCCTGTGATTATTCCGGCCAATGCAATCACTTTGGTATTTGCCATGGAAAGAGTAAAACCTGCAACACTTCCCGTTATTTCCACAAGGGCATCATTTAGTCCAAGTACTATGGAACCTATGTATTTGAGCTTTTCCTCATCAAGCATGTCAAGCAATAGAAACTCATGTTTTTCTTCATCCTTTGCAATCCTTGAAAATTCCGGGAGAGGCTTTGACAGCTTACCATAACTGTAACCCTTTATAGCTTCAGTTTCTCGTCCTTCCATTTGCTTTACAGCAAAGGTAAATCCAAAAATCCTTGCTATAATAGAATAGAACCATACCTTCTTTTTATCAGGTGGGATCTCTTTATCGGTATATGTTCTTATAAATTTGTAATGCTGTTTTTCATCTTCCGCTATTTTTAAAAGTATTTTTTTGTTGCTTTCATCTTTTGCTATTTTAGCTACATTTATATATATCTGTCTTTCAGTTATTTCTCTCTGCTGCATTTTTACCAAAATTTTATTTAGATCACTGTTTATTTCCATTTTATCTACGACCTTTTTATATGTTTATTTTACTTCAAAAGGAAGTATGTAACATCTATTATAATACTGTAATTCTGTACTTACAAGTTGGAAACAACTTATAATGGTTATAATAATTATAAATGTATAGTAAAATAAGATTACGCAAAAAATAAGTAAATAAGTATAGGAGAAATTTATATGAATTTATATGAGGACGGGGCTCTTGAAGAGTTACTCCGGTGGAAGAAGGAAATGTTAAAAAAACCTAGCTCTACAAATGAATTTACAAAAAGAGTTCAGGAAAAATTAAACAGGTTCATCCCTGAAAAAGGTCAGAATATAATTACCAAGTCCATAAAAAGTATGGTCAAAACAGTTATATTTGGATATAAATATACCTCTGGAACTCCTATTCACAATATGAATTTAGAATCCAGGGAGAATTTAGTGAAGGGGAAAATGAAGTTTTACAGGAGTGCGGCTGCAATAAGCGGTGCAGGTACCGGAGGAGCTGGAATTATTGTAGGCTTAGCTGATTTTCCCATATTGCTTGGACTGAAAATGAAATTTTTGTTTGATACTGCCGGTATTTATAGTTTCAATGTAAAAAATTACAAAGAACGGCTGTACATACTGTATATATTCCAAATAGCATTTTCAAGCCAGAGCAGAAGGAGAGAAGTTTATGAGATAATTTCAGAATGGGATAGTTATTGCAGATCGCTTCCTAAAAACAGGGATGATTTTGACTGGAAGACATTTCAACAGGAATACAGAGATTATATTGACATTGCAAAGATGCTCCAGATTATTCCCGGCATTGGGGCGGCAATAGGGGCTTATGCCAATTATAAACTGATGAATCAGCTGGGTAGTACTGCCATGAATGCCTACAGGCTCAGGGTTTTTAAATAACTTTTATGAGTTTTAGTTCACTGATGATGTTATAATAAAAACAGTATACAGATTATAACATTATTTGGAGGAGGAATATCGTATGTCAGTTAGAACGGTAAGAAAAATAGTAAAGGGAAAAATACAGCAGGATGGTGCAGGAGTGAGGCTTTTACGGGTACTGGCACTGGATACAGTTGAAGAATTTGATCCTTTTTTGATGCTGGATGTTTTTGATTCGGAAAATCCAAAGGATTATGTAAAAGGATTTCCATGGCACCCCCACAGGGGGATTGAGACTGTTACCTATCTGATGAGCGGAAAAATCGAACACGGAGACAGTCTTGGCAATAAAGGTGTGATTGAGGATGGCTGCTGTCAGTGGATGACAGCCGGAAGTGGAATAATCCATCAGGAAATGCCGCAGCCTTCGAAGAAAATGCTGGGATTTCAGCTTTGGATAAATATACCGCAAAAGGACAAGATGTGTACTCCAAAGTACAATGACATAAAAAAGGACAGTATACCTGAAATAAAAAGAAAAGATTTTAGCGTAAGGATAATTTCGGGACACTATGGGGACACTCATGGAGCTTTTAGAGGAGAGTATGTAAAAGCTGGCATTTTGGATGTTAATATGGAAAAAGATGCTGAATGGTCTATTAAAACTGATGCTGAATACACTGTATTTGTATATATTTTTAGCGGATATGGATATTTTGACAAAAATGAAGAACGTTGTTGTATTCAGGGAAAAAGTGCAGTTCTATTTAATACGGGAGAAGAAGTCAGGATTCATTCCGGAAAAGATGGAATGCGTTTTACGATATTTATAGCAGATCCTCTTAAAGAACCTGTAGCCTGGGGAGGACCTATTGTTATGAATACCAGGGAGGAACTTGAAAAGGCTTTTGAAGAAATTGACAGTGGAACCTTTATAAAGGACGCTAAAGATACTAACTAGGTCAGCTGCAGTTTTTGCATTAAAACAGCAGATAATTGTGTAAAATTATCTGCTTCACCAATTCCACGTCTGCATTATCATCCTTGTGGAAACTCTTCCAATTTTCAAAAATTAACCTGTATAAAGATATGTAGTTATTAAAACTATATGTTGAAATATATAAATATATATGATATTATATTCATATAAAAGATGCCAATTGTGCACTGTGCATTAGGTAAAGTAATAAATATTCAGATCGAAATTAAAAGGAGCAGATTATGCCTATTATAGAAGTTCTTCAAGAATGGTATAAAAATATATCCCAAAACAGCATGTGCATGGGAATACATATAGAAACCGTAGATAATTCCGGGTGGTGCGTATGCATTGACTTATTTGAAACGGCTTATGAAAATAGAAGTTTTCAAACTGTGTGCATGAGAAAGAGCCGCAGCAATTGGTTTAAATGTACCAAAAAAAATGGACTGTTTAAGGGCAGCGGTGGAGTTCAGAACCTGGAGGATATTTTGAAGGTATTTTATTGCTGGATAAAAGCCAGAAAAGCTTAATTCGTGTATTTTGAGGGAGGTAAAATAATATGGAGACAAAAAAGAATTATAATTTAGTTGTTTTTGGTGATTCAATAACAGAAGGAGTTGTATATGACAGCAGAAAAAGAAGGTATTCAAATCTCAAAAATTGCTTTGCCAATCTAGTTGGAAGGCATATTAAGGGTACAGTATGTAATTCTGGCAGGTTTGGAAGTACAATCAAAAGGGGAGTAAAGAAAATGTACAATGATGTTATAAAAAAGACCCCGGATATCGTATTGATAGAATTTGGTGGAAATGACTGCGATTTTAACTGGAAAAATATAGCCGATGATCCTGATTCCAAACACAAGCCCAAGACAGATATTCTAACTTTTCGTGATATATTGTCCGATATGATATATACTTTTGACGAATCCAATATAACTCCAGTGCTTATGACACTTCCCCCAATAGATTATAAAAGATATTTTAATTGGATAACGAAAGGAAATGAGACAGCTGAAAAAAATGTTTTAAAGTGGCTGGGATCTAAAATAGAAATTTACAATTGGCACAGAAAATACAGCGAAATGATTACAAGGGTGGCACATAAGACAAAGACTAGTTTAATTGATGTACGATCTGGAATTCTCAAACAAAATGACTATAGTAAATTTTTATGTATGGATGGCATTCACCCCAACATGGAAGGGCATTCTCTTATTGCCAGCATAATACTCAATTTTGTCAAGGACAATTATAGCTTTTTATTGATTTGAAGAATAATGTGGGCATGATGAGCATATTAATTTTATGTGAATGTGAATATGCGTGGTTGGTGATTGCGTTTATGTTAAGAAGTCCTTTTTACAAAATATTTGACTGCCGTGGTGAAAAAAAACAGGATAATTTTCCAAAAGCATCAGGTACATTTATTCAACCTGATATGGTAACGGAATGGGACGATTTTCAGTGGCAGAGAGAACTTTCATATTTAAAAGAAGTTAAAATGAAATATATTGTAATGAATACTTTTGTGGTTCAAAATCAAAATATAAGAAGAGTGTATGGGATCTCAACGGAAAATGGTAACAGGGTGGAAAAAGTGGATATAGTTGATATCTGTCTGAGAAATTGTGAGAAGTTGGGCTTTAGAGTATTTCTTGGGATCGATTATAATGTTTTATGGTGGAAAATTGGGCCCAGAAAACCAAAATGGTTATATGAACAGATGAAGAAGGGAAATATGGTAGTGCGGGAACTGTATGAAAAATACCATGATAAATATAAAAATGCTTTTTATGGATGGTATTGGACTTATGAAGTGGATAATCTCAATTTTAAAAATTTCAGGGATTTTGAGATATTGGCCAATGCGGTGAATATAAATTTGAAATATATGGACAAAAATAATATGCGGCTGCCCTTTATGATATCGCCTTTTATGAATTCAGAATATTCAACTCCGATGACCTATGCGGATAATTGGGAACATTTTTTTAAGACAGCTGGTTTGAAGAGAGGAGATATATTCTGTCCGCAGGATTCAGTGGGAGGCGGCGGACTTGATATAAACCAGGTAAAAAATTGGTTTCAAGCTCTTGGAGAAGCTGTAAAATCAAAAAAGAAAGTTTTATTTTGGGCCAATGTGGAGACTTTTGATCACAATAATTGGTCAAGTGCATTCATTAAAAGATTTATAAGACAGATGAAACTTGAAAGCCCATTTGTAGATGATATAATTACTTTTTCTTACAGCCACTATTATAGCCCTAGTAACATAAATGGTGGTTTTCACAGAGCTTATAAAAGATATTTGTACAATCATGAAATTTCCAATAGAAGACCGGAGCCACCTAAATGGGTTAAGATTGACAGGATGGACGGGAAAGTTTTAATTCGGTGGGAAATATCCGGAAATGCAGCAGGATACAGGTTATATTGCAATGGAAAAGAAATATATCACCCTGTTGTACAGAGAAAATATGGGGGGAATAAGGGACAGGTATTTGGAAAATTCGTGTATGAAGATATTTCGGTAAAATCTAAATATCAAATAGAGACCGTGGATTTTTGGGGTAATGTATCAAAAAAAATTACAGCGTAAAAGTATTGTATATTATCCTGGTATTGGGGCTATTGTCTTCATATTTTTTATAAAATATGTTATCCTATAATAAATGATATTCATTATCATCTATTATAGGATCTTTTATTTCTCAGAAAGCTGTATGACTTATTTTAGTTGAAATATTGAAAGGGGCGGTAAAATGGATGTCAAACAACCTGATTATGGGAACTGGGTTCCTCTAAAAATCATATATGTACTAGGTATCTTGTCTATTATAATGATATGTATCAGCATAGTTAGCTTTGGAAAATTTTTCTTTTTGATGAATTTACCTGTCTATATTTTATGGATCCTGCGAATACTTGCTTTGGCAATTACACTAATTGTTATGGCATTTTTGCTTTATATGCTGATCTCCCGGTACTTGTTTTCTTATAACGGAGGGGCTGTTTCTTCAAAAATACTGGATTATGTACTTGGACATCTACAATGGGACGGGAGCGGAAAACTTCTGGATATCGGCTGTGGAAGCGGGGCAATGACTGTAAAGGCGGCAAAAAAGTATCAAAGGGCAAAACTTGTGGGAATTGATTACTGGGGAATAGAATGGGATTATGGAGAGGCACAGTGCAGACAAAATGCCAGCCTTGAAAGAGTTGATGACAGAATTGATTTTACAAGAGGTGATGCAGCAGCTCTTCCATTTGAAGATGAATACTTTGATGCTGCCGTAAGCAATTTTGTATTTCATGAGGTAAAGAGCCAGAAAGATAAAAGATTGGTGGTGAAGGAAGCTCTCAGAGTAGTTAAAAAGGGAGGGGCTTTTGCCTTCCATGATCTTTTTCTGGATAAAAATCTTTATGGGAATATAGATGAATTCGTTGAGGAATTGAAAAATGAAAATATATCTGAAATTGCAGTTATAAAGTCAGAAGATGAGATAAACATACCCAGAATACTTAAACTTCCATTTATGCTGGGCAGTACAGCACTGATCTACGGCAAAAAATAAATTGAATATTTTTAGTTCCCGAAAATATGAAGTGTTTTTTCTTTTAAAATCGTTATTATTATAGAGGGGAGGTGCAATTAAACACATATCCTAAAAATTAGAAAGGGGAAAGAGTATGGTAAGTCTTCTAATATTATTAATACCATTTTTTTTAGTAGTGGTATTAAATATTATGTTGAAGAAAAATAGTAAGAAGTTTGGAAAGAAAATATTATGGCAACACCGCTTATTCGGGTATCTTTTTATATTGTATCTTATGATTAATTTAGTACAAGTAGGTGTTCCTTCTTGGTTTGAATGTAAAATAAGTTTAAATCAAGGACAACCAATATTTCATACTGATAATATGAATTTAGTGCCCTTTAAAGATTCATTGGACATTACAAGTATACTAAATATTATATTATTTATGCCTTTTGGAATCTTTTTGCCAACTTTGTGGGATAAATACCGTAAGTTATTGCCAACATTTTGTTATGGATTCACTTTTTCTCTTATTATCGAAGTAAGCCAATTGTTTACAAGAAATCGTACTTTTGATATAAATGATTTAATTTTTAATACTTTAGGAACTGTATGCGGTTGGGTAGTTTTTAATAGTCTTAGAGAGATTTTTTATAAATTAGCTGATAAAACAGTAGTTAAAAGTTTACCTAGCGATACTTTTATTAGTAAATTAGAACCACATTTATACATTGTGATTGCTTTTATATGTGTTTTTTTTTCATATTAGTTTATCTGTAATGCTTTTATGATATACTTATAATTAATTTGTAAATTGTTTTGTAATTTGGAGAGTGTTGTAATGGGCAGGGCATATACGGAAGAAGAAAGAGAAAAACTTAAAATAAGGATCAAACAACTGGGAAAGGAAATGTTTGAAAAAGAGGGCTTTAAGAATTTCCGGATTCAGAAGCTGACTAAAGAGTCAGGGATTTCCCTGGGAGGGTTTTATACTTTTTTTGAAAACAAGGAATCCCTTTACAGGGAGATTTTAAATGATGAAAAAAATAGAATACGTGCAAAGATAATTGACTGGGTGAAAAAATGTCATATAGGACCAAGAGATTTTTTTATAGAGATTGCAGACAAGTTTCAGGAAAAAGCCAGGGAAAACAAATTGTATGAAGCCAGGGAATCATATAACCTTGTAGATGAAGTACTTCTTGATACGGAAGATACAAATAAAAGAGAAAACCTGGCTTTCATACAGAAGCTCAGAGAAATATGGGAAGAGAGGGGCATTTATTTAAATGGATCCAATGAGGAAATATATGGGACACTGGCCTTGTTTGGAGTTGTGGCCATGAAATGGTACGTAATGGATGAAAGTGTGTTTGAAAAATTATATGTGGAAGTCTGTGACAATTTAATTGGGAAAATAGCAGGAACAGCTGATTCTTAGCATGAGATAAGTTTTTTGCAGAACAGTGAAATTACGGTACATTTTATCTATGAAAAAATATTTACTTTTTCATAGATAAATAGTATAGTTAAAGCAGGTTATGAATAACTTGAAAGCAGGTTGATGATATGAAATCAGTGAGAACAATAATCATATTCATTGTCCAGCTGTGGTTGTTCAGACAGATGAATACCTTGTTTATTACGCTGTTTGTCATGGGAACCATTTCTCTTGCCGCCCTAAATTTAGTTAATAGAAATTTATTGAAAAGGAGTGAGTGATTATTGTGTATGTGGTAAATTTAAATAGAGTTGGAAAAGATGATGTCATGCTGGCGGGTGGAAAGGCTGCTAATTTGGGTGAGATGATTCAGGCGGGTTTTCCGGTACCGTCAGGTTTTTGTATAACCAGTGAAAGCTATGATCAGTTTATAAGGAAAAATAAATTTCAGAGTGTTATAGAAAAATATCTGAAAAAAATTTATCTTGATGGGAGCAGAAGCAGAGAATTATCACAGGAATTGATGGACTTGTTGTCCAGGGGAAGATTCCCGGAGGAAATGAAAGAAGATATTGTGAAGGAATATGAAAAGCTTGGAGAAAAGGTTCCCGCGGCAGTTCGCTCCTCAGCTACAGCTGAGGATCTGCCTGAAGCAAGTTTTGCAGGTCAGCAGGAAACTTATCTGAATGTCAGGGGCAAAGAAAACATACTTGATGCTGTGAAAAAATGTTTTTCATCCCTTTGGTCTGAGAGGGCAATAGAGTACAGAAAGAAAACAGGATATGACAGGAGAAAAATATCTCTGGCTGTTGTAGTGCAGGAGATGATAGAGGGAGATGTATCCGGAGTACTCTTTACTGTAAATCCAACTAATGAAAATACTCATGAAATGATGATAAATTCATCCTATGGACTTGGGGAAGCTGTTGTATCCGGAAAGGTCACGCCTGATATTTTTACCTGGGACAGAAAAGAAGGCAAAATCACAGACGAGATTTTAGGAAGCAAGAAAATGAGCATCCTGTACCGGAAAAACGGAGGTACAATTCAGGTGGAAAATGAAGAAAAAAATAGGAATAAATTTTCCTTGAGCCCCAGGGAAATTGAAGAGCTTGTGAAAACGGCAGCAAATATCGAAGGGCATTATGGTCATCCGCAGGATATAGAATGGGCGGTTAAGAATAATAAAATTTATATTCTTCAGTCTAGGGAAATCACTACACTCGGCAGGAATACAGAAGAGCAGATGAAAACTGTAAAGCTCTCTAAAACTCAGTCTGAAATTATGAACAATCTTATCGAACACTGCCCTACTCCAATTTATCCATTGGAGTTTGAACCTTTTAACCATATAACAAAAGTTAAATTGGAGCTGCTTTCTCAATTTGGCATTCTCATGAAAAGTCAGCTTGGTATGAGGGATGAAGGTACGGTATTTATAGAAAAATCAAGTATACATATTTCTCCTAAGATACTTAAGCTTCCCTTTAAGATAAAACATTTTCTGGACTATTCAAATAATTTGAAGCATACCAAAGATATTTTCAGCAGTGTGAATTACAGGCTTTCAAAAATAGAGAAAGATAAGATTCAAAACAATCTTCAGGAACCTTCCCTTGGAGAGCTGCTGGATTGCCTGGGGGAGATAATGAAAATTTCAGATGAAATTGTCTATGTGCGTTTCAGATATAATATATTCCCGGGTTTTTTAATAAGCAAGTTCATCCACTCAAAACTTCAGAAAATAAAAAAGGGCATGACGGAATACGACCTTTTAAGCAATTTAAGTTATAGAACCTGGAACATGAATAAGGCGGTAGAAAAGCTTGCTCAAATAGTAAATGAGAATGATAATTTAAAAAATGAGATTGTACAGCTGAAGTTTAAAGATAAAAGTGAGCTTGAAATGAAGCTGGAGAATATAGCATGCTCTTATAGAAAATTCGGGGACTTTTACAGGAACATACTGCAGGAATTCGGCTGGAAATCCATAAACAGCTACCAGGCGTTCAGCACGGTTTCCTGGAATGAGGACAAAGGCAGTCTCATTACCCTGCTCAAGGTGGCCATGAAGAGTAAAGCTGGAGAATATGATACAAATAAATATGATGACATATACAGCAGAATATGTGATATTTTTTCAAAGAGGACAGCTGATAAGCTGCTTGCAAAAGTAGCGCAGATCAGATCTTATCATGTAAACAGGGAAGAAAGTTTGTACATGCTTGAAGAATGTTATGGCCTTTCAAGAAAAATTCTTGGGGAAATTGCAGTTAAATGTCCTGAAGTATTCAAATATAGGAAGGATATATTGTATTTGACTTTAGATGAAGTATACAGACTTGACGAAGAGCAGGACAGAAAATTTTTTGTAAATAAAATTAAAATGAGAAAGAAAAGCCGTGGAAAAAATAAAATACTGTGGGAAAGTCTCCAGTTGGGCAGCCAAAATAATGGAGAAAATGTATTAAAAGGAGTCTGCGGTAACAGGGGAAAGGCTTCAGGGCAGGTTTGTATTGTAAAAGATATGGGTGAATTTTCAAAACTTAAAAGTGGGGATATACTGGTTTGCAGATATACGGATCCTTACTGGACTCCATTGTTTTCCGTTGCAAAGGCAGTAATTTCCGATACTGGAGGACCTCTTTCCCATAGTGCCATTGTAGCTAGGGAGTACAATATTCCTGCGGTGCTTGGCTGCGGTAATGCCACAAGTGTGCTCAAAGATGGAGACAAGGTAGTAGTGGACGGAGACAAGGGTACTGTGGAATTTTAGGGTTGCCTATTTAAAACTCTGAATATTTATTGCATTTTCTTTCAAAAGGTTGTATTTTAAAAAGAGAGGAATAATTATTATGACTACAGTTTATATGAAACCAAATTACATTTTAATAAATGTGGGATACAGACAACCTTCTGTTCAACCATCATCTTGCCAAACATATTATATTGTCCCTTGATGGAGATTTAATATGTACTATAAATTCTAACGGAGATTTGTGCTGTAAAGGTATAATTATTGATTCAAGTGTACTGCATACGGTTCAGTCCAGGAATAACAAACTGCTTGTATTTCTTATAGATGAGGCGAGCAGTCTAGCTCAAGACATGAAAAAAAACCTATTATGTGGAGCATCTTATTCTATTATACCCCCGGAAATGGTTTGTAAAATGAGAAGAACTTATAAGAAATCTGTTGATTTGCAGGAAACCACAAGAAAGCAATATGATTACTTTTGCCACCGGACATTTTCACTGCTTAATTTGAATTTTGAAGAACAAATTGCTAAAGATGATAGAATTCAATGGGCGCTGAATCATGTTTCTAATGCAAGCAGTATTGACACTGAAACAATCTCTGCAATTTGCAGGAGTGTTCATCTTTCCCAAAGTAGATTTTCTCATCTTTTCAAAGAGCAGGTGGGTGTGCCCTTGAGCAGCTATCTGGCTTTGCTTAAATTGAGAAAGGCATATCAACTTTTATTGAAGAATTTTAATATTACTTTTGCCGCTATAACTGCTGGATTTAACAGCCCATCTCACTTTTCTTCCACCAGTAGAAAATTTCTCGGAATAACTGCCAGTGAGATTAAAGGGCAGTGTAAAATATTTTAAACGGTTATAAGAATCAGCATGTATTTGAAAGTCAGCTTATTATTTCTTTATTATAATAAAGGCATGGGCATCAGAGATAAAATATTACTGTTTCCATGTTCTTATTTATTTTTTGGAGATGATAAAATGAAAGCAAAAAAAATTTCCTTTAAGAAAGGACTATATCAGTTGAATTCAGAACCTAATTTTAACTTTCAGTTAAATAGAGTGATAATGTGGAATGGCGGGCGTTTAGAAGATATTGAGAAGATTGCTTCTAAGATTGTGAGCAGCAAAAGCTGGAAAGAAGAACTTATAAAACTGGCGTATGAAGCTGAAACAGAGGGGAGAATTGAAAATTCAATCGCCTATTACAGAATGAGTGAATTCTTTATGTATGATGGTGATCCTGATAAAGCAGCAGCATATTCAAAGGCTGCAAACATGTTTTATAAATTTTATTCAGATTACTTTTCGGATGGAGAGGTAAAGGTCTTTCAAGTTCCCTATGAAGATGTATATTTGCCAGTCATGTATGCAAAAGCTCAGGGGGTAAAAAAGGATACCATCTTGCTTCATGGAGGCAATGATTCATACTTTGAGGAATTCTTTTTTCCCATGCTGTACCTTTCACAGCGGGGTTTTGATGTATATCTTTTTGAAGGACCCGGCCAAGGTGGCGTATTGAGGCTGCAGGGCAAACATTTTACCTATAAATGGGAGCTGCCGGTAAAGGCAGTTTTGGACTATTTAAATATTGACGAAGTAACAATTATAGGTGCTTCACTTGGTGGATATCTTGCACCTCGGTCGGCTGCTTTTGAAAAAAGAATTAAAAGAGTTGTGGCATGGTCCGTTTTCCCTGATTTTTCAGACGTAGTAATGGGGGCAATTCCTCCTAGAGCTCAAAAGCTGATTCGATTTTTGTTTAAGTTAAGAGCCGGCAAGATCATAAATTTTATAATTGACAAAAAATTAAAACATGGTAATGAGATGATCAACTGGGGACTCAAACATGGGATGTATGCATATGAGGCCAATACTCCCTATGAATATCTGCAAAAAATAAGTAAATATAAAATGGCGCCAGTAGCGGATAAGATAAATCAAGATGTTTTAATTATTGGAGCATCCCGGGATCATTTTGTAGATTATCGAAAAGTTGGTCAGGAAATAAATATTCTTATCAATGTTCACTCCCTGACCTTTCGATTGATGACAGAAGCAGAGCAGGCAAGCAATCACTGTAATTGTGGAAACTGCAAATTAGTAATGGATACAATTGTTGATTGGATAATGGTGATGAAAAAAGAAAATAGCATTTAACATATCTTGACTGAATGTCAATTATACAATAAAATATGAAAATGGGTGGTGTTTATTAAAAACTGTACCAATATTATTTATATACATAAAGCCAATGCTTAGTAAAATCAAGCATTGGCTTAAAATTTTCAATTCCGGAAATTCAACTGCTGGTTGAATTTCTTCAATATGCTAAACCAGAAATCCATAGGTAAATTTAAGAAGCTGAGCTATAATGTGTTTGTAGGGCTCTATAATGTCAAACTTAAATTTCTACTAATTGTAAATTGCGAATTAAGTGAATATGGCAGCATTTGAATAAAAATATTGGAGGAGTGGATTGTGGACAGGTTACAGATAGGTGAAATAATATCAAAGCTTAGAAAAGAAAGACAGATTACTCAGGAACAACTTGGAAAATATATAGGTGTTTCTACAGCGGCTGTGTCAAAATGGGAGATGGGCAATTCTTATCCTGATATTGAACTCCTTCCGGAACTTGCTTCTTTTTTTGGGGTTTCCATAGATAGGCTTTTAAATTACAGAATACAGCTTTCCGGAGAAGAAGTAATGGATATATTTAAAAAATGTGAAGCACTTCTAACTGGAGAGGATATGGAAAAAGGCGTTGAGCTTGGCAAAAAATATATAGAAAAGTATAGTTCAAGTTATTTCCTGAAATTCAGGATAGGATTTTTATACGATATGTATTCCTGGAGAAGTAAAAATAAGGCAGAGGCAGATAAAGTGGAGGATTATGCTAAGAAACTGTTTGAAGATATAGAGAAAAACTGCAGTGATAAAAATATAATTGAACAGGCACTTTATGTACTGAGCAGCATATATTCATCAAGAGGTCAAGATGAAAGGGCAGTGGAGGTACTCAAAAAAATAAATAAAAGTGAATACCAGGTTGACTTCATGCTGGCAAATATATATTTGAAAAAGAAAGATACTTTAAATAAAGGGCGCAAAATCCTTCAGGGACAGCTCTGGAAGGATATTTTTTATATGAGTTTTATCTTGATGTGTCTTGCAAAATCCTATTGTGAAGACAAGAATAATCTAGAACTGGCAGAAAGATATCTTAATACGGCAATTGATATTAAAAGGGTATTTTCACCTGAAGCCGAGGCTGTACTTGGACTTCATATAGAATATATGGATTTTGCAAATATGTATTCAAAAATGGGAGAAAATGAAAAGGCTCTCGGCATGCTTGAAAAATGGGTGGAGTATATTGAAATGAACAATCTGAACGAAAAAAAGAGAATTTCTTCTGTATGGTGTTTTGATGAGCTTTCGGGAAATAGATCAGGTTTTACACTGGATATGTATGAAAATATGAGCAAGCTGCTTGAGGATGATATATTTGATCCTGTAAGGGAAGACGACAGATTTAGACAGATTTCAGATAAAGTGAATAAGATAAAAAAACATAAGTGATTTTAAGAAGGGAAGATGCAGAAATGAAATTAAAAGTTTTAGTGGATAATAATACATATATTGACCAATATTATTATGGTGAACCTGCTGTTTCATATTATATTGAAGACGAGGATACTATATTGTTATTTGATGTAGGTTATTCTGATATATTTCTCAGAAATTCCGCTTCATTAGGTGTAGATTTAAAAAAAGTAAGTGCTATTATTATTTCACATGGCCATAATGATCACACTGGAGGGTTAAAATATTATTTTGAGCAGCAGTATAAAAACAATATAAACATTATTGCACATCCGGATGCCTTTAGAGAAAAATTTGAAGGAAATTTAAAAATCTGTTCTCCCATTTTACAGGGGGAACTAGAGAAAAAGTGCAATTTAATACTTTCAAAAGAACCTAAAAAAATCAGTAAACACATAACTTTTTTAGGGGAAATACCGCAGACAAATGATTTTGAAAGAAGAAGACCTATTGGAAAACAAAATGTTGATGGAGTTTTGGTTGAGGATTATCTGATGGATGATACAGCACTTGCATATAAAAGTAAAAATGGTATTTATATTATTACCGGATGTTCTCATAGTGGAATATGCAATATAATAGAATATGCAAAGAAAGTATGTAAGGATAATAGAGTATTGGGAGTTATAGGTGGGTTTCACTTATTTGAAATAGATGAGCAGGTTAATAAGACAGTTAATTATTTAAGACAAAATAATATAAAAGAGTTATACCCCTGTCATTGTACATCTTTTACTGTTAAAGCGGAGATAAATAAATTTTTACCTGTGAGAGAAGTTGGGGTAGGATTAGAAATAAATTGGTGAATTAATTATTTTAGAGAGAAGTAAAAATAATTTAAGACATTTTGTAGATCAATCTTAATGTGATTATAATATAATTGTATCGGCTTAGACTGGTACAATTATTTTATTTTGATGGGAGATAGCACAGGTGATTACAGGTGAATTGAAAAATAAAGTAGATAAAATATGGGATATATTTTGGTCTGGTGGCATTACAAACCCTTTAGAGGCAATAGATCAGTTTACATATCTTCTGTTTATAAAGAGCCTGGACAATGTGAAATTCAAGCAAATATTTCCCAAGGATAAGCAGTACTTGAGGTGGGATATATTTAAAAATAGAAGAGCGGAAGAAATGTACAGGATAGTATCTGAAGAGGTTTTCCCTTTTATAAGAGGCATTCAGGAAAATAGAAATTCTGCATATTCGAAATGTATGTCCGATGCTGTTTTTAAAATACCCTCGCCTCTTATGCTGGTTAAAATAGTTGCTGCCATAGACAAGCTTGATTTAAAAGATGGGGATTCGGAGGGGGATCTCTATGAATATCTGCTTTCTAAAATTGCTGTTTCAGGTACTAACGGCCAGTTCAGGACTCCAAGGCACATAATAAGCCTGATGGTAAAATTAATAAAGCCTGTACCAAAAGACGTTATAGTTGACCCCGCCATGGGGACTGCAGGTTTTTTGGTGGGAGCAGAAGAATATTTGAGGGAAAATTATGGCGGTTCATTTAAAGATGATTTCAATAACAATATGTTCAATGGATTTGAAATGGATAGGACTATGCTTAGAATTGCTTCCATGAACATGATGCTTCATGGAGTTGAAAATCCCAATATTGAATACAGAAACTCCCTTTCTAAGGAAAATAAATACAGAGAAAAGTACACTGCTATTATTACAAATCCTCCTTTTAAGGGAAGTCTCGATTATGAAGCAGTTTCTCCGGAACTCCTAAAGGTCACAAAGACTAAAAAGACAGAACTTTTATTTCTGGCACTTTTTTTGAAAATATTAAAGACAGGTGGAAGATGTGCCTCTGTTGTTCCAAAGGGAGTGTTATTTGGCTCTACTAAAGGACATAGAGACATGAAAATGGAAATAATAGACAACAATAAGCTTGAAGCTGTTATAAGTATGCCAAGCGGAATTTTCAAACCCTATGCAGGGATATCCACTTCAATCATCATATTTACAAAGACAGGAGTCGGTAAAACTGACAAGGTATGGTTCTATGACATGAAATCCGACGGCTTTTCACTTGACGATAAAAGAGTTCCTTTAGCGGACAATGATATACCTGATATAATAGCTAGGTTCAATAATTTAAAAAACGAAATAGGGAGAAAGAGAACTGATCAGAGCTTTTTTGTACCTGTAGAGGAAATAAGAAAGAATGACTATGATCTTTCTATAAACAGGTATAGGGAAGTGGAGTATAGGGAAATTCATTACGATGAGCCCAAAGTTATCCTGGGTAAAATAAAGAAGCTTGAAAAAGAGATAGCAGACGGCATAGATGAATTGGGCAAGATGATTGATTAGCTTGCAAGAGCTTGATTATATGGTAATATATATTTAGTAATGGATCTTTGTCTATGAGAAGTTTTGCTATATGATAATCTTAAATTGTGGTGATATGGGGGGATAATAGTGGATAGGCAGGATTTGATAAAAGCGGCAGAGGATTTTGTCGAGAACTCAAAGTATAATTATATAGATGAGAAAGAAGCTATTTCAGAAGATGTCATAGGGATGAAAATTTTTGAGAAACCAATTTTTGCATTTGGATCTGCCAGTGACGAGTATTTTTTATTGCTAAAGAAACCGTCTGCAGTTGGAAAGCATTTTATGGCACCGAAGGAATGGCTTCCAAATTCTAGGACTGTTATATCCTTTTTTCTGCCTTTTAGTGAAATAGTAAGGAAGGGGAACAGAAATGATATGTTGTGGCCTTCTAAGGAATGGCTTCATGGGCGTATTGAAGGCCAAAATTTCTTAAATAAGCTTTGTAGTCATTTGAAATCAAAATTAATAGAAGAAGGATATGATAGTGTAGTACCTTCCTTGGATGAAAGATTTTGGTCAGTGAAATTTGAAGGTGGTCAACTACATCCTGAATTGTCCTTTACAAGCAACTGGTCTGAGAGACATGTAGGTTTTGTATGCGGTCTCGGATCGTTTGGACTTTCAAGAGGGCTTATAACTCAAAAGGGTATGTCCGGGAGAATTGGAAGCATTGTTACAGAATTATATTTATCTCCTGATGAGAGAAAATACAAGAATGTGTATGAATACTGCATAATGTGTGGAAAATGTGCTAAAAATTGCCCTTCACGAGCCATATCCATAGAAAGAGGGAAAGATCATATTGCCTGTGCCAGATTTTTAGATAAAACATCTGAAAAATATAAACCTAGGTATGGGTGTGGAAAATGCCAGGTTGAAGTACCCTGTGAATTTAAAATACCTAAGAAAAGTTGCTAGGTTAAGTGATTCTTAAGTTCAGATGCAGTTTTCTAATGGGAAATGCTCTTTTATATGAATCTTGTTCAAAATTTTGAAAAAAATATATAGAATAAACCTTCATCATTTTACCTAAAATATATGTGTGTTGAAATATTATGAAGGGAAGTTTTATAGTTATGGACAATGATTTACTGGAAAAGTTCAAGAATAAATTGAAATCACAAAAAAGGGAAGCAGAGGATCTATTGAGACAGATGGAAAGAAATGATACTATAAAGTCAAATGAAGAGTTTTCGTCTGAGCTTTCTGCCTATGATAATCATCCTGCAGACAGTGCCAGCAGTTTATTTGATAAGGAAAGGGGACTGGCTTTTCAAAAAAATGAGGAAGTTGTTATAGAGGAAATAGACAATGCCTTGAAAAACATAGAAAGGGGCACTTATGGAATATGTAAAGGCTGTGGCATGGAAATAGACAAAAAAAGGCTTGAATATGTTCCCTATGCGGAATATTGTTCCAGCTGTCAGAGGGATATAGATAATTTAAAGCCTGCAGAAACAAAAAACAGGCCTTCCGAGGAAGATGTAATTGAAGATACGATGGAAAATGGATGCGGCAGTCAGACGGAATTTGATGCAGAGGATAGCTATCAGGCAGTTGGGAAATTTAACGGTAGAAAGAATATAGTGGAGGAATATACGGATGAAGATGAGGAATATGTGGAGCCTGTAGAGTCTATAAGCAACGAACAGTATAAAAATCAGCTTCCATGATGCCCTTGATATTTTTGTATTTATATTGTTGACCTCGGGCCAAAAAAAATGTTAAAATATTTCAGAACATAAATTAAGTATGTCCATTATATCAGGGAGGTATGTAGTTCAATGAATGCTATTTTGGAAAGAAAAAGCATACGAAAGTATACAGATAAAATGATTTCAAAAGAGATAATAGAAAAAATTTTGAAAGCGGGAATGTCTGCACCTTCAGCAGTTGATGAACAGCCATGGCAATTTATTGTTATAGATGATAAAGATACATTAAATGAAATCACTAAAATACATCCTTATTCACAAATGCTCAAGGAGGCCAGCCATGCGATTGTCGTATGTGGTGATATGAGGTTGAAAAAAGTTGATGAAGATTTTTGGATACAGGATTGTTCTGCTGCTGCAGAAAACATGCTTGTTATGGCACAAGCTCTGGGGTTAGGTGCAGTATGGCTTGGAGTATATCCGATAGAGGAAAGATTTGAAGGTATCGGAAAGCTTTTAAAGCTTCCTGAACAGATAATACCTTTTTGTGTAATATCCCTGGGCTATCCCGGGGAAAAGAAAAATGCAGGTGACAGATATAACCCTGAAAGGGTGCACTGGAATAAATGGCAGTAATGATGTGCTGCAGAGGTTGAAATGCAGAAATTTCAATCTCTGTTTTACTATAAATTGTGGAGAAAAGGGAGAGTAAATGGCAAATTTTTTGGAAAATGAAGATGTAATTAAAAAGCTGGAAGAATATTTACGGTGCTTTGAAAATGAGAGTATAGGTATAAGTATAGAAGAAGAAGGCAAGTCAGACAGGCTGTTATCCTATGATGAACCTATATTTTATAAAAATGGTGAAAGTATTATAATAAGTTTAAAACAGGGAAATAATAAATTTGAGATAAAGCTGTCTTCCATAAAAAGCTGTACTAAGGATGTCTGCGGGGGATTGCAGGATCTGTTGATAATATTACATGACAATACATATATACAGATTTATAATAAAAAATAATTTTGAAAATTTGTATAACATAAATTTCTAATATGATTATTTATTCATTTGTTCTTACAAATTTATGCTATTTATGATAAAATTGAAAGTAGTGATAAAAAGTATGTAAACCTTATAGATTTTCATATAAAATAGAGCATAATATAATGTTAAAGTCCGTATGGCTCAAACTATTAAAAACTAATAGATGCTTGAAAAGGAAATTTATGATAAGCTCTATGAGAAAACAAAAACTTGAAAAGACGAAATATCAATGTCTTTTACTTTATGATAAAAAATTTTTAAGAGGAGATTCAGATGAATTATAATTATATGTCAAACAACGTTCAACCAACTAGCTCAAAACAGGTTTATCACAGTATCCAAAACAGGATTTTAAATTTTGATTTGAAACCAGGGGAAAAAATCAGTGAAAATCAAATGTGTAAGGAATATGACGTTTCACGTTTTATAATACGTAACGTATTTACAAGATTGAACCAGTTGAAGTTATTGACTGTCTATCCGCAGAGGGGAACCTATGTGAGTTTGATCGATATAGGTTATATAGAAGATCTCATGGTACTTAGATCTGCAGTGGAAAAAGAGGTTTTGTATGAAATGCTTACAAGACTTGAAGATGACAAGAGACTTTCATTGGTGAGCAAGCTGGAAAAGAATTTGAAATTGCAGAATAATTGTCGAAATATGAAAGTATATAATAAAAAATTTCAGGATTTAGATACTGAATTCCACAAGATTATAATTGACAGTGTAAAACGCTATAGATTGGTAAAGATTTTAGAGGATCCAATGCTTCATGTCATGAGATGGCGTAATTTTGATGTGGCTTTTGTCAATAAAATACCTGAGGTAATAGATGAACATGAAGTTATAGCAGATGCAATTAAAGAAAAAGATTTGAACAAGGCTCAAAAAGCCATAGAAAAACATTTGACAACCGATTCAAATATGGTGGCAAGGGCAAAAAAAGAATATCCACAGTATTTTACAAAATAAAAATTGTACATGCTGTGCTGCAATTATGGAAAATTTGTACTCTGAACCATTCAGGAAATTGATATTGATTTAAATTAATCAATTCCCTGAATGGTTTTTTATTTTTTGCAATAATTTTAAATTTTTAATTTTGGGAAAGGCAGTATGGATATATGTTAAACAGCTGTTCTGGTCTTATAAATTAATTACATAAATTTCTGCAAATTTATTTACAAATAAAAAAGAGTGTGATACTATGTAATTGTGAACTTGTTAACAAGGATACAAGAAAACTAGACACCAAGATTTAAAGGGATAATAATTGATTTGTAGAGTCCGCTTTAAAGATAAGGGAGGAATCCTCAGATATGTATACATTGGGAGTTGATATAGGATCAACGACATCGAAATGTGTCATCTTGGAAGATGGGAAAAAAGTAATTGCTTCTTCTATTGTAACTGCAGGAACGGGTACAAATGGACCTGATAAGTCAAGAAAAGAAGTATTAGAAAAGTCCGGATTGAAACAAGATGATTTGAACTATGTTGTAGTTACAGGATATGGAAGATCTACCTATACTTATGCTGATGCAGAGATAAGTGAGTTAACCTGTCATGCATTGGGAGTTCAGCATGTATTTCCTGATGCAAGGACAATTATTGATATTGGTGGACAAGATGCAAAAGTTCTTAGCTTGAATGAAAAAGGTAGAATGGTAAATTTCCTGATGAATGATAAATGTGCAGCGGGAACGGGAAGGTTTTTGGATGTTATGGCTAGGATTTTGCAGCTGGATATTGGTGATTTGGAAGTCAAGGCGGCAGCGGCAAAACATCCGGTTAAAATTTCCAGTACTTGTACCGTGTTTGCAGAATCAGAGGTTATATCTCAACTGGCAGCTGGAGTTGAATTGAATGATCTTGTTGCTGGAATCTGCAGCTCCGTAGCAAGTAGAGTCGCTTCTCTTGCAAAGCGTATTGGGATAAGAGAAAAGGTTTGTATGAGCGGCGGTGTAGCCCGTAACGGCGGGGTCAGAAATGCCATGTCAAAGGAATTAGGTGTAGAAATTTTTTATTCACCTTCTGCTCAATTGATGGGTGCGCTTGGTGCAGCATTGGCTGCTTATAATAAAGTGAATTAAAAAGAAGGAGGAGTTAGAAATGGCTGAAGAAAAGAAAAAGAAGAAGAGAAGGGTTTTGGATCCTAATTCAGCTGCATATAAGCTGAATCAAATTGTTGTAAACCATTATAAGGGAGTTCAGGAAGCAAAAGACAGGGGAGAAAAAATTGGATGGTGTGCAAGCAATTTTCCACAGGAAATTTTTCAAACAATGGGAATTAAAGTCTGTTATCCGGAAAATCAGGCAGCGGCGATTGCAGCCAGGGGAGCAGGTGAAAGATTATGTTCCGAAGCAGAGAGCGAAGGCTATTCCAACGATATTTGTGCCTATGCAAGGATAAGTCTTGCATATACAAAATTGAAGGATGTCAAAGAACAGAATATGCCGCAGCCGGATTTTCTACTATGTTGTAACAATATTTGCAACTGCATGATCAAATGGTATGAAAGCATTGCCAAAAAACTGAATATACCGCTTATTTTAATAGATATACCGTTTAATCCTGATTATGAAGTATCTGATGCCCAGGTTGCCTATATTAAAAGTCAGTTTATAGATGCAATTAAACAGCTGGAAAAAATAACGGGAAAGAAATGGGACGACGATAAATTCAAGGAAGTTATGAAAGTTTCAAATCGTACTTCAAGAGCATGGCTCGAAGCTACCAGCTACACTAAGTATCAACCTTCTCCGTTAAACGGTTTCGATTTGCTGAATCATATGGCAGTAGCGGTATGTGCTAGGGGAACGGTAGAAGCTGCGGAGGCTTTTGAAACTTTAGTCAAGGAATATAAAAAGGCTGTTAAAGAAGGTACAAGCACTTTCCATGCAGACGAGAAATATAGAATTATGTTTGAGGGAATTGCGTGCTGGCCTTATCTTCGTGTTACGTCAAGAGGTCTTAAATCCAGGGGAATAAATATGGTAGCAACAATTTATGCAGATGCCTTTGGGTTCTTATATGATGATTTTGACGGTCTTGTAAAAGCTTATTGCAGAGTTCCCAATGCTATAAATTTGGAACTTGCCCGTGATAAGAGAGTTGCCCTGGCCAAAAAAACTGGAGCAGAAGGTTTGCTAGTACATACCAATAGATCTTGCAAGCTCTGGAGCGGATTCATGTATGAAATGAGCCGACAGATTGGGAAAGAATGTGATATACCTGTTGCATCCTTTGATGGAGATCAAGCTGATCCACGTAATTTCTCGGAAGCCCAGTATGAAACCCGTGTGCAGGGATTAACTGAAATTATGGAAGCAAATAAGGGGGATAAATAAAATGGATGTATTAAATAAATTGTTAGCGGAATTTCATGATATTGCTGAAAACCCGGATAAGCAGCTTCAGTCTTATCTTAGTGAAGGTAAAAAAGTGGTTCTCTGTGCACCTGTGTATACACCTGAGGAAATTGTACATTCTATGGGAATTGTTCCGATGGGAGCCTGGGGTGCAGATATTGAGATAAAGGAAGCCAAAAAGTATTTTCCTGCATTTATATGCAGTATAATGCAATCTATTTTGGAACTCGGAATTACCGGCAAGTATAAAGGAGTATCAGCTATTCTAATACCTTCCCTATGTGACTCACTGAAATGTCTTGGACAAAACTGGAAATATGCAGTGAAGGATATTCCCTTTATACCAATGACTTATCCACAGAACAGAGCCAGTGAAGCGGGGAAGAAATTTACCAGGGCTGGATATGAGAGAGTTATAAAAGATCTTGAAAAAGCAACTGGTGCATCTTTCTCCGAGGAATCACTTTGGAATTCCATCAGAGTATATAATACACACAATGCTGCAATGAGGAAATTAAGTGATCTGCTGGTTGAGTATCCACAAATAAATGCTTCACAGAGAAGTGACATATTCAAGAGTGCATATTTTATGAAAAAAGAAGAACATACTGAATTGGTAAATAAATTTGTACGGGCTCTGAGAGAAAGCAGCAAAGGAAAAGATAAAAAGATAAAAATTGTCACATCTGGAATTTTGGCTGACAGTAGAAACCTGTTGAATATTCTGGATGACAATAATATGCAGGTTGTGGGAGATGATATTGCAGATGAATCACGTCAGTATAGAGTAGATACGGACACAAAATCTGAAAAGTCGTCTCTGGATGCACTTAGTGCAAAATTTTCCGATATGGGCAATTGTTCCGTACTGTATGATGCAGACAAGAAAAGGGCTGACTATATTGTGAATTTGGCAAAGAATACAGGTGCAAACGGGGTAATTATTTTCATGACCAAGTTCTGTGACCCTGAGGAATTTGATTGTGTATTTGTAAGAAAGGCCCTTGATTCGGCAGATATTCCAAGTACAGTAATTGAAGTTGACAGGCAGATGGCTAATTATGAACAAGCTAAAACAGCAATTCAAACTTTTAAAGAAATGCTTAGTTAAGTTTTAGATTATTTACCTTAATTAGAAAAGGAAGATCTGATATATGAGATTGGAAAATATAACAATAGGGCAAGTTTTGTTACAGAGACTTAAAACTATGGCAGATGAAAATGCATTTGAATACAGGGATGCTTTTTATACATGGAGAGATTTGGACGAACTTTCCGACGTATTTGCGGTTAAATTACTGAAGTGCGGGATTAAATATGATACTCATGTTGCTATCTGGGGCGGCAACACTCCCAACTGGATAATTACCTATGTGGCGCTGGCTAAAATTGGAGCTGTATCCGTGTTGATCAACCCGAGATATAAAGAGGAAGAATTAGCTAAAACTTTTGAATATTCAGACGTGGAGTATGTTTGCTATGGTGATTGCTGCAGCAATAGTAAAAATATTATAGACCATTTGAATGATAGAAATATAGGGAAAGTAAAAGAGTATATGTATATGGGCAAAAATGAGCATTACAGGGAAGGCAGAGCTCAGATCTTGAAAAATTTAAATCCTTCCGATATGGAAAATCTGAAAAAAGCGGAAAATAAAGTTACTCCACAGCATATTGCCAGTATTGTGTTTACATCCGGCACTACATCTTTTCCAAAAGGTGTTATGCTCACCCACTACCAGCTTGTGAATATTTCAAGGGAAGCGGTGGAACAGATGAAATGGGAAACGGGTGATAGAATGTGCATGTCAGTTCCCTTATTCCACTGCTTCGGGTTGAGTACTGGTTTTCTTGCCAGCTTGAGAGTGGGGTTTTGCATTTATTTGCTTCCGGAGCTTCATACCTCCTGTATTTTAAAATGTATCCACAAGTATAAAATTACTATTTTAAATGGCGTGCCTACAATATTTCTGGCCCTGCTGAGCAATCCCGAGAGGAGGAAATACGATCTGTCCTCTTTGAAGTCGGGAATTATAGCCGGATCAAAGGTATTTAAGGAAGATTATTTAAAGATATGTAAAGAGCTAAAATTTAAAAAATTACAGCAGTCCTACGGACAGACGGAAACGTCTCCCTGTGTTACTTTCAATGGCTATGATGATTCAATGAATATTAAATGCATTTCCGTGGGAAAAGTGATCCCCAATGTGAAAATAAAAATTGTCAGTACAAAGGATGGGCATGATTTGGGGCCTTATGAGTCCGGGGAAATCCTGGTTAAGGGCTTCAATGTAATGAAAGGATATTATAAATGCACAAGGCAAAATTGCGAAAAGGTTAAAGATGGATGGCTCTATACGGGAGATATCGGCTATGTTGACAACTGTGAAAATCTTTATATTACTGGTAGAAAAAAAGATATTATAATAAGATCTGGAGAAAATATATCGCCAGTGGAAATAGAGGAGGCAATTTTGAGATATCCCGGTGTCCTTCAGGTAAAGGTGTTTGGAATACCCGTACCTGTTGTGCAGGAGGAAATAGCAGCCTGTATTGTTGCAGAGAATGGAAAACTGGATGTAGATGGTCTTGTGAGATATTTAAAAAAACATATTGCTGATTATAAGGTTCCAAAATATATTTATATTTTTAAAAAATTCCCAATGAATCTCAATGGGAAAGTGAATGTAAAACAGTTAAAAAAAGAAGTTCAATGGAAGGTAAGTAAGGAGGAAGATTATGATTTTAACAGAACAGCATCAACTGATTAGAAAACTGGCAAGAGGTTTTGCTGAAAAAGAACTTACATCTGATATTTTGGATGAAGTTGAAGCTACGGGAAAATTCCCTGAAGAGATTTTAAAGAAAATGGCCAAGGCAGGTTTCTTTGGAATAAAAGTTCCAAGGGAATTGGGAGGTGCCGGAGCTGATAATCGTGCCTATGTGATTGTAATGGAGGAAATTGCAAGAGTAAGCGGGGTTGCCAGCATATATGTTTCCTCTCCAAATTCTCTTTCTGGAGGTCCCCTGCTGCTGTCGGGAAATGATGAGCAGAAAGAAAAATATCTGAAGCCGGTGGTAACGGGAGAGAAAAAAATTGCCTTTGCATTGACTGAACCTGGAGCGGGATCCGATGCAGGTGGAATGTCTACAACAGCAGTTAGAGACGGAGATTATTATGTTCTAAATGGTCGTAAAACTTTTATTACAATGGCACCTTTAGCTGATTTTGCAGTGATCTATGCAAAAACAGACATGAGCAAGGGTACAAGAGGCATTTCTGCTTTTGTTGTCGATATGAAACAGGAAGGTGTGTCCTGTGGAAAGCCGGAGGCTAAAATGGGAGTAATCGGGTGTGCAACCAGCGACATTATTTTAAATAATGTCAGGGTACATAAGAGCAATCTTCTTGGAGAATTGAACAAAGGGTTTATAAATGCCATGAAAACTCTTGATGTGGGACGTATTGGTGTTGCATCTCAATCCATCGGTATAGCCCAGGCAGCACTTGATGAATCCATTAAATACGCGAAGGAGAGAAAGCAATTTGGAAGAAGAATTGGAGATTTCGAGGCCATTGCTTTTATGATTGCGGACATGGCTACAAAGTTAAAAGCAGCTAAAGAACTAGTCTATGATGCTGCATATCTCAAGGATACCAACCAGGATGCCTCGATGGCATGTTCCATGGCCAAGTATTATGCATCGGAAATCTGCAATGAAATCTGTGCAAAAGCCGTCCAGATTCACGGTGGGTATGGATTCATAAAAGATTATAAGGTGGAGCGTTTATATAGAGACTGCAGGGTATTTACTATTTATGAAGGAACATCTCAGGTACAGCAAATAGTAATTTCCAGGAAGCTGTTAAAGAAGTAGGAAGGGGAGTTGTAATTTATGAAGATTTTAGTATGTGTAAAACAGGTACCTGATACAAATGAAGTCAAGATTGATCCTGTAAAAGGGACGCTGATAAGAGAGGGAGTACCTAGTATCTTAAATCCCGACGATGCCAATGCACTTGAAGCTGCATTGACTATAAAAGATGATAATCCGGGTACAACGGTTGCTGTAATGACCATGGGACCTCCACAGGCATCTGTTATGCTGAGAGAATGTCTTGCCATGGGAGCTGATGAAGCGTATTTACTCAGTGATCGTGCTTTTGGAGGAGCAGATACTTGTGCTACATCCACTACTATTGCAGCAGGTATAAAAAAATTTGGACCTGTGGATGCCATTTTTGCAGGAAGACAGGCAATAGACGGCGATACAGCCCAGGTAGGGCCGCAGGTGGCGGAGAGACTTGGTCTGCCTGTAGTGACTTATGTACAGAATATAAAATTTGATGGAAATAAACTAGTTGTGCAGAGACAGCTGGAAAATGGATATGAAGTAGTGGAAGTTCAGGTTCCCTGTCTTCTTACAGTAGTGAAAGAACTAAATGAGCCAAGATATATGAGTATTTATAGAATTGTTGATGCTTATAAAAAAGAAATTACTGTGTGGAACCACGAGGATATATCCCTGGATCCGAAAGAATGTGGATTGAATGCATCACCTACACAGGTGTTTCGTTCTTTTACACCACCACCAAAGGGAAAAGGTGAAATGCTGAAAGGATCCGTTAATGAAATGGCATCTAGTCTTATCTCCAGGTTAAAAGAAAAACACGTATTATAAGAAAGGGCGGCTGAGTAAAATGACTATGAGAGTTTTAAAAGATAAATGCAAGGGTTGTACTAAATGTGTGCAGAACTGTCCTTTTGGTGCAATCACTATGAAAAATAAAATTGCTGATATTGGAGGAGCTTGCACTGGATGTGGGGTTTGTGTAAAAATATGCCCCTTTGGAGCAATAGAAAAAGTTGAAGAAGAAAAGAAATTAGTTGATCTAAGTGCCTATAAAGGCGTATGGGTATTTGCAGAACAGCGTCAGGGAAAGATTATGCCTGTAGTTATAGAACTTTTGGGAGAAGGTAAAAAACTTGCGAAAGAAGTTGGAACAGAGCTTTGTGCAGTGCTTTGTGGAAATAATGTAGGAAAACTGGCTGACAAACTCTTTGCCTATGGTGCCGATAAAGTTTATGTGGCAGATCATCCTGAATTGGAGAATTATCGTACCGATGCTTATGGCAAGGTTATTTTTGAAGCTATTTCAAAATACAAACCGGAAATAGTATTGTTGGGAGCTACACATATAGGACGTGATTTGGGACCCTGCCTTGCTGTAAAGTGCAGTACCGGATTGACTGCGGATTGTACTAAATTGGAGATTGATCCTGAAGACAAGAAAATAAAGCAGACAAGGCCGGCTTTTGGTGGGAATCTCATGGCTACCATTGTCTGCCCTAATAATCGTCCTCAAATGTCTACAGTAAGACCTGGAGTTATGGATAAAGCTGTTTATGAAAAAGGCCGTAAAGGACAGCTTGTAAAATTAAATGTTGAATTTGAGAAAGGTGACATCAGAACAAAAGTTGTGGATGTAGTGAAAAAAGTGGAGAATGCAGTTTCACTGACAGATGCAGATATTATTGTGTCCGGAGGTATGGGACTTGGCAAGTCTGAAGGATTCAAATTGTTGAAACAGCTGGCGGATAAATTAGGTGGAACTATTGCTGCTTCAAGGGCCTGTGTAGATGCAGGGTGGATTGATCACTCCTATCAGATAGGACAAACAGGCACTACTGTAAAACCCAAAATTTATTTTGCATGCGGTATTTCAGGAGCCATACAGCATCTGGCAGGCATGCAGAATTCTGATTATATAGTTGCCATAAACAAAAATGAAAATGCACCTATTTTCAAGGTAGCCGACTATGGCATTGTAGGTGATTTGTATCAGGCGATTCCTGCAATATTGGAAGAATTGGATAAATAATAATTTAGGAGGAAATGATTATGAAAAATAAACTATTGAAAGGTGTAAGAGTTATTGAGCTGGCAAACTTTATAGCTGCGGCAACTGCAGGTCGTTTTCTTGCTGATCTGGGTGCAGATGTTATAAAAATAGAAAGCCCAAAAGGAGATCCTATTCGGTATACGGCTCCAAGTGAAGGAAGACCCCTTGATATGCATGAGAATACCACATGGGATCTTGAAAATGCAAATAAGCGCTGCATTTCATTGAATATGAAAACTCCAGAGGGAAAAGAAGCTTTCTTTAAACTTCTGGATACGGCAGATATATTTATTACGAACTGGAGAGTTCATGCTTTAGAACGTGCCGGAGTAGATTACGATAGCTTAAAAGGCAGATATCCTAAGCTTGTTTATGCAATGTGCACCGGTTATGGAGAATATGGTCCTGACAAGGATTTGCCTGGATTTGATTTTACTGCTTTCTTTGCAAGGGGAGGTTATCTTGAAACACTGCGTCAAAAAGATTCCGTTCCCATGAACGTGGTACCCGGATTGGGAGATCACAATGTAGGTATGAACCTGGTAGCCGGCATTCTGGCTGCACTATATCAGGCAAAAACCAAGGGAAAAGGTGAAAAAGTCACTACAAGTCTGTTCCAGACTGCTGTTTTCAATATGGGAATGATGATTCAGGCTGCACAGTATAAGGATATTGGGACTCCATATCCTATAAATGTTCGTGAGGGCAATAATCCGCTTCTTGCAGCTTGGAAAACAAAAGAAGGAAGATATATACAGACATGTACACCTGATTATAATACCTATTATAAAAAATTCATGTCTGCAATCGGAAGAGACGATCTAGTTGATTCTGAAAGATATTTTCCAATTCAAAATGTACAAAAGGCAGGAGTGGGCTATGAAGTCTATGACATTGTAATGGAAGCTATTGGAAAGATGACAGTGGAGGAGTGCAGTGAGAGATTGACAAAGGCGGATATACCTTTTGCTCTTGCACAGTCACTAGAGGAAATACTTGAAGATAAACAGGCATGGGCCAACGAATGCTTCTACAGCATGAAATATGATAATGGAAATACCCGAACATTGGTCAGGCCACCTGTAAACTTTGCTGAAATGGGAGAGCCGGAGTATGTACGTGGACCTATGATAGGCGAGCAGGGCAGGAGTATTTTGAAGGAAATTGGATATACAGATGACCAAATCAATAAATTAATTGATGATAAGGCACTTTATATTGGAGAATAAATAAATTGATAATTTCATACCGGTATATGTTATGAAGGCAAATGTCCTGATATATACTGGCATGAAATAAAATTTTTAAAAGTGAACTGGTTGACATATTATTTGAATATTGACACAATTTTTTAATAGGATTACAGAATTAGGGAGGTGGATTTAACATGAAATTTATCGATTTTCCTTCTATGAATGTCAAAATCGAAGGTATGGAAAACATAAGTATACCTAAAATGATGAAAATAAGACAGATTTATGATTCTTTCAAGATTGAAAATTTAAAAGAGTGGATAGAAAGGGAGATGGAAAATAATCTTTCCCATAAGGAGAATTTTAAAGGAAAGAGGATTTGCATTACTGTTGGAAGTAGGGGAATTCCCGATTTAGACATAATTGTAAGGACTATTGTTGATAAGTTGAAAGAGTGGAAGGCTGAGCCTTTTATTATACCTGCAATGGGAAGCCATGCGGGTGGAACTGCGGAAGGTCAAAAGGATTTCATAGCAGGATATAATATTACAGAAAAAACTATGGGAGTTCCCATATTGTCTTCTATGGAAGTTGTTAAAATAGGCCAGCTGCCTGACGAGACACCGGTTTATTGTGACAAAAACGCCTATGAATCAGATGGAATCGTTGTACTCAATAAGGTAAAACCCCATACGGATTTCAGGGGGAAGCATGAGAGCGGCATGGCAAAGATGATGGCCATAGGTCTTGCAAAACATAAGGGAGCTTCCATGTTTCACATGAAGGGATTTTCATCTTTTGCAGAGAGAATTCCCCAAGTCTGTGACATCTTTCTAAAAAATGCCCCTGTTGCCTTTGGTGTTGGGATTGTCCAAAATGCCTATGATGAGATAAGCAATTTGGAAGTCATGGAAAAAGCTCATATTCTTGAAAGAGATGCCGCCCTGCTTAAAATAGCAAAGGAAAAGATTGCAAAATTTAAAATGCCTTCTATAGATGTACTCATTATTGATGAAATTGGAAAGAACATCAGCGGAAACGGATTTGATCCCAATATTGTAGGAAGGAGCAATTCTCCTGGATTTGATGATGTTATCGATTTAAAGAAACTTTTCATAAGGGGTCTTACAGAGGAAACACATCACAACGGATGCGGTTTGAGCAATGCGGATATTACTACAATAAAGTGTGTTCGTGACGTTGATTACGAATCTACTTGGATTAATGTATCCACTGCTACAATGCTGAACGGCGGACGTATTCCAATGTATGCTAACAGTGATAGAGAGGCACTTTTGATTGCCATTAGAACCTGTACGGGAATAGACTTTGACAAGGTGAAGGTGGTACATATAAAAAATACATCCTCAATGGACATAATTGAGGTATCGGAAAGTTATTACGACGAACTGAAAAACAGGGATGATGTTGAAATTTTAAGTAAACCAGAAGATATAAAATTTGATAAAGATGGATTTATGATTTAAAAGGAGGATCGTAAATGAAAATTTTAAAAACTGTTGAAAAAGTTCCAGGAGGGCTGATGATTATCCCTTTATTCCTTGGAGCAATAATAAATACATGTTTTCCTCAGATAATAAAAATTGGCGGGATTACAACGGCAACTTTTTCTACGGGTGCTCTGGCATTTATAGGATGCAATTTGTTATGTGTCGGTGCCCAGATAAATCTTAAAGGTGTGGCAGAATCGTTGAAACGTGGAGGAGTACTTACAATTGCAAAATTTCTTGCGGGTTTCATTCCTGCCATAATTGTAGTGAAGATATTTGGAAATGATGGTATACTAGGAATTACACCTATGTTGCTTATGGCAGCTGTTACGAGTGATAACTGCGGTATATACCTTGGACTTATGTCCGAGATTGGTGATAAATATGATTTAGGTGCACAGGCATTGCTTGGCCTTACTGTAGGTCCCCTGTTCACACTGCTTGGACTGGGAGTTGCCGGATGCGGTTTTAACCCCATTGCTATAGTTGCATCAGTTGGAACAATGGTTGTAGGTTTTATACTGGGCAATCTTGATGAGGATATAAGAAATTTCTTAAAGAGTGGAATTATGTTCACGCTGCCCTTCTTGGGATTTTCCGTTGGAACCGGATTGAATATTGTAAACATAATTAGAGGCGGTTTCACAGGTATTTTGTTGGGAGTATTGGTTATTGTGCTGTCATTTATATTTTTGGTTCCTGCCGACAAATTTATACTTCGCCGTCCTGGATATGCTGCCGTTGCAAATTGTTCGTCTGCCAGCAGTTCCGTAGCAGTTCCTGCTATTGTGGCCCAGTCGATACCAAGTTTGTCTGGACAAGTTGCAACTGCAACTACTGCTATAGCAGCTTCAGCGGTAATAACTGCAATTGTATGTCCTATATTGACATCAGTTGTAGTCAAAAAGTGGGGATGGACAAAAGAGTCCGTTGAAAGTAGCAATATAGAAGATGCATGATTACTATAAATAAATGCTAATAATAAAAATAAAAGGCCGGCGGCAATTATTTTGACCGTCAGGCCTTTTTTATGGTATTGATGCAAATGGTAAATAAAAATGAGTAACAAATACAACTACTATACATAGACTATTATATATATGATGGTCTATTTTTTATTTATTATAGCAAATATATTGACATTACATAGATATTAGTCTATATTATAGATATAGATAATTATCTATGTATGGAGTGATTTTATGAATTTGGATTATGAATTAAACGCAAAAATATTCAAAGCACTGTCCGATCAGAACAGATTGAAAATTATTAATATACTTTCCTGTGGTGAAAAATGTGCCTGTGATTTACTGGAGTACTTTGATTTTACACAGCCTACTTTATCCCATCACATGAAAGTGCTTATGGACTGTAAACTTGTCAAGTGCAGGAAGGAAGGGGTCTGGAGCCATTATTCCCTGGATAATACTAATGCAAATAGGCTGGTGCTGTTTTTAATGAATATTGTAACGGATACGGAAGAGTGTATCTGTAAAAGCAGGAGTACTTGTTTATGTAAAATTGACGATGAGAAATAAATTTATGTGATAAGGAGAGATTTATATGAAAAAGATGATGATTTTTGAACCGGCGACGTGCTGTTCTACGGGATTGTGTGGACCGTCTATAGATCCTGAATTGTTGAGGGTTTCTACTGTTGTTGATAATCTTCGGAAGAAAGGTGTATCAATTGAAAGATATAATTTGACCGGCAGTCCCCAAGTATTTGTGGACAACAAAACAATCAATAAGGTGTTGAATAGAGAAGGTATAGAAATGCTTCCGATAACCATGGTGGATGGTGCAATAGTGAAGACAAAGGCATATCCAACAAATAGGGAATTTTGTAAATTGCTGGGTATATCAGAGGATTATCTAAAAACTGGACTTAAGGTAAAATCTAAAGGTTGTGACTGTGGAGGAAGGTGCTGCTGATGCTTAAAAAATTTGATCCCTGCAGTATGAATTTAACTGAATATTTGTTCTTCACAGGTAAGGGCGGTGTAGGCAAGACCTCCACTGCCTGTGCCACTGCTGTTGCCCTTGCAGATCAAGGCGAACAAATCATGCTCGTTAGTACGGATCCCGCTTCAAATTTGCAGGATGTATTCAATACGGAACTTGATAATAAGGGAGTTAAAATTAAAGAAGTGCCAAACTTGACAGTTGTTAATCTAAATCCTGAAAAGGCTGCCGCAGAGTATAGAGAAAATGTAATAGCCCCATATGCTGGCAGACTACCTGAAGCAGCTATAAACAATATGAAAGAGCAATTGAGTGGTTCCTGTACTGTTGAAATAGCTGCTTTTAGCGAATTCTCAAAGTTTATCACCGATGAGAAAATGGAGAGAAAATTTGATCATATAATATTTGACACGGCTCCAACTGGTCACACACTTAGGATGCTTCAGCTGCCTTCGGCCTGGAGCAATTTTATAGGTGAGAATACTCATGGAGCTTCATGTCTCGGGCAGCTGTCAGGACTTGAAGATAAAAAAACATTATATGGAGATGCCGTTGATACTTTATCAAATAAAACAAAGACTACTCTTGTACTTGTATCCAGACCTGAAGCCGCACCTTTAAAGGAAGCAGCCAGAGCTTCTAAAGAATTGAGAGATATAGGAATAAATAACCAAATGCTTATAATAAACGGTATTCTTAAAATTCATGACGATGACATTTCAGATTCAATCTACCTGAAACAGAAGAATGCGTTGGAAAATACGCCTGGGCTCTTGAAGAATCTTGAAACCTATGAAATACCGCTTAGACCATATAATGTAACGGGAATTAGAAATGTAAGGGCGTTTTTGGAAAAAGACGATATTGTTGAGTGCAGCAGTGCAAATTTAAATATAAATAAAATATTTAAATTAAAGGATATAGTTGATGACCTGTATAGGAATGATAAAAAAGTAATATTTACTATGGGAAAAGGTGGTGTGGGAAAGACTACCATTGCAGCTGCCATTGCTCTAGGACTTTCCCAAAAAGGTGTAAAAGTTCATCTGACCACTACTGATCCGGCGGCAAATTTGAAATCCGTCCTGGATAAAAGCTGTGGAATTACACTTAGCCAGGTAGATGAGAAGAAGGAGCTTGAAAAATATAAAACAGAGGTATTAAATAATGCCAGAAAAACCATGGACAAAAGTGATATGGCATATATTGAAGAAGATTTACGATCTCCGTGCACACAGGAAATAGCTGCATTCAGGGCTTTTGCAGAGATAGTGGAAAAGTCTAAGGATGAAGTTGTAGTGATAGATACGGCTCCTACAGGGCATACGCTGTTATTGTTGGATTCAACAGAAAGCTATAACAGAGAAATTAAGCGTTCAGAAGGTAATATACCCCAGTCTGTCAGGGAGCTTTTGCCTAAACTTAAAAATGCCAATGATACGGAAGTTATTATTGTAACTTTGGCTGAAGACACTCCAGTATATGAATCCCTGCGTCTTGAATCAGATCTGGAACGTGCTGGAATTGCAAGCAGGTGGTGGGTCATAAATTCCAGCATGTATGCATCTGATACTACAAATAATGTGCTCAAGGCCAAGGCAAGTAATGAAATACCGTGGATAAAAAAAGTTAATGAAATCTCCAATGGAAATTTTGCATTAATAAAATGGAAGGCGGAAGAAATTAAAAATGAAAAATTATTTGATTTACTTGGTTAGGGAAAACTGGAGGAAAAAATGAAACCCAAAGTGGCTTTTATATGTGTCCATAACTCATGTAGATCACAGATGGCCGAGGCAATAGGAAGGTTATATGGAAGTGAGGTATTTGATTCTTACTCAGCTGGCACTGAAATTAAATCCGGAATAAATAAAGATGCAGTCAGGGTAATTAAAAAATTATACGGTATTGATATGGGTAAAACTCAGCACGTTAAGCTGATTGATGATTTACCCGAAATTGATATAGTGATAAAAATGGGCTGTAATGCTGCATGTCCATTTTTGATGTCCAAATATGAAGAAGACTGGGGCTTTGAAGATCCTACGGGAAAAAGCGATGAGAAATTTATTAAAACAGCTAAAATAATTGAGAAAAGGGTAAAAAATCTAATAAAAGAGATAAGGAATAAAGCTCAGAGCATAATTTGAAGATAAAAGACCGACAGCAGTTATTTTGACTGTCGGGTCTTTTTTTATTTGTCCGTTCTAAAATGATATTGTTGCAGATAAGAAACAAAATTCATATTTGCAACAATGTAAAATGCATATTGCGGTTATAAGAGCTAAAGGTAAATTATTCATTTTTTTGTTCTATTAATGCAACAACAGTATATGGAAAATATCTGCAATCACTTGGTATAGGAATGTTTAACCGGTGGTATGATAGTTGCTTTCTCATAAAAAATACATGGAGAAATGGAGGGTATGATTATGAATAATTTAGATAAATTCAAAAATATAATTTGTGATACTTTAAATATAAAGAATGTAAAGAATATTAAGGATGAAATGGGACCAGATGAAATAAAAGATTGGGATTCATTGGCACACATGGAGCTGGTTACAGCATTGGGAGATGAATTCGGAGTAAATTTTGATGTGGTTGACATATCCAGAATGTATACTATTGGAGATATTAAAAAGATATTGAAAAAGTATGGGGTGAAACTATGACATTTACGGATTATGTGTTTGAAAAATCCAGGTATTTAAAGAAAACTGCATTAATATATGGCAGAAGCATTAGCTATGAGAAGGTTTACCACAGTATAAATTATGTATCCAATTTGCTTAATAAAAATAAATGTTCAAAGAAAGATAGCATACTTGTTATTTCTGATAATTCTGTTTTTTTTATAGAAACTTATTTTGGAATAATTAAAAATGGGAGTGTATGTGTTCCGATCAATCCCAGTATGTCTGAAGACGATGTGAAATATATTATAGATATTTTAAAAATAAAAATAATCTTTTGCCAGAAGAAATATGAAACCAGGATAAAAAAATTGATTTGTAATGACACAATTTTATACAGCGAAGAAAGCATGGGAACAAGTGAAAATGAGCTTGGTTCAGGTGATTCCATAGATGTAAAAAAAGATACAGCACTTATTATGTTCACATCGGGCTCTACTTCAAAACCGAAAGGTGTCATGCTCACGCATTACAATTTGATGTATAATACCAATTCTATTGTGGAATATTTGCATTTGACTGAAAAAGACAGGATAGAGGTTGTGCTTCCTTTTTATTACTGCTATGGGACATCTCTTTTGAATACACATTTTAGATGCGGCGGAAGCATTGTAATAAACAATAGGTTTATGTTTCCCCAAACTGTCATAGAGGACATAGAGAAATATAGCTGCACTGGTTTTGCAGGGGTTCCGAGCACTTACCAGATATTGTTGAGAATGACTGATTTTAAAAATGCCAAAATGCCGTCGCTAAGGTATGTAACACAGGCTGGAGGAAGGCTCCCGGAGGTATTTATAGTGGAATTGTATGAGGCTCTTAAGGGAGTGGACATATACATTATGTATGGGCAGACTGAGGCTACAGCCAGGTTGTCATATCTTCCGCCTTCTCAGATTAAAAACAAGCTGGGTTCTATAGGAAAAGGGATTCCGGGTACGGAATTAATGATCCTAAGTAAGAAGGGCCTTCCAGCTGAAATAGGAGAAGTGGGAGAAATAGCCGCTAAAGGCGGAAATGTGATGAAAGGGTATTTTAATGATGAAGTGGAAACAAAAAAAGTGCTTAGGGACGGTATTTTGTATACAGGTGATTTGGCCTTTAAAGATGGGGATGGATATATATTCGTGGTTTCCAGAGAGAAGAATATAATAAAATGTGCCGGAAACAGGATAAGCCCCAGGGAGATTGAAAATACCATATGTGGTATAAAACAGGTTGTGGAATGTGCTGTCATAGGGGTTGAGGATGATATTTTAGGTGAGGCAGTAAAGGCTTTTGTAGTTTTAAAAGATAGTAACAGCGGCATAGATTCAAAATATATAGTGGATTACTGTATGGAAAGGCTTCCAAGGTATAAGGTACCCAAATATGTACAGTTTTTGCCGTCACTTCCTAAAAATTCATCAGGTAAAGTACTGCTTAAAAATCTGAAGAATATGTAAGATAAAACAAGGCAGGTGAATATATGTGGAAATAGACCATTTGATACAAAACATAGTGTTGGGCAATCAATTTAAAGTACCTCAGGAAAAGAAGGGAGGTATACTGCTCGATATAATCAAAAAACAGCTTGAGTCCAACCAAATCAGTCCCAATATAAGCAGTATGTACAAAAAATTCTCTGTAAATATTCCAAAAATTTCAAGACTTTCAGAAGTTCCGTTCATTCCGGTAAACATGTTCAAAAAATTCGATCTTTTGACCTGCAGCAATGAAGATGTAATAAGAATTTTAAATTCCAGTTCCACTACTTCCGGAATTCCCAGCAAGATATATCTGGATAAAATTACATCGATAAGGCAGACTCAGGGTCTTGTAAATACTTTAAAGAATTTTATTGGGAAAAGTAGAAGGCCTCTTCTGATCCTGGATACGGAAGCCGTAAATAGAAAAAGTGATGTATTGAGTGCGAGAGGAGCAGCCATTAGAGGAATCAGCAGTTTTGCCAGCAGTATAACTTATGCTATGGATAGAAAAGGTGAAAATTTGGGAATAAATTTATCCAGATTGAAAAAATTTGAAAATGAAAATAGAGACAAAGAAGTATTGGTATATGGATTTACCTATATAATATGGAGTAAATTTGTAAAAGAATTGAAGAAGAGAAATATTAGTTTGTCTCTTCCTAAAATGAAACTTCTTCACAGCGGCGGGTGGAAAAAACTTGTTTCTGAAAGTGTTGGAAAAGAGGAATTTAATGGAAGGACAGCAGAGGTCTTTGGGACCGAAGAAAAAAATATACTGGATTTTTATGGTATGGTGGAACAACTGGGAGTGGTATTTGTAGATTGTGAATATGGGTATAAACATATACCGGATTTCGCAGATGTTATAATAAGAGACTTTAATACCTTGAAAGAAGTGGAGATCGGCCAGAGTGGAATTATAGAGGTCATGAGTATTTTGGGCTCCAGCTATCCTTCACAGGGTATTTTAACGGAAGATGTAGGAGAATTTATGGGTATTGACGATTGCAGATGTGGAAGACGGGGCAAATATTTTAAATTCAAGTCCAGAATGGAGAAAACTGAAATCAGGGGCTGTGGAGATACATTTGCAGAAAGGAGGGCCGTTAAATGATAGATTGTTATCTGCTGGATGGATCCTTTTATGAAGTGAAAAAAGTTTTTAGTGGATTTGATGAAATAGAAAATATTTTAAAAGAAAATGTAAAACTGTTAAATTCAATGCCGGTGGAAGCTGTTATTCTCATATTGGACGAATACAGCAAAAGGTTGTCTAGAGATAAACAGCTTCTTAAAATTACAGGGACAACTTATCTTTCGTTCTATTTTAGAAAATCAAATATAGAAAAATTGATAGAAATCAATTTGAAGGATAAAAAATATTTAAATGAATTTGTTCCCATAGGTAGCGGTAGATTCATAAGAGCCCAGGGGAGAGGAATCATCTGCCACTGGATTGCAGGAAATGTACCTACTCTTGCTGTCTATTCAGTTTTTCAGTCGCTTATAGCTAAGAATTCAAATCTTGTGAGACTGCCTAAAAAAAGCATTTCTATAGTTTTGAGATTGTTGAAACCTTTGGAAAATATAGAGGTAATTTATAATGGAAAAATATATTCTTCTGAAAACATGTTGAAAAACATATCTCTGGTATATTTCCCTAGAGAAGATGAATCGTTGAATAAATACATGTCGGCTGCTGCAGATTCAAGAATTATATGGGGGGGAGAAAGTGCAGTGAATCATATTACTTCGCTTCCTAAAAAGACCACCTGCAAGGATATAGTTTTTGGACCAAAATATTCTTTTGCCGTATTTGATAGATATGCTGTTGAAAGTGACAGCTGCAGTGAATATATAAACAAATTTGTAACGGATGTAGTTTTGTTTGGACAGAAAGCCTGTTCTTCACCTAATGTACTTTTTATAGAAAAAAGTAATATCCCTTTGAAACATATTGTCAAAGTACTTGAAAGATCTTTTCAAAAAATAGGTAAAAGGTATAAAAATATTCTAGATGAAAATACCTGCGCAGAAATTCTTAACAAGAGGGGGATGTACAGCCTCGATTTGACCAGAGACATTTGCTGCAGCGGTGGATTGGAATATACTATTTTAATTGATGATGAAGTAAAATTAGAAGAGCCTGTAGGGGGAAGATGCATTTTTGTAAAACAGGTAAACAGCATATTTGATGTAAAGGATTTGATTACCCGCAGAATACAGACTATAGGCTATGCCATTGATGACAAAGACAAACTTTTTAAATTTGCAGGTATGGCTACATCGGCAGGTGTGAATAGAGTAGTGGGTTTTGGAGCCATGAATAATTATGATTCTCCCTGGGATGGATGTTTTATGATAAATGAACTTGTATTGTGGTGTAGTCTAAATATTTAGATAGATTTTAGGATTGCCGGCAGGAGACCTTTAAAGTGAGGCTCCTGACTTTTTTATATAAGGGAGGTTGTATTATATGAGAGGATTGACAATTGATGAATTGAAGATTGGGGACAGAGCCTGTTTTGAAAAGATTGTATCTGAAGATGACGTATATTCGTTTGCTGAAATAACGGGGGATTTCAATCCACTCCATGTAGATGAAAAAAAATGCAAGGAGGTGTTCAGAAAAAGAATAGCACATGGAGCACTTATAGCTGGATATTTATCTGCCTGTATAGGAATGTATCTTCCAGGACCAGGTACTATTTATCTGAGTCAAAACTCAAAATTCAATTTGCCTGTGTATTTTGGAGATACCATAAAAGCGGAAGTGGAGGTTTTGAAAATATACAAAAATGAAAATATAGTGAAACTTAAAACTACCTGTACTAATTCAAAAGGCCATAGGGTCTTGACAGGTGAAGCTTTTGTCATGCCGCCGTCAATAGCATAAATTATTAAAATACGTTATTGATGTTTTAAAAACCAGAATTTACAGATGCTTTTTATCATAAAAATGGTTGAATTTATGATATGATTTTTTATGTGGAGTACTGCACATCTACTTATATTTTATCCGAACGCTACCATTGCTAATACTCCCAGCTTCTCAGAGTGGGAGATAAGCACTGCTACGCGCCTGGATAAGTTCTTTTAATGTTCAGGTGGAGAAAAAGTATTACTTATTTAGCAAACTTCGCCTGAGCCTAAGAATCACTTGATGTTATATGATTTTAAAAGGGGGTTTATTTCATGAAGGATGAAGAACTGGTAAGCTTTGATAATTTGCTGAAAGGAGACGTAAAATTTTTGAAATCCAGAATAAGACAGTTATATCAAGTTATTGAAAGCTCCTACGACGGGATATATATAACAGATGGAAATGCAAATACCATATTTCTGAATAAGTCCTATGAGAGAATCACCGGAATGAGAAAAAACGAAATGCTCGGTAAAAATATGAGATATCTGGAAAAAAATAATTATATATCCAAATCAGGGACACTTATGGTGTTGAACAGCAGAAAAAATGTTACAATCGAACAGAAGTTTAAAACAGGCAAGACGGTATTGGTTTCTAGCAGTCCCATATTCAACGAAGACGGTGAGATAACCATGGTGGTTACAAATGTGAGAAATGTCACGGAACTCTATGAATTGAAGGAGCAGCTGGAAAAGAACAGGGAGATCATGGGAAGATATCATTTGCAACTGGAAGCAATGAGACAGCAGATTCTTGAGTGTTCGGATATTATAGTGAAAGATGAAAAGATGATCAATACACTCAATATGGCAAAGAAAGTTGCAAAAGTAGATACCACTGTGCTTTTGCTGGGGGAAACTGGAGTTGGCAAGGAAAAAGTAGCTAAATATATACATAAAAACAGCAGGAGAAGCAATAAGAATTTTATAAAAATAGACTGCAGTTCTATACCTCGTAACCTTATAGAATCAGAATTTTTTGGCTACGAGAAAGGATCGTTTACAGGTGCAAGCAAGGAAGGGAAGATGGGTCTTTTTGAATTAGCTGACGAAGGTACGGTTTTCTTGGATGAAATCGGTGAACTCAGTCTGGATATGCAGGTGAAACTCTTGAGGGTGCTTCAGGAAGGGGAGATTAGAAGAGTTGGCGGTACTGATACTATTGAAATCGATATAAGGGTGATTGCCGCAACTAACAGAAATTTGGGAAAAATGGTTGCTGAAAAGAAATTCAGAAAGGATCTGTACTATAGGTTGGATGTAGTACCTATTACAATTCTACCACTCAGGGAAAGAAGGGGCGATATTGAACCTCTTATAAACTATTTTATGGGTGTATTTAATAAAAAATATAATTTTGATAAGATTATAACCGGTGCTGCAGTGGACTCCTTAAAGGAATACAGGTGGCCGGGAAATGTAAGGGAATTAAAAAATATAATAGAGAGAGTCATAATTATGACCTCAAGGGATAAGATACTTAGAAGTGATCTGCCTATAAGGGAAGTTTGGGACAGCAGCAAATTTGAAACTGATGAAAATGGCATGATAAAAAATCATTTACCTCTAAAGGATGCGGTTGAAAATCTAGAAGAGTCCATGATAGAAAGTGCTTTTAGAAAATATGGGAATGTAAGGGATGCAGCGAGAGAACTTGGAATAAGTGCCTCAACTTTAGTTAGAAAGAGAAAGAGGTACAGGAATAAATATATGTTGCAAAAATGAAATCAGTTGCAATTATGCAAATGGGAAATATATCGGACGAATATGTAGATAAAGAATAAAGTGTTGCAATTATGCAATGAATCTATAAATTTAAATATAGTGTTTTTAGTTCAATGATTACCTGCTGAATTGAGAACTGTGCGAATTTTTTATATTTTGTATAAAGAATTGGTATCAAAATTGCTTGAATATGGTTGTGTAAGTAAAAAAATTATATCTATATGAAATGAAAGGAATGATTGCAATGTCTTTAATGACAGGAGAAGAATATGTGGAAAGTTTGCGTAAACTAAAGTTAAACGTTTATTATCTGGGGAAAAAGGTGGAAAGCCCCGTAGATAATCCTGTAATTCGTCCATCTCTTAATTCTGTTAAGATGACTTATGATCTGGCCCAGCAGCCGGAGTATGAAGATCTTATGACGGCAAAGTCAAATATGACAGGTAAAAAAGTAAACAGGTTCACTCATTTACATCAAAGTGCCGAAGATCTGGTAAAGAAGGTAAAAATGCAGAGACTATGCGGGCAGAAAACTGCTGCCTGTTTCCAAAGATGTGTTGGAATGGATGCTTTTAATGCAGTATACAGCACTACTTTTGAGATAGACAAACAGTACAATACCAATTATTTTGAAAATTTCAAAAAATATCTGGCATATGTTCAGGACAAGGATCTTACAGTTGATGGTGCAATGACAGATCCCAAGGGAGATAGAGGATTATCTCCGAGCAAACAAGTTGATCCGGATTTGTATTTGAGAGTCGTGGAAAGAAGACCGGACGGGGTTGTAGTTAGAGGGGCAAAAGCCCACCAGACAGGAATCTGCAATTCTCACGAAGTGCTTGTAATGCCTACACAGGCTATGAAACCTGAGGATAAGGATTATGCAATATCTTTTGCGGTGCCTACTGACACAAAGGGGATAACCATGATAATTGGGAGGCAGTCCTGTGATACTAGGAAACTGGAGAAAGATGCTGACATTGATGTAGGCAATAAGAATTTTGGCGGTGTAGAAGCACTTACAGTATTTGATAATGTATTTGTTCCAAACGACAGGATATTTTTAAATGGTGAGACTGAATATGCGGGTATGCTTGTGGAAAGGTTTGCAGGATATCACAGGCAGAGCTACGGCGGTTGTAAAGTGGGAGTGGGAGATGTACTTATAGGGGCTGCCGCACTGGCTGCTGAATATAATGGAGTGCCTAGAGCATCACATATAAAGGACAAATTGATAGAAATGATGCATTTAAATGAGACATTATATGCATGTGGAATTGCCTGTTCATCCGAGGGATATCCTACAAAAGCAGGTAACTATCAAATAGATTTGCTGCTTGCAAATGTATGTAAGCAGAATGTAACAAGATTTCCCTATGAAATTGTAAGACTGGCGGAAGATATAGCAGGAGGCCTTATGGTAACAATGCCTTCGGAAAAGGATTATAAAAATCGTGAAGTAGGAAAATATGTAAAGAAGTATCTGGTGGGAACTGCATCTGTTCCTGTGGAGAACAGAATGAAAATACTTAGGCTTATAGAAAACTTGAGCCTTGGTACTGCAGCAGTGGGCTATAGGACTGAGTCAATGCATGGAGCAGGTTCGCCGCAGGCACAGAGAATAATGATATCGAGACAGGGAAATCTGGGCCAGAAGAAATCACTGGCAAAAGCCATAGCAAGGATAGAAGAATAGTAAATATGAAAATGGGGTGATTTTCACCCCATACGTAAAATGGCGAGGTGCTGCATTTATGAAGAAAAAAATAATGGAGGTAATTGATAAAAGCATAAGACCTTATTTAAATAGTCATAATGGTGATATCCAGCTTGTTGGAGTGAAAGATGGAGTGGTTAAAGTCAGACTTTTGGGGCAGTGCAGCAATTGTGCCTTATCCAGGGATACTGTTAAAAATGTGATTGAAACTTCTTTGAAATTAAAAATCGAACAGGTGAAAGAGGTGGAAGTTGTAGATTATATAAGTCAGGACACTTTAGAGCTGGCAAAAAAAATATTGAATAAGGGTTTGGGTGACTAAGTGCTGAATGTGGGGATTAAATATTGCGGAGGATGTAATCCCAGATACAACAGAAAAAAATTTTTAAATGATTTGGAAAGAAGTTTTAATTATAGTTTTGAAGTGGCTCAATTAGGTAAAATATACGATATATTGATAATTTTATGTGGATGTAATAGTTGCTGTGTTAACTACAGCGAACTTAAATTTAAGTTTAAAAGAATATTGGTGAGATCTGAAGAGGATTTTAATGAAGTTAAAAATCTGCTGGATCGATATTCCGATGAAATATAGGGGGGAAATTATCTTTATGAATTGGAAGAATATATATAAGGAAAAATTGGTGAGTGCAGAAGAAGCCGTTTCCAAGATAAAATCTAATGACAGGGTAGTTATTGCACATGCTACTGGAGAACCGTTGAATATAGTAGATGCGATGGTTAAAAATAAGGAAAATTATGAAAATGTTGAGATAGTTCATATGGTAGCTATGGGTAAGGGCGAATATGCTAAACCCGGAATGGAGAAGCATTTTCATCACAATTCACTATTTGTAGGGGCTACCACCAAAGATGCTGTAAATTCAGGCAGAGGTGATTATACACCCTGTTATTTCTATGAAGTGCCGGGTTTATTTAGAGATGGCTATTTACCGGTGGATGTGGCGATAATACAGGTAAGCAAGCCGGATAAATATGGCTACTGCAGTTTTGGAGTTTCCAATGATTATACCAAGCCGGCAGCGGAAAGTGCAAAACTTGTAATTGCGGAAGTAAATGAAAATATGCCGAGGACTTTGGGGGATTCATTTATACATGTATCGGATATCGACTATATAGTGGAAGTTTCACATCCGTTGATAGAACTAAAACCGGCTAAATTGGGAAAAGTAGAAAAATCTATAGGAAAATACTGTGCATCCCTGATTGAGGATGGTTCGACTCTTCAGCTTGGTATAGGTGCTATTCCGGATGCTGTACTCATGTTTTTAAAAGATAAGAAGGATTTGGGGATACATTCTGAAATGATATCAGATGGAGTGGTGGATCTGGTTAATTCGGGAGTTATCAACAATAGCAAAAAAACTCTTCATCCCGGCAAGATAGTTGTGACATTTTTAATGGGAACGAGAAAATTATATGATTTTGTGGATGATAATCCTATTATAGCTTCTTATCCGGTAGATTATGTAAATGATCCTCGGGTCATCATGCAAAATTACAAGATGGTATCGATAAATTCCTGTGTTCAGGTGGATTTAATGGGCCAGATATGTTCTGAAAGTATAGGATTGAAGCAGATAAGCGGAGTTGGAGGTCAGGTGGACTTTATAAGGGGAGCCAATATGGCCAAAGATGGTAAAGCCATTATTGCCATACCTTCTACTGCAGCAAAGGGAAAGGTTTCCAGGATAGTCCCACTGCTGAATACCGGGGCCGCAGTTACCACTAACAGATGTGATGCTGATTATGTGGTTACAGAATATGGCATTGCCCATCTTAAGGGAAAGACTTTGAGAGAAAGGGCCAGAGCTTTGATAGATATTACTCATCCTGATTTTAGAGAACCGCTAATCAAAGAATTTGAGAAGAGATTTAATGATAAATTTTAAAAAATAGAAAAATAAAAAATGAGTAAAGGAGAATAATTCCATGGCACATAAAAGAGAATATGGGAAAGAATGTCCTTATATACCGGCAGGTCCGTTTAAAATACGTGTTCCGGGGGTGCACTACAGGTTTGAAATTGCAGATTATGTTCAGGGACTTTTAATGTGTGCTGTTTGTCTCAGTGCTATTCCAATGCTTCAGCAGTATTTGGGAATGCCCTTTGAAGTTGCATTGGCTATTGTTATTCTTAATGGAATTCTTTATTGTACTCATGTCCTTTTGGGTGATCCAGTTGTACCGGGATGGGTTACTCCCGCTATACCACTTTTGATGTTATATGTCAGTGAATTTCCTATGGGACCTGAAAGAGTACAAGCGCTTATTGCATTTGAATTGAGTTTGGGTATTTTTGCTGCACTTCTTGGCATTACAGGATTAGGCAAGAAAATAATTACACTGATACCAAACTGCATGCAAGCCGGTATTATAATGGGAGCTGGCATTGCAGCTGTAAATACCGTATTTGGTAAACAAGGTTATTTTGAAAAATATCCATGGTCAATTACAATCTGTATAGGCTTGGCATTTTGGCTTTTATTTTCAAATTATTTCAAAAGCCTGAGAAATAAAAATAAAGTTCTTCAAGTTATTTCAAATTTGGGAATTTTACCTTGTATACTGCTGGCAGTATTAGTAGCACCGCTTGTAGGTGAAACTATGTGGCCAAGTATTAAATGGGGATTTTCAAATCCTTCTTTTGGAGAATTGTGGAGCCATTGGACATTCTGGTCCGTAGGATTTCCATCGGTGAAAATGTTTGTACAGGCTATACCTATGGTATTTTCAGCTTATGTAATATTATTTGGTGAAATGATTCAGGCACAGGCATTACTGGAAGATGCAGGAAAAGTTCGCCCGGATGAGCTTGTAGACTATAATCCCAACAGGTCACATTTGATATTTGGACTGCGTAATTGTCTGATGTCGATTATAGGACCTGATATAACTATGTGCGGCCCTCTATGGGCAGCTATGCAAGTTGTGGTATGTGATAGATATAAGCATGGTAGAAAAGCTATGGATTCTATAAATGGAGGCGCGGGTTCATTCAGGTTCGGTACTTTGACAGGCTATTTTTTGATGCCTATAGTTACTCTTGTCACTCCAATTTTAAATATAGCGCTGGCTTTGACAATGATGGTTCAAGGATATGTTTCTGTAAGAATAGGTATATTAAAGGCACGTACTATAAATGATCTGGGAATTGCAGGTGTGATGGCTGCTGTAATAGTTGCTAGAGGTGCTGCATGGGGTCTTGCCGTAGGCATAGTATTGAGTTTGTTGGTCTTGCTTGGCAATAAAAAGAATCTAGATGTAAATATTTTTGTTAGAGAAGATAAAAAAACTGAAGTTAAGGAAGAAGTTTAAAATTTATATATTTTTTAAATAAGAAAGAGTTTTCTAAAGGTCAAAAGTTACATGATTTTTGGAAAACTCTTATTTAATTATTTTTGTGACAATGTGATTAATTCATTTTTCATAATTTTATAGTCTATCAAAAAGTGACATTTTGTAAAGTTAATCTCAAGGTGACATTATCACAAGTTAACAACAAATTCATAATATAACGTTGTAAATTTGAATTGTATAATTTATGGTATAATGAGTTTATTAAATTGAATATGTTGATAAAACTTTTAATTGATATTAATGTAGAGAAGAAATTTTTAAATGATAAAAATTTCCTTTTTTATCGGATTAATTGAATCGGCGGCAATTTTTATAATTTGCGTGCTATTTAATAGATTATATGCTGGGTTTAAAATTTTAGGTATTATAGGCTTGTTCTTTCTGGTTTTGTCAGCAATATTATCTGGAAGTTTAGCAAAGTGGAGAAAGAATAAGATTAAATTATGCAGTTGAAGATAAAAGTGTACGTAAGTATAGAATAGATTTTCATATTAGTACTTTTTTGATAGGAATTACTAATATGATATTCAGTTTAATTTCATATTTTATTCAATAACAGGATGTGAAATCATGCTTGAGGTTTTGATTTGTGAGGACAATGCGGTCTATAGGGAAAAATTTAAAAATGTTGTTGAAGATATTATATTAAAAGAGAATATCGATTTAAAAATATCCCTGTGTACCGAAAATCCCATGGAAGTAATTGAATATATAAAAAGGCGGGATATTACAGGTATTTATTTTCTGGATGTGGATTTGAAGTGCAGTATGAATGGCATAAAATTGGGTGAGAAGATAAGAGATTTTGATCCACGGGGATTTATAATTTTTACTACAGTTCATATGGAAATGAGCTATATGGTGTTTAAATACAAGGTGGAGGCCATGGATTATGTGGCAAAAGACGAGGAGAATTTTACAGACAGAGTGAAAGACTGCATGCTTAAAGCTTATGGCGATTACTATAGGGAGAGTTCAAAGGACAAGTATATCTCTATAGATGAAGACTGCAGGATTATCAATATAAAATTGAGAGACATCCTTTTTATAGAAACCAGTGCCGCAGCGCACAGGATAAGGGTTCATGAAGAAAACAGACAGATTGAATTTTACGGAAGTCTGAAGGATATACAAAAAAAGCTTACTTCCAATTTTTACAGGTGCCATAAATCCTATATTGTCAACAGGGATAAGATTGCTGAAGTGGACATGAAGTCAAACAGGATAACCATGACAAATGGAGAAAAATGCTATGTTTCCTTCAGATACAAAAGGGGGCTTAAAAGGTGATTATAAAAGAATTCCCCTTAAGTAAACTTTTCACGGAGCTTGTGCTTCCTCCCATACCTGTCAGTATATTGTGCTGCATTTCAATATGGATCTTGTCCGGATACAAAACCGACTTTCACAAAGCTGAAAAATATTTTTTAACTTCTTACCTGATAGGAATGGTACTTCAAACAGGCTCTTATGTCATAGTGTTTCCATTGCTCATTGCTGTGACAATAGCTGAGTTAAAAAACAGTAAAGATATGATGGATACTTTGAAGGTACTCATGGCTATATTTTCCATATACTTTGTAGAAGTCATGCTCAAAGCCCTTAACGGGGCTTATTTTTACTGGAAAGACAGTTCCCGTATAAAAAATTATGCAATGGTGTATGCAGTAGTACTTGCAGGTGTATTTTTAATATCTATACTTAAGAATACTGTTTTTAAGGGAAGAAACAGATACGCGAAAGATTCACTCTGGAGAGCAAGGCTCAGATTGATGTTTGCTCTGAGCATACCCATAATGGTGAGCATAAGGCTTATATATCCCTACGTGAATTCCAGAAGTTACGGCAGCTTTTCCTTTGTAATAGACTGGTATATACCAATTGCAATACCTCTTTTTTCAATTGTGCTCATACTATTCATAATATACAACTATGAAAAAAGCATAGGCATACAGGTGGAACTAAAAAGGGAAGTTGAAGAAAGACATCGTCTGGAGGAATATGCCTCTGTAGTTGAGGAAATGTACGGCCAGACGAGAAAATTCAAGCACGACTATAAAAACATGCTTTTGCCCCTTAAAGGATATATAGATAGTGAAGATACAAAAGGACTTAAAAAATTTTTTTATGAAAATGTGATGCATATGGATGACCACATAAATTGGAGCAGTACGAATATAGACAAACTCGGGTATATCAGGATTTCAGCTTTGAAGGCTCTTATATCCGCTAAACTCATAAAAGCACTTTCAAAGAATATAGATGTGAGAGTAGAAATAGTTGAGAATATATCCAGGGTTGACATGAATATAATGGATTTGTGCAGAATAGCTGGAATACTTATGGACAATGCCCTTGAAGGTGCAGAAAAGTGTGACACGCCCCGCTTGTATTTTTGCGCCTTCAACAGAGGGTCTTATGTGGTCCTGGTTTTTAAAAACAATTTCAAAGGTGAAAAACCTGTGATCCATAAAATATGGGAGAAAGGTTTTTCTACTAAAGGAGAGGACAGAGGCCTGGGACTTTATACGGTAAAGAACATAATAGATGAAAAATACAACAATGTTTTTATGAATACAAGTGTTGAAGACAGCCAGTTTATCCAGGAATTATGGATTAAGGATACAACTTCACCAACGTAAAATTTCTATTCTTTACCGTAATAATCAGTATGCTTTTATGAATCCACAGCGGCTGATTCGGAAATATGGATAAAATTGAATATGATATCTGTTAACATTTAAACCGGGAGCTCAAGGGTATTGATATCTTGAAAGTTTCCGGCTTTATTTTTTAGATCAGGAGGGAAAACATGGAGCCTATTTTGGAAGTTAGAAATTTGAACAAATTCTATAAAAACAAACAGGTACTTAAAAATATCAGCATGAAAGTATTCAAAGGTGATATATACGGATTTATAGGTCCCAATGGTGCTGGAAAAACTACCACTATAAAGAGCATACTGGGGCTTGTAAGGCCCTCCAGCGGTAAAATTTATATTGAGGGAAGAGATATTGTCAAAGATAAATATAAAAACCCGGGGGATATAGGTGCAATGATAGATTATCCAAGCTTTTACAATAATCTGTCCGCCTTCAGAAATTTGAAACTGTATGCCAATGTACTGGATATAAAAGAGGATAGGATAATGGAAGTCTTAAATATGGTACATCTTCAGGAATACAAGGACAGAAAGGTTTCAAATTATTCCATGGGGATGAGGCAGAGGCTTGCGGTAGCCAGGGCATTTCTATCCAATCCTGAAATTGTGATATTGGATGAACCCACCAATGGTCTGGACCCGGAAGGTGTAAGGGATATGAGAAATCTGATAAAAAAGCTTTCGGAAGACGAGGAGGTTACTTTTATATACTGTTCTCATATTTTAAATGAAGTGCAGAACCTGTGCAGCAGGGTGGCAGTCATAAATAAAGGCTCAATTCTGACAGAAGGATCTGTGGATGAACTTTTAAACACTGACAGGGAAAGGTACAGCATATTTACAGGTGAAGCAGAAAAATTGAAAAAGGTGTTAAAGGACTATTGCCTGAAAATGCATGATATTGAAGGTGGAATTTCCATAGAAATAAACAGGGGGGATTTCAAACTGATAAATAAAGTTATGGCAGAAAAAAATGTGGAGATAGACGACATTGTCAAAAAAAGCACTTCCCTTGAAGATTATTTCATGGAGGAGGTTGGATACTGTGGGTATGATAAAAAATGAGCTTGTAAAATTCTTTGTTCCTTCCAGAATATTTATCTATGGAGGAACAATACTTCTATTTATATTTGTTGACAATATCGTATCAGGTGGAGTTTTGGGATATCAGGGAGACATGAAAGCAGGAGAGGATCTGGAAAAACTTTTTGTGGAAGTTGCAGGAAAATACAGAAGGGAGGGCGAATAGCATGGCAGCATATTTTAAGTCCGAGGCTTTGAAGGCAAGACATAGTTTTTCAAAAAAACTTGTTTTCCTGGCACCTGCTTTTACCATAGCAGCGGTACTTTTTCTTTCTAGAGCCTATTTCCATCAGAATGTCTATAACTGGTGGTATGTAATGATACTTCCGGGAATGATATCCGTAGTGTGTACCCTTGTGGCAGGACAGGACGGTAAAATGAAAAACATGGCGGTGATGTCACTGCCGGTGGATCTTAAAAAAGTGTGGATGTCCAAGATACTTTTGTGCATGCTTATTGTGGTGGAAGCTTCAGCTGTTATTCTGGCCGGTGCTGTAGTAATCGGGAACCTCCTGGGCGTAGGTATTTTCAAATTGCCTCTTTTAAACCAGTTTGAAGGAATTTCAGTGCTCGTACTCACCTTTTTGTGGCAGATCCCCCTTTGCCTTTTCCTTGGAAGCAAAATGGGAATGTTCCCCACGATTATCATAAATATGGCAGCTTATATGGTGCTCGGGATATTGTGTGCAGTAAAAGGTTTGCTATGGATGATACCCTACGCCATTCCCGCAAGACTCATGTGTCCCATTTTGAAGATTCTTCCAAATGGCCTGCCGGCTGTCCCGGGAAATCAGACCTTCAGGCCGGAGCTTCTTTCAAAAGGTGTCATTTTGCCTGGAATTGCAATTACACTGGTTTTGCTTTTAGTACTTGCATTTGCAACTTCAAAGTGGTATGAAAGACAGGAGGCAAGATAGATGGTTCAGTTCTTTAGGCTTGTCAGGGCAGATTTCCAGAAAATAAAGAGGAGCTCTCTTTTATGGATTCATATTCTTGTACCGATTTTTATAGCAGCGGCATTTGTTGCCTACTATTCATTTTCTCCTGTAAAAGAAGTTTCAAAGATATCCGGATATTTCGAAGTATTGTCCATAGGATTTCCCCTCATAATCGGAATAGTTACAGGTAATGCACTGGAGCAGGAGGCAGATGCGGGAAATTTTCAGCAGCTCTTGACGGCAGAGTACAAGACAGCCGGATTTTTAAGCAAAATAGCCATGCTTTTTTTGCTGGAATTATTTTCCCTGTTCATTGCATCAGGTTTTTTTGCAGCTGGAATGAAGTTTTTAAATGATGACAATCTAATTACTGCAGCAATTTATGGGAAAATTGTTTTACTGCTTTTTTCGAGCATGATATTTTTATACTTTCTCCATGTACTCTGCAGTCTGAAATTCGGCAGCGGGGCGTCCATAGGTCTTGGAATCGGTGAGAGTTTGATTTCGGCTCTAATGCTCACGGGTCTTGGAGATAAGATATGGAAGTGGATTCCCTGTGCCTTTGGGGTGAGATTTTCCGATTATTATATTGCCTTAAATGCAAATACTACAAACAGGGCTTATATTATGGGGGATTTTAAAAGTGGAATTTGTACCTGCACTGTAATGACAACTGTTATAATTATAATAAGTGTGGTTTTCTTTTACTCTTTTGAGGGAAGAAGCGGAGATTGAGCAGATGAGGTGATAAAATGGCTAAGATACTGGCAATTGACGATGAAGAGGGGATTCTTGAAATTATAAAAACTGCGCTTTCCAGAGAAGGGCATGAAGTTACTGCTGTCAGCAATTTTTCAGATTTTACGGTGGAAAGATGTAGAGATTATGATCTGATACTTCTGGATATAATGATGCCGGATATGGACGGGTTTACACTCTGCAGGAAAATCCGGGATCTGGTGGATTGTCCTATTATATTTTTGACGGCAAAGACTTCTGAAAGTGACATTATAAAAGGGCTTGGACTGGGTGGAGATGATTATATCACAAAACCCTTTGGAATTGGGGAGCTGAGATCCCGTGTGGCGGCCCATCTCAGACGGGAGCACAGGGAAAAAAGCAACAGTTTTGCCCTGGGAAGTGTTAAATTTAAAATGTCTGCAAAAGAAGTGTATGTAAAAGACAAACTGGTTCCTTTGACAAAGAGTGAGTATGAAATCAGTGAATTTTTAGCCTTAAATCATGGCCAGGTGTTTTCAAGGGAAAAGATATATGAATCCGTGTTCGGATTTGACAGGGAAAGCGACAGCTCTGCCATAGTGGAGCATGTAAAAAATATAAGGGCAAAATTTGGCAGTGCAGGTTGTAATCCAATAAGAACAGTCTGGGGGATTGGCTACAAATGGGTTTAAAGAACAGTAAAAGTTTTAGAAGTTTATTTGTGAAATATATTATATATTTTATTTTCAGCACTTTTATACTTTTTCTGTTTGTCTTCTTTGGATTTGATTTTATGCTCAAAGCAAATATTGTGTTTCCTGCCAATTATTTTGAAAAGAAAATCCAACAAAATGGGAATGAGATTGCAAGGGTGGAAAAAGTAACTCAAGCTCTGGTACCTGAAGGCTGTCAGTATGGTGTTTACAGCAGACAGGGTAAGATTCTCTATGGGAATTTTAAAGTCAGAGAATTTCAGAAGGTATGGAGGGATTTTAAAAACAATAAAGTGACTTCAGGGAGAAATCGCTATTACAAGTTTTTTTACAGAAGTAATGAAATCTGTATTGTCAGGTATCCACTGAGGGCGCAGTTTACAAATTTATTTCTCAGGAAATATTTTCCTGATATCGAAAATTTATTATATATTCTTGCATTCTTAATTTTTATAACATACGTGCTTTTGCTTTCCGCAAAGTTCGGCAGATATGTTTCAGGAGAAATGAATGTTCTGATGAAAGTAACAGAAAAAATAAAACATCACAATCTTGATTTCAATCCAAAACATTCAAGAATCTATGAGATTGACAGAGTTATAAATTCTTTGGATGATATGAAAAGGGCATTGAGAGATTCACTGGAAAGACAGTGGAATATGGAAAGTGCAAGGAAAAATCAAATTTCTTCACTGGCCCATGACATAAAGACACCTCTTACCATTATAAAGGGAAATGCAGAGCTTATGAAAGAGAGCTGCAGTGATTACAATGTTGCAGAGTATAATCAACATATCCTTAAAAGTGCCGGTGAAATTGAACGTTATCTGGAGCTGCTTATAAATATGATAAAGTCGGAAGTCAGTATTGCTTTTAATCCGGTCAAAATAAATGTGAAAACATTTTTTGAAAAGCTGGAAACTCAGGGGAAGGTTATTTCGGAGAGAAAAAATATTCAGTTTGTGGGCAGCAAAGAGAAAAATGTACCGGAATTTTTTCATGGAGATGAAGAGCTGCTGTACAGGGCCATTGTAAATGTGATATCAAATGCGGTTGAATATTCCCAGGAAGGTGGAAAAATTAATTTCAAATTAGGGAGAAAGAATAGCAGTATAAGTTTCTCAGTTGAAGACAGTGGTAGGGGATTTTCAAAGGAGGAACTGCAGCTGGCCGGGGAACAGTTTTACAGGGGTGACAGCAGCAGAAACTCAAAGAATCATTACGGCATGGGACTTTTTATTGCCAAATCCTTTGTAAGGCTTCATAGGGGCTGTATAAAATTGTCAAATTCTAAAATTACGGGAGGAGCCCTCGTAATACTTGAAATACCGTTTGATGAATTTTGAAGTGCTGTACAATTATTTTAAAAAGTAGTTGTACAGCACCCCTGAATTTCAAATCACAATTTTTCGTCATCTATTGAGTTAAACCAGTTATTTATAGGTTTCATAATTGAACTTATACATCCATCTTCAAAAGGAGATTTGAGATTAGCCAGTTTTACCAATTCCAGAAATGACTTTGTGCCTCCAACCTTGCATATTTTTATATAGTCCTTCCACGCGGAGTTTTTGTCTACTGCTGCTTTTTCCCAGAACTGAAGTGCGCATATCTGTGCCAGTGCATAATCGATATAGTAGAAAGGTACGTTGAATATATGGGACTGCTGGAACCACCAGCATCCTCTTTCGAGAAAATCACATCCGGTATAATTTTTATGGGGAAGATATTTCTTTTCTATATTCCTCCAGGCTGTTTTTCTGTCCTTTGGAGATGCTTCCGGGTTTTCGTATACGTAGTGCTGAAATTCGTCCACGGTAACACCATAGGGAATAAACTCTACAGCACTTTCCAGGTGGGCAAACCTGTATTTGTCTGCATCCTCACTAAAGAAAAGCTCCATCCATGGCCAGGTAAAAAATTCCATACTCATGGAATGTATTTCACAGCTTTCATAAGTTGGAAAGATACATTCCGGAATTTCAATCCATCGGGAGAGGTAACTTTGAAAAGCATGGCCGGTTTCATGAGTCAGTACGTTCACATCTCCCGAAGTGCCGTTGAAATTTGAGAATATGAAAGGTGCCTTGTAATCCGGTATATAAGTACAGTATCCGCCGCCCGCCTTGTTTTCTTTAGTTACCAGATCAAGAAGATTTTTATCTAGCATGAAATTAAAGAATTCTCCAGTTTGAGGAGACAATTCGGAATACATTTTAAATGCATTTTTGACTATCCATTCCGGTCCGCCTTTTGGTATGGCATTTCCCGTATTGAATTTGAAATTTTCATCATAATAGAAAAGACTGCTGAGTCCCAATCTTTTTCTCTGCCTTTCATAGAGTTTTGAAGCGGCGGGTACGAGATATTTTTTCACCTGCTTTCTAAAATTGGCCACCATTTGAGGATTGTAATCACTTCTCTTCATTCGTATATAACCGAGCTTTACGAAATTTTCAAATCCCAGTTTTCTGGCTATCTTAGTTCTTATTTTAACAAGATTATCATATATTCTGTCAATTTCATCTTCATGATCTGCGAAAAATTTATATTTTGAATCTGAAGCATTTTTCCGCATTTCTCTGTCTCTACTCTGCATGAAAGGTGTTAACTCTGAGAGATTTCTGGTTTCACCCATAAATGTAATTTTTGCAGAGGCCAATAATCTGGTATACTTGGAGGATAGTTCATTTTCAAGCTGTAAGTCTTCTATAATATTTGGCGAAAAGGATTTTAAAGAAAATTCTGCTAAAGTGAAAAATTGTCTTCCAAGTTTTTCTTCCAGCTTTTTTCTAAATTTAGAATGAATCAGCTCTTTGTAAAATTTAAAATCAAGTTCTTCATATAATGGCGAGTATTTATCCCAGTAATTCTGCTCTTCATCATAATATCTATCTTTTGTATTTATACTGTGCCTTATTTCAGCCAGAGTTCCCATTGTTTCCAGATGGTTTCTAATATGGTTTATATGATTTATGCATTCAAGTTGATTTTTACAGCTGTTGGAAACTTTCAATTCATGTATAAGAGAATCGAACGATACTTTGATCTTTTCATAATCAGGCCTTTCATATTTAAATTCGCTGAATTTCATTTAAATTAACCTCCAATATAATTTGAACTTATTAATATTATAGTATAGATGGAGGAATTTTCAAAATGGATAATTTGATGTTTGAAATTAAATTTGGTAAAATATAAGTAAAATAATGAAAGGATAAGGTATGTAATTGATGAAGATTAACTAATTCAGCTTTTTGAATTAAATTTATATGTGATTTTGTGGGCCGGAGGGTCTTTATTTTGCTGGATTAGTTTAAATGGAATTACAATAATGTGATACTGCAGCTGCAGTAGTCTTTTATATATTTGTTTTTTGTTTATCTTTCCAGCTTTGCGAAGAGGAGAGATTTTTTTATGCTTATCTTAGAAATTAACAATTTAAAAAAGTATTTTAATGACAGGTTAATTGTTTCTGTCGATAATCTAACTATAAGCAGTGGAGACAAAATAGGTGTTGTTGGGAGAAATGGTGCAGGTAAGACCACTTTTTTAAATATACTGGCAGGGGAGGAGAGCTGTGAAGGTATAGTAAAAAGGAACTGCTCAATTTCCTATATAAGACAGTTCCCCAGGGAAAATATAAAAGCTCATGGCAAAATATTGAGTGAGTTTGGAATTGGCAGAAAGGCTGGCATAGATGACTTAAGCGGTGGAGAATATACTAAACTAAATATTGCAGCTGCCCTTAGCGGTGAAGGCGAACTACTTTTAGCAGATGAGCCCACCTGTAATCTGGACTATGAAGGTATCAGCCTTTTACAAAAGAAGCTTGAGAAAATTGAGACTTTTGTATTGATAAGTCACGATAGGGAGCTGATGGATTCACTCTGCAGCAGGATAATTGAGATAGAAGATGGTAAACTTGCTTTATATGAAGGCAACTATTCGAGTTATAAGAGACAAAAAACTTTGGAAATGCAGTTTAGACAGAAAAAATATGAGCACTATATAAGTGAAAAATCGAGACTGCAGAGAACAATTGAACAGACGGAAAAAAGTTCAAAATCGATGAGAAAAGCTCCAAGACGGATGGGTAATTCTGAAGCAAGGCTTCATAAGGGAAGTACAAGTGAAAAAAGAAAAAAAATAAGCAATTCTGTGAGAAGGATGAAAGTACATCTGAAAAATCTTCAGGTTGAAAAAAAACCTTATAAAGTTCCCGGAGTCAAGTTTGACTTTTCACTGGTGAATCCTCCTGAAAATAAGATAGTCATATCAGGAAAAAATATATGCTTTAATTATGGCAGTGTCAATGTTTTAAAAGATGCAGACTTTGAAATTTATAATGGAAGCAAAACGGCAATTGTGGGATCAAACGGTTCGGGGAAGACTACTCTTATGAATCTCATGGAAGGTGATTCTAAGTCAGTGTACAAAGTGCCGAAGGCTGTAATAGGGTATCTTTGCCAGGATTTTTCGAATCTTGACAGTGAAAAAACTGTAATTGACAATGTAATGAGAGATTCCGTGCAGGACGAGATTTCGGTGAGAACTGTTCTGGCAAGGCTGCTTTTTACAGGAAGTGATGTGTATAAAAAGGTTTCTGTGCTCAGCGGGGGAGAAAAAATAAAAGCTTCTTTTGCGAAAATTTTTGTTTCAGATGCAAATATACTTCTTCTTGATGAACCTACCAATTATCTTGATCTGCAGTCTGTTGAATCACTTGAGGATATCCTTGAATCCTACCTGGGAACGGTGGTATTTGTATCCCATGACAGAAAATTCATAAATTCAATTGCAGATAGAATGATGTTATTGAAAGACGGGAAGATAACTGAATTTGGTGGAAATTTGAGGGAATTTGAAAGACATCAGAAGTTGAAAAAGGACAGTGAAGGACATAGAGTGGAGAAATCGGTTTTGCAGATGAAGCTTACTGAAATTATATCAAGAATGTTGCTGCCGGGCAGCGATAAGGAAATGCTTGAAGTGGAATATAAAGATGTTTTAAATAGATTAAAAAACTTAGATAAAAAATAATATAATGGAGAGAATATGAATATTACAATAATTTCTGTAGGAAAATTGAAGGAAAAATATTTAAAAGATGCGGCGGCGGAGTATTCCAAAAGACTTTCCAGATACTGCAAACTGAATATCATTGAAGTCATGGATGAAAAGGTTCCGGAAAAGACTTCCGAGAGGGAAAAAGATCTTATAAAGCGGCGTGAAGGCAAGAGAATATTAAAGTATTTAGATAATAGAAGTTATATAATATCCCTTGACTTAAAAGGAAATATGATGACCTCCGTAGAGTTTGCCCGCAGTATAGAACAGCTGACATTGAAGGGAAACAGCAGCATAATTTTCATAATTGGAGACTCTCTGGGAATTTCTGAGGAAATTTTACAGAAGTCAGACTATAGATTATGTTTTTCTAAAATGACTTTTCCCCATCAGCTTTTCAGAATAATGCTTCTGGAGCAGATTTACAGGACATTTAAGATATTGAGGGGGGAACCTTACCACAAATGACGGAGGTTTTTTGTGTAATGGGTTGATATGAGCGGGATTAAGAAGCTATACTAAAGATAATGCTTAATAAAAGTTTTATAAAAATATGATTTTAAATCATAAAATGTGTTATAATATAAATACAAAGAGAGAAAATAAAAACAGGATGCTGAGAACATCCTGTAGTGTACAATCTAGTTGCTTAGGCAACTGGTAACACTAGATTTTTAAAATAAAAAACAGTAGTCTCCATTTGCGGACGGGGCTACTATTTTTTTATTTCTTTAATAAGTAAAACTATAAATGTTAACAGTGAAATGAGGAATAATCCTGCTTCAAAAAGTAACATTAAGATGTCTTTCATTGTATCACCTCCCTTCAGCAGGGATGAGTGATACCAGTAGCCCACATGCAACGTATTCAATTGTACCAGTAAATTATAGCATGTCTTTTGATTTAATTCTATAGATAATATGATTTTGATCGTGTCAATTTACTGTAGGTTAAAAAGCTACAGACTTTCCCTGCAATATAC
>CAIFEX010000003.1 GCA_903789665.1 uncultured Clostridium sp.
TTCATCACTGGAATAATTACCAGAACCCCGGACTTGAATACCATTTTCGCTTTTGCAATTCCTAATCCATTTTGATAAAGTACTGGCACCTAATATTATTAATCAGTTGTAAGCCACATATTTTTAGCTTAATAAAATTGAGCCTGTTTTTGATGCTGCGGGATATATCCTGTAGTGAGGACTATCCGGTAACTTAAGAATATTTTTCTCTGAGTTATGCTAAAAATTGTGAAAACATAATATACTTTACATTTATTTTTTGATATACATTCCTTGAGTAATAAAATATTACTTTTCATGCGTTTGCCCTGTCCAATAAATAAAAAATTATTGACAAACACACTGTAAAGTATTATTATAAATAACAATAAATAAACTAAAACAATCCTTTGACGAGGAAGAGTAGCTATTACGTTTAGTTACAGAGAGCTGGAGGTGGTGTGATTCCAGCACGACAACTGGTAGTGAATGGACCTTTTAGGAATAAACCGAAATCTAAATTGTTTGGAGAGTAGTCTTTATCGTTGGCCGTACGTTATAATGGGCAAGACATGTTGGTGTCTGAATTCAAGAGTGGTGTTTTTAAACAAGCACAAGCTAGGTGGTACCGCGAATATCTCCGTCCTATTTTTATAGGATGGAGTTTTTTTATTAAAGTTTTTTTGAGACTCAATTGATTTGTAAAACTATTTGTTAGCTTCCGGAGGCTTCCAGATATTAAATAACATTAAGGAGATGTAAATTGTGAAATTAAAAAAAATTATCGTAAATTCATTATTTTTGGCTATAGGAACTGTGTTAAGCCAGATCATACCTCCAGTATTTTTCGGAATGAAGCCCGGTACTGGCCTGGTCGTATTATTTATTATAATATTGTTCAATGACGATTATAAAACGTGCATTGCCGCTGGAATTGTAATAGGTATTTTATCAGCAGGTACTACAGCATTCCCGGGAGGACAAATACCAAACTTCATAGATAAGATAATAACAACGAATATTTTATTCCTATTATTAAAACCGTTAAGAAATAAACTAAACAATCAAATAACAATTGTTCTAACTTCAATTGTAGGAACAGCTGTTAGCGGAACCACATTTCTATTTCTAGCTTTAATAATTACAGGATTACCTACAAAATTAAATATATTATTATTTTCAGTAGTTCTACCGGCATGTTTCATAAACGCTGTAGTGGGTTCAGTTTTATATAACGCTGTAAATGCAGCGTTAAAAATAGTTTCACCTAAGAAGGCCTAACAGGAGGAGAAGAATATATATGAATAAATATTATAAAAAAGCTTTAAGTATTAGCAAAGAGCTTGTTGCCAACAGAAGAACATTACACAATTATGCAGAAACAGGATTTGACCTTCCAAGAACCACAACATTTGTTATGAAAAAGCTCAATGAATACGGCCTTTCTCCTTTCCCTGTGGGGAAGTCAGGCATTTGCTGCATTTTGGGAAACCAAGGCAAAACCATATTGCTCCGTGCAGATATGGATGCACTTCCCATGAAAGAGAATACAGGATTGGATTTCGCCGCTACCAACGGAAATTGCCATTCCTGTGGTCACGATTGTCATACTGCAATGCTGCTTGGTGCTGCAAAACTCCTAAAGCAAAATGAAGATAAGCTAAAAGGAACCGTTAAATTTATGTTTCAGCCTGCAGAGGAATTATTAGCCGGGGCAAATGACATGATAGCGGCCGGTATATTGAAAAACCCAACAGTAGATGCAGCAATGGGAATGCACATTAAAGTCGGATATGAGAAATCTGACGTGGGTTCCATAACATATGCGAAAGGTACGGCTCTGTACTCAGGTGATGCCGTACGCATTACAGTAAAGGGTAAAAATGCCCATGGAAGCACTCCTGAAAAGGGTGTTGATGCAATCAACATTGCAGCACACATCGTTATTGCACTGCAGGAAATTATCTCGAGAGAAATACCCTGCAGCCAGCATTCAGTAGTAATTATTGGCAAAATACAAGGTGGAGATACGGTTAATACACTAGCAGGCAATGCAGTGATTGAAGCTTCCATTCGTGCAACCACAAATGAAAACCGTGCATTTCTTAAAAAGAGAATTGAAGAAATCAGCAAAAATGTAGCTGTAACTTTTAGAGGAGAGGCAATTGTAGAATTTGTATACGGTATTGGACCTCTATATAATGATCCAGCCCTCAGTAAAGAAATTGCAGACTACTGCAGGGAAATCCTGGCTTCGGAAAAAGTAAGAGAAATCCCTACAGCTTGTGGCACAGAAGATTTTACCAGCATTGCAGAATGCGTACCATCAGTCATGATCAATATTGGCGCAGGAAGCATCAAAGATGGACACATTTACTCCATGCATAATCCCAAAATGACGGTAAACGAAAAAGTACTGCCCTTGGGCACAGCCATATATGCACACTGTGCGGCACAATACCTGGAAAATCATGTTGGATGAAAAAAATTCAAATATAGACATTTTATATATATAATATAAAATCTGCACAGGAAGTGACAGGAAACTATTTACTAAATAGTTTCCTGTCACTATTTACTATACAATAACAATAAAAAATCATATTATACTCTGATTACTCCAATAGCCATTGATGCTATAAGCATTACTATAGTTACTATAAAAGCATATGGAAATGTTTTTTTCTGATGCTCGCCAAGTTCAACTCCTGCAAGAGATATCAGAAGAAATGTACCTCCGGTGAGAGGGCTTATGGGAAAACCCATATTCATCTCCCCTAAAAATGCTGCCCTTGCTGTTTCCACAACTGGAACTCCAAAACTTTTTCCTGCTTCTGCTATCACTGGCAAAACTCCAAAATAGAAAGATGACGGATCAAAAATCAGACTTGCAGGCATTCCAATTATACCAGTCAAAAGTGCTATATGTTTTCCGAGAGCATTAGGAATTATACTTACAAGAAAATTTGTCATTCCCTTTATCATTCCGGTTCCGCTCATAACTCCTACAAGTGCCCCAGTGGCAAATACTATACCTGACATCAAAAGAGCTTCTTTTGCATGAGCATTAATTCTATCTTTTTGATCCTTTGCATTAGGATAATTTATGATCAATACCAGTGCAAGTGCTACCATAAATGCAATTGCAGGGGTAACTTTCCCTGATATCAATACTCCAATAGTCAAAAGTACAATTGCTATATTTACAATAAATAATTTGGGCCTTTCTATTTTCTTTTTTTCTTCATCTATTTCAAGATCAAATATTTCATTATTTGACAAATCTATTTCTCCAATTCTTCTTTTTTCTTGCAATGCAAGTCTATAATCTATGAACAATATACATATTGCCCCTACTATAAACGGTATAATAAGAGGTTTCCATAATTGAGCCGTAGTCAGTTTAAGTGCAACTGTACATCTTTGAGCTGTCCCAGCCCAAGGTTCCGTATTCATAAGTCCGGCACTTAAAGCCACTACTGTAGCCAATGTAGTCCTTCTCATTCCAACTGCATCAAATAGTGGAAGCATTGCGGGAATAGCTATTAAAAAAGTAACCGCTCCATTTCCATCAAGATGAACCATCATTGCCAGTATTCCAGTGCCAAGTACAATTTTTATCGGATCTTTACCTACTATTTTAAAAATTTTTCTAATGATCGGATTCAAAGTACCTGCATCAATTATAATTCCAAAGAAAAGCGTTGCAAAAATAAACATTGTCCCCATTGGAGCTACATCCAAAACACCATTAATTATAAATTTACTAGTTTGTCCACCAAATCCAGACAATATACATGTAATAACGGGAATTATTATAAGTGCTGGTATAGGATCCATTTTGTTTTTCATTATCAACACAACTGCAGAACCTACAGTTATAAAACCAAGTAAAGCTATCATTGGCTTCCCCCTTAACTTCTATTTATATAAAATTTGACTATGATAGATATATACAATTATCTATTAAGTCAAATTTTATATGCTATTATCAACTAACTATTAAAATAGTTCACTTCATTTTCAGACATATTCAAAAGGTTTTCAAATACTTCTTTATTATCTTTTCCAAGTGTAGGTGCTTTCTTATAACTTACATGATCAGATTCCATAAATTTTATAGGACATCCGGTTACCTTCATATTTCCCTTTATAGGATGTTCTATTTCACATATCATTTCTCTTTCTCTTATATTCTTATCATTCACAACCCTATCTATGGTATTTATAGGAGCACATGGAACACCTTTCGCCTGAAGTATTTTTATTATTTCATCTATTTCATGCTTTTTTGTCCAGTCTGTAACAATTTTATTAAGCTCGTCATGTGAATTTACTCTATTCTTATTCAATTTGAATTTTTCTACTTCAAGTAGATCAGTTCTTCCGGTGGCATTACAAAACCTCTGCCATATTGAATCATTTCCTACAGCTATAACTACCCAGCCATCCTTCGCCTCGAAAGAATCATAAGGATATATAAATTCATAACGATTTCTTATAGGTTCAGGTATCCTATTTTCAACCATATATATTTCAGTTATGGTTTCCATTGCACTTACAGAACAGTCTACAAGTCCTATGTCAATCCTGTCACCCTTTCCATGGGTATTTTTTCCCTGAAGTCCCGCCAAAATTCCTATACAGCAATTAAGTCCCGCCAGAACATCTCCTATAGCAGTTCCTGTCCTAGTAGGCGGCGAATCCGGCCATCCTGTAACACTCATCATTCCGCTCATAGCCTGTGCTATAACATCATATCCTGGAAGCTTTCTATAAGGACCCGTTTGTCCAAATCCAGATATAGAAGCATAAATTATTTCTGGATTTACGGTCTTTACACTTTCATATGGAAATCCTAATTTATCCATAGTACCAGGTTTGAAGTTTTCAACTATTACATCCGACATCTTTATAAGATCAAATAGAACCTGTTTAGCTTTCGGATCTTTTAAGTTGAGAGTTATACTCTTTTTATTCCTGTTTAAATTTGCAAAATATGCACTTATTCCCCTTTGAAAAGGAGGATACCCCCTACTGTCATCCCCTTTCCCAGGTTGTTCTATCTTGATTACCTCTGCACCCATATCTGCCAAAAGCATGGTACAATAAGGCCCTGACAAAACACGGGTTAAATCTACAACACGTATGCCTTCAAGTGGTTTTACCATACTAAATTATCTCCTTTCATTTCCAGAATTCTTCTACTTGTTCAAATCAATTTCAAACCTTAAAAGTGCAGCTTCCATACATTTTCCAAGTGTATCCAGCCTCAACGAACGGGTTGCACCCCCATCAAGCGCATGATGCAATACAAAATTGAATCCATAAAGCTGTGGAATATCATATCTTATTACGTCACCCCTCACTATACCCTTATAATGTTTCTTTACAGCTTCAGGTGTAAGCTGCCTTTTCATTGCATCATAATATTTGGGATCTCTTGCAAATATGCACACATTTTCCGTATCACTTTTGTCTCCAGATCTTCCATGAGCTATTTCTTTTAATTTAACTATCATGATTATTTTACCTCCTCTACATGAGCTTCAAGTTTAACTGCATCTCTAGGGATAAGCGTAGGCCACAGTGCAAATACTTCTGCCGGTCTGGTTCTTCCTCCAAAGAAACACGATGCGGGTGGTCCATTTAAAATAAAAGGAGCAATTTCAGGTGTCAGTTTGCTTGCCTCTTCCCTGGTTTTAGTTTTTATTGCCACTCTAAGTACAACTTCATTGAGTTCCTGCTCTATTTCATCCGCAAGGGGACCGTGAAGAGAATTCAATCCTACAAATTCAATTCTCTTTTCTATGGCATCAAGCCTTTTATTTGTAAGTCTGTCATCAAGTATCTGAGCAGCTCTCTTTGCTTTGTCCAGTGCATCCGGCCAGCTAAAAGGCAGATATGCTACATTTCTATATCCTTCTGTATACCCAACACATAATTTCAAAGTATCTGGTCTCTTGTGACCCTTTACACCTTCAACCAAAACCCTATCCTTCCCTATCTGTTCTAGATTTATTTCACTAAAATCAGCTACAACATCTGGAGTAAGATATTTTTTAGGATCATGTATTTCATAAAAGAGCTGTTCTTCTATGGACTGAACGGTTACAAGCCCACCTGTATTTTTTGTCTTCGTCATTATTATTTTCCCAGGTTCACTCACTTCTGCTACAGGATAGCCCAGATCCTCTGGATGAGGAACATTTCTCCAATCATAATCATAATTTCCTCCAGTTGCCTGAGCTCCACATTCTGAAAGATGACCCGTTAAGATACCTGTAGCCAAGGAATTCCACTCTCCATTTTTCCATCCAAATTCATGCTCAAGTGGTGCCAGAAACAAAGCTGTATCTGTAGAACGTCCTACTATTATTATATCTGCCCCGCCTTCAAGACACTCCACAATTGGTTCTGAGCCAAAATATACGTTTGCATTCACCATGTGCGGTAGTATTGAATCTATGGATTCACCGGTATCCATATTGTTCATGGATATTCCCTGCTTCCTCAAATCGGATATTACATCCATTACATCATCACCTACTACATATCCGACTTTTAAATTGTATCCTGATTCTTTAATCACATTTTTTGCAGCTTCGACAGCAGATTTTACATTCATTCCCCCTGCATTCGTCAAAACCTTTATTCCCTTTTCCTTGATCATAGGAAGCATTTCTCTCAACGCCTTTATAAAATCTCTAGCATACCCTGCCTCTGGATGACGCTCTTTCTGCCTTTGCATTATAGATAGAGTGAGCTCTGCCAAGTAATCACAGGAAATATAATTTACATCATCTTTTTTGGCCATTTCAACAGGAACATCATTCAGGTCACCCCAAAATCCTTGAGCCCCTCCAATTCTTATTGTTTTCATAAATGCACCTTCTCCATAAAATATATTATTTATCTGACATTCAACATTTACAGCAAATTTAATGCCAAAAAAAATAATGCTCTAAAAAGCATTACAAATTCAATATCTACCAAAATTTTCTTATTAATTATTGTATATACCTTGTATACAATTATATACAAAGTATACAAGATTATTTACCATATAAATTAGGATCAATACCATATATTTTTAATTTACGATAAAATGTTCTTCTGCACATTCCAAGCTTTTTCATAGCATCACTTCTATTTCCTCCAGTTTTCCTAAGTTCATTAATTATCTGTTTCTTTTCTATATTAGATATAATATCTTTCAATGTATCTGATTTTGACAAATTATCATTTTTATTCATATCAGAATTTCTAATTTCATCAGGTAAGTTATTAATTTCTATAATATTCTTTTCGCATACTATAACTGAATACTCAACACAACTTTGAAGCTGTCTGACATTTCCATGCCATTTATTTTTTTTAAACGTTTTTATAACATTCTCAGAAAAAGTTAAATTTTTATTATACTTTTTACAATATAATCTTAAAAAATGCTTAGCAAGAAGTACGATATCATTACCTCTCTCTCTGAGAGGAGGTACTTTTATTTTAAACGTATTAAGCCTAAAATAAAGATCCTCCCTGAATTTTCCCTCCTCTATCATATGCTCTAGATCTTTATTTGTAGCAACAACAATTCTAACATCAACTCTATCAAAACTATTAGAACCAATTTTCTGAATCTCACCTGACTGTAATACTCTTAAAAGTTTAGCCTGCATTAGAAGCGGCATCTCACCTATTTCATCGAGAAATATAGTTCCACCATTTGCTATTTCAAATTTACCTATTTTTCCTTCTTTTCTTGCTCCCGAAAACGATCCTTGTGAATATCCAAACAGCTCACTTTCAAATAAGCTTTCTGGTATTGCAGAACAATTTATTTTCACAAATGGAACTTTCCTTTTTTTGCTAGCATTTACTATTGCATTCACTATAACTTCTTTTCCTGTTCCGCTTTCACCTTCAATTAACACTGTTGCATCAGTTGGTGCTACTATTGATGCTAATTTTAAGCAATTCATAAAATTCTTACTTTTACCTATTATATTAGAAAAGCTTTTTGGAAAACTACTATGTGATTTTGTACTGTCATTATATATTATTCCAGTTAATTTTCTCACTTTCTCCAATTCTTTATTTAGCAAAGATATTTCCGTAATATCTTTAAATATAGATATTGCACCTATAAGCTGTTCATTTAAAATTATAGGATTTATATTGACAACAATTTCTTTACCTACGCTTTTTACTTTAACCATAGTATTTACTTTAGCTTCTCTATCTTCTAGGCACTCTAAAATAGCAGCTCCCGGTTCTATCTCACTTACAAACTTATTTAAAACCTTGTGTTTAGATACATTCAGAATTCTTGAATAAGCCTCATTAACATATATTATCTTAGAACTTCTATCTACAATTACAATTCCATCATGAATATGATCTATCGCCATTAACAACATACTCAATTTTTTGTTCATACTATCTTTTACCTCCAAAGAACCACCTCGTAGATATTGATATAAAATTAACAGTATCTTATAAATTAAGTATAATTATTCTTAATTATAATAATATTATAACATCATCACAGCAAAATATAGATTGATTATTTCCAAATTTACTATCTTCTTTAATTTTCCAGTATAATTACACTCATTAATGTACAAACTTTAATTATAATTGGATAATTATTGATTATAAAATGCAGGAGTGATACAGATGAAAAAAATCTTTTATGTAATTATGGCATCTTTACTTATCACATTAAATTTAGTAGGATGTGGAACTAAGCAGCAAGCTAATGGAATTAAAAACAAAACACAAAATATAGAGAACAAAACCAAAAGTGATCTGGCAGAATTGCCTAAGAATTTAAAAACCGACATGGGTCCGGGAAAATTTTATATATCCCCATCATCAAATAAATTTAAAGAGGGAAACATTCCAATTATAGACATTAAGAAAAACACCTCATCCCAAAAAGTAGAAATAAATCCAAGTGAATTCAACAATAAATATCAAAGTTATATATTTATAGATGGTAAATACAATTCCAAGAAACAACTGTCCAGCAGTAAATCGGATGTAGAATTAAAAGGGGATAACATCAAAACAGGTAAACATAAAGTAGACGTTGTTCAATTCAATAACAATAAAACAACTGATACAGTGCTTACTCACAAAACCACATATTATTACATCAATGTAGTATAATTAAATGAGTATGGATCTGATTTTTACACAAATCCATACTCATTTCCATTTATCTATAAATAGCCTTAATTGGATCCAGTTTCGCAGCTTTATATGCGGGAATTATACCGAAGATTATTCCTACGGCAATAGAAGTAATGGATGATCCCGCCAATATGCCCAATGTCATGACAGGTTTAAAAGGTAAAAAGTTTCCTAAAATAAGGGAAGCAAGATATCCCGTGCCTATTCCGAGAATTCCACCCATCCCGGTAATAAATATCGATTCTATTAAAAATTGATATAGAATTGCAGATGGTTTTGCACCTATGGCCCTTCTGATGCCTATTTCACGACGGCGTTCTGTAACGGATACATACATTATATTCATTACTCCGATTCCTCCGACAAATAGAGATATTCCAGAAACAACCGCTATGAAAGTAGTTATCCCGCTTATTATCTTTTCAAAAGCTTTGGAAACAGCCTTGGGATCTCCCTTAGTATAAGTTCCCTTTACATCAGGATGCAGGATTTCCAGCTCTTTTTTCACCTTCTTAAATATGGAATCAGAATTATATCCCTGTTTGATATTCACATCAATTGAAGATATTACTGTATCATTTTCCAGAAGATTTTTTGCAAATTCAGGTACATAGTCATACTGCATGGCCAATAAGCCAGAGCCTTCTTTCCCAATTCCAACGACCTCAAAATATTCATCTTTTATCTTAATTCCCTTTCCAATTCCTTCATTTACATTATTGCCAAACAGGGCCTTTGCATGATCTTTCGAAAGTACAACCACATAGTGTTTGAAATCATTGTCCTCCCTGGTTATTCCCCTGCCCGAAACAACACCTGCATTCCTATCATAATCATTTACCGTTAAATAGGACTGTTTGTTGAAAAAAGTTGCACTTTCAATTACCCCTGTCAGTCCCTCCAAACCGCTGCTGCTTTTATTAACCTGTTCTACACCGTCAATATCTTTCAAGTCCTGAAAATCTTTCCGATTAAAAGCTGTAGATGCATCTGAAGAATTTAAATCATAGGGCTCAAAATTAACGGTAATGGCATTGGCACCGGTATCCTCAGTCGACTGATTCACCTGTGCTTTCAATCCCTCTCCCACAGAAAGAATTACAACTACGGAACTTATTCCAATTATTATCCCTATCATAGTTAAAAATACTCTAAGTTTATGTGTGCGCAAGCTTAAAACCGCACTATGTATGAGCTCCAATAAATTCATAAATCATCCTCCCCAGTGAAAACACCATCTCTGAGGAAAACACAGTGAGTAGCATATTTTCTGAGATCACCGTCGTGGGTTACCATTATAATGGTTTTATTTTGTCTATTGAGTTTAACCAATATGTCAATAATTTTCAGTCCAGTTTTCCAGTCCAGTGCACCAGTAGGCTCATCTGCAAGAATAAGATCAGAATTATTTACAAGTGCCCTGGCAATTGAGATACGCTGCTGCTGTCCTCCAGACAGTTCATTTGGGTAGCTCTTAAACTTATTCTCCAACTCGACAGCTTGAAGGCTTTCTTTTACCATGTCAATTCTCTCACCGGCAGTATATCCACCATGATACAACATTGGAAGCTCAATATTCTGGGCCACTGTCAAAGATTCAATCAAATAAAACTGCTGGAATATAAATCCAATATGGCTGTTTCTAAATAAACATCTCTGATTTTCACCCATCTTTGCAACATTCTGTCCATTAAATATATAGCTTCCTTTCTCAAAACCGTCTAGAAGACCTAGAATATTTAGTAAAGTAGTTTTTCCGCTGCCTGATTTACCCATTATAACTACAAAAGAACCTTTCTCAACTTCAAAATCAAGATCTTTTAAAACCTGATACTTGCCATACCATTTGCACAACCCTTTAACTTCCAGAAGATGCCGTGCCAACACTGTCACCTTCCTTCATTCCCTGGGACGGATTTTTAATAATCTTATCTTCAAAGTTCAAACCACTTTTTACCTGCATATATGTACTATTATATTTTTCAATTTCCACTGGAACTTTCATCAGCTTTTTATTTCTCACAAGCCAGACAAATTTATCCCCGCCGCTGTTGAAAACAGAAGATGAAGGAATTTTGGGAAGCTCATTTTCATCAACAGTGGTTCCCTGCACATGAAAACCGGCATAAACTTCACGCTGATTGCCTATGTCAATATAGACAGGATAATAAGATATATTGGCTCCTGAAGATTGTGTCAAATTTGATGAAGTGCCGCCGGTATTACCAGCTTGAGATATCTGTGCCTGCAGCGGTTCGGCATCGATAGATTTAATAGTGCCGCTGAATTCTCTATTCGTGCCATAGACACTGATCTTTATCTTCTGATTTGTCTTAAGTTTCAATACATCTTTTTCACTGGCATTTGCCACTACCTGCAATTTGGGATCAATCAAAGTCAAAATAACTTTATTGGCATCATTTTCACCATCTTGAGATATTGAAACAATTCCATCAAATGGAGCTGAAACTTCAGTATAGCGCTTATCCTTAACATCATTCAACTGCTGCTGCAGGCTTGATTTTTGACTGCCGGCCTGTTGAAGCGCCTGTGGATCAGCCTCAATACCGTTGAGCTGCTGTGAAAGAGTTTCATACTGTTCAATTGCCTGTTCATTTTTATACGTGAACAATGTCTGCCCCTTTTTTACATGCTGTTTATCCTCAACATTTACCTTGTCAACAGTTCCCTTGGCTGCATCTTCAAAAAAACTTGTCTTTTTAACGTATTGGATTTGTCCATCCAAAAATATATTCTGTTGTTCCGGGACAGAATATACTTCATATTTCATATTATTCCTTTTTACACTTTGCCTGTGGCGATTCAAAAAGAATGTTACGGCAAATAATACCACAATTATAAAAACAGCAGAAGCAATGATCAGTACATTTTTTTTATTCTTCATAATAAGTCCATCCTTCCTCCATTTTATCAAAGTCATTTTGCAATTTTAAGATAAGGAAGTAAACCTACAATTACAGTAATTACACAGGAAATTGCGACAATGACAAAGCTTTTTTTCTTTGACATTTTTCCAACTATCGATATGCCTATAGTCAACAATACTATCTGCCACAGATTGAACACATCATAATTATCTAAAAATCCATTTAGCGCCGTAGGATTAATCAAAGAATTAACACCCACAGGTTTCCCTGTAACAGCCATGTAAAGCCATTTCAAAACTTCACCGATAGCTGTAGACATCATACTCAAACAGTATACAGCTACAAGCTGTTTGTACTTTACTCTGGAGCCGAAAATTCTCGTAAGTATCTTGTATATCAAAGCTGCTATGTATATTCCTACAACAGTAACTGCTATGGTAGATACTGTTCGTACAGGTATGGAAGTTGCATATTTTACCGATTTTTCTATAATTGCCTGGGACATGTTAGGCGTACCCTGAAGTTTATCCACAATTGACTTTCTCAAAATATCTGCAGAAACAGTTGTCTGCATAATATTATAAACCACATCAATTGCAACAACTATGAGCATTGTCCACAGATATCGGGGCTTTTCTATAAATTCACTAAAAACAGCCGACGGTTTTTTAAAAAAGCAAACAATTTTTTTGTCAATACTCAGTTCTTCCTTATTTTCCTCAATATTCATTATCCGTTCTCAGCAAGCAAGTAAATATACCGCATAAATACTAAAGCTCACTAAAATATTCACTTCCTTTCTCATTTTTAACTTAATATACCTTATACATATTCTACACAATATCATAAATTCCTCTTTATATCTTTTATGTAAACAATTGCATCAAAAAAAATGGTAAAGTGCTGCAAATCCACTTTCTAAAATAGTTTTACAGCACTTTAAAGATCTTAACTATATATCATGATTCAAGAAAGAAAATCAATGGCCACTTGGGTATAAGCTGCAGTTCCTATTGGAAGGGCATCTTCATCTACATTGAAATAATTTGAATGGTGGGAATGATTACACCCTTTTTCCTCATTTCTACCACCAAGAAGCATTAATGAACCGGGGATTTTTCCCAGATATTCAGAAAAATCTTCCGAACCCATTATTCTATCTATATTTATAATCCCATCTTCACCCATAAATTTTTTTATGGATTCTATTGCAGATCTAGTGTATTTAGGTTCATTATCAGTCACAGAACACTTGAAATTATAATCAAATTTGTAATCACATCCATAGGCACTGCAAGTATTTTTAATTATCCTCTCCATCCACTTTGGAATTTTATTTCTGATATTGACATTGAAAGTCCTGTTCATACCTTCCATTTCAGTGGTACCTGGTGTTATATTAAACCTCTCTCCACCCCTTATAGTTCCTATATTTATTACTACGGGACTTCTTACATCATTTATTCTGCTAATTATAGTTTGTATACCCTGAACTATTGCAGAAGAACATACTAAAGAATCAACTCCCTCCCAAGAGGAAGATCCGTGGCATGACTTTCCAAGCACTTTCAATTTCCAGGTATCTGCACTTGCCATAATAGGTCCTTCTTGCAGTGATACTTTATTTACAGGTATATCCGACCACACATGCATGCCAAAAATATAATCCACGTCCGGGTTTTCAAGAGCTCCTCCCTGCACCATTTGTTTTGCCCCTTCCGCTAACTCTTCCGCAGGCTGAAATAAAAATTTAACAGTTCCCTTCAACTCATTTTTTCTCTCAGACAACAATTTGGCCGCACCTAAAAGCATGGAAGTATGAAAATCATGCCCACAGGCATGCATATAACCTATATTCTCCGATGAAAATGGAAGTCCTGTCTTTTCAGTTACGGACAATGCATCTATATCTGCTCTAAGTGCAATAACATTTCCCTTTGAATTTCCTTCTAAAATTCCAACTATGCCCGTTTCTCCAATATGATCTACTTTAATACCCATATTAATTAAATTTTGGGCAATTATTTTGGACGTCCTGTATTCTTTAAATGATTGTTCAGGATGCCTGTGAAAATCCCTTCTTAAATTTACCAACCAATCTTTGATATCTGTTGCTTTACCTAATATGTCACTTTCCATATAATAAAACGCCTCCTAAAATTTAAATAAATAATTTATAATAGCTTAAGGAATATGCTGGCTATGATTACAGAAGCAATGGATACAGTCATAAATCCACCGACCAGCATCCTCGGGAGCAATATATCTATCAGATAATTTTTTTCCTCTTCCGTAGTGCCTACGGACTTACAGACCTCTGTTGTTATAACATAATCTGCCGGGAATCCAAAAAGTGCCGTAAGTGCACAGGCAAAAGCCATCTCCTTTGAAAACCCAAGATGCCTTCCCACAAGCATTGACATTATAAACATGCCGAGAATTCCCAATATTATAAGCACAATTATAGGACCTATTATTCCCAGAAGCTGTGACGGCGTAACACTGGACAGTTGAGAGAATACATACGCCAAAAGTCCCAATATAAGCCAGTTGAATACCCCTGCCTTGACAAGGGACTGCTCTTCCAAAAATCCAAGTTCACAAAAAACAACTCCAAGTATGAGGCATATTACATACTGATTTACAGCTCCTCCAGTTAAATTAGACAGCCATCCCGCAAGCATGGACACCAATATCACTTTAAAAAGTATCATTGGTGCAGTCTGATAAGCTTCAGGAAGTGCGGGTATAAGTTTTTTCCTGCTATTTCCCTCATCCTGAAACATACTTCCTTCTTTAATCACTTTTGGATCGGGACCGCTTTCCCTAAAACCCTTCACAATCCTTTTGCCTTCTTTCTTTAAACACCAAGAAGTAATGGGATATCCAAAAAAACTGTGAGTTATAAACATTGCTATTGGAAGTACGGCAAGAGTAGTAATACCTTGGGCTTTCAAGCCCTCGGACATGAGAAGGGCCGCCACTATTCCCCCTGTAAGAGGCGGTGTTGCGGCGATAACCGTATGCCAGTCAAACAACAACAGCCCCACACTCATGGTCAAAGCCATAATTCCACATATGCCGCAGATCGCGACTACTACCGCCTTCCACTGTGCTATCAATTTTCTCAGGCTCATAAGAGTACCCAGATGTACAAGAAGAAGACTCATGGTAATCTGTATGAACTCTTTGCCAAAAGATGCTCTTACAACTATATCCTTTGGTGCAAATGTCCAAAACCCTATCAAAAACAGAACAGCCGAGATAAATACCGAAGGAACATAAGCTTTTGTTTTTTCCGACACAACTTCTCCTATCAGTAAAAATGCCATTACTATCAGAAAACATTCAACAGATGTAAATACCATTAACAATTTCACTTCCTTTACACTACAAAAAATTTTAATCTTCGTTATTTTTTAAATTACTTGCAATATTTTGATATCAATCTAGAAGCGGTACTCTGTGAAATATTTAAATATCTAGCCACTTTATAAGAACTTTTATATATTTTTTTAGCTTTCCTTACAATTCCAGCTTTATAATTGTTTATATTTTTATTTAAATCAAATACCTGACGCAGCTTGGGGTCAAGTCGATTCACAATAGCCGTATTTTTATCCACTAACTCAGCTCTCGATAATCCTGTAATGTTTTCAGGCAAATCCTTTTTAGAAATTATATAATTGGTAAAAGGTGCGTTTATCACCAGGACTTCTAAAGAATTCTCAAGTTCTCTTATATTGCCCGGCCAGGAATAGTTGTTTAACATTTTTCGTGAATATTCAGATAATTCGATTCTAGTATCATATTTTTTATTAAATAAATTCAAATAATAATTCAGCAGTATATTTATATCTTCTTTTCTCTCCCTCAAAGGTGGAATTTTTATTACTCCCAAAGCCAATCTATAATATAGATCCTGTCTAAATACACCATTTCTTACAAGCTGAATTAAATTTCGATTTGTAGCTGCTATTATTCTAATATCTACTTTTCTAGGATAAACCGATCCTATGGGAATATAAGTTTTTTCCTCGACTAATTGGAGCAGTTTTGCCTGTACGGTAGGAGCTAGTTCACCAATTTCATCCAAAAAAAGAGTTCCCATATTAGCTTGTTCCACAAGCCCTTCCTTACCATTTAAAGAAGCTCCCGTAAAACTTCCTTTTTCATATCCAAACAGCTCCGATTCTATCAGTTCTTCTGGTATGGTAGTACAATTAATAGTTACAAAGGGTTTATTCTTTCTTAAACTTAAATTATGAATTTTATTTGCCAAAAACGTTTTTCCCGTGCCGGATTCTCCAAGAAGCAGTAAATTAACATCTTTTGTAGAAAGCTTTTCTACGGATGCAGATAATTTTTTTATTTTTTCACTTCTAAACTCCACAGAATTTGCTGTATTTCTGGTACCAAAACATTTATTCTTTTTTTTATGTTTCTTAAATCTATAATTTTCATTTATTTTCATCATATAAATTTTACAATGCTGGCATTCAGTCACATATAATTTCCCACAATTCATATTTTCAAGATAAATTCTAATATTTTTCCCCCTAAGTTGGGAATTTTTCAAGATACTTTCTGCTATAGAATTAAAATCCAGAATCACACCATTTAAATCAGTTATAATCGTCCCGGAAGAATAAATATTTAGTAGCACTAAGTACCACTCCTTTGTAAATAAGTATTTATTTTCTCAAAATAGTTTGATATTTTTAATTCATATACCCTTATTTTGAAAATATAATAAATCATATTATATTTCTTTGATTTTATACTTTAACACAATGTTAAGAATCAAAGAATCAAAGATAATTTTCCTTAGGTACTTCCATGATCTCCTAAAATACTTCCGAGATTCAAAAGCTTAACGTTTACAGTTACAATAGCCTATCAGAATATTCATCCGCAATAAAATTTCCAATAACAGAAATCCACAAAATCACTCCCTTCCAGAAATTTCTTGATTTCAAACAAATATGTTTGTCAATATATAGATGCAACTACCATGCCAGTTACAATAGTAATCAATTAAAAAAAGCTCCTTTTAAGGGAGAATTCAAGGGTTATAACTATTTTTTCAATACATGTATTATCTAAAAAAAACCGGTATTTTAACTAAATAATTCAATATTGAATTATTCATCCAACCCAATATTGAATTGTCAAGTCATTTTTGGGTTAAAAAATATACCTGAGTTCATGTAAAACTAAACCCAGGTATATCTTTACTTTAATTGTTCTAATCAATACAATCCCAACTTATTTTCGCCTATACTTACAAATATATTTTTGGTTTGGGTATAGGCATTTAAAATGGATTTATAGGTTTCTCTTCCAATTCCAGATTTTTTATACCCACCAAAGGGCGCCCCTGCCGGAAGTTGATTGTAGGTATTCACCCACATTCTACCAGTTTCTACTGATTTCGCGACTCTCAGGGCTCTGTTTATATCTCTTGTCCAAACTGCTCCTCCGAGACCATATTCTGAATCATTGGCAAGCTTTATAGCTTCTTCTTCATCCTTAAACTTTATTACTGTAGCCACAGGCCCAAATATCTCCTCTTGTGATATCCTCATGTCGTTCTTAGCATCTGCCAGAATTGTAGGCCTTATAAATTCACCTTTTTTGAGTTCACATTCATTTATTTTATATCCTCCAGTCACAAGAGATGCCCCTTCCTCTTGTCCTATTTTTACATAGTTCAGAATTTTTTCAAGCTGTCTGTGATTTACCTGCGCACCCATTTGGATTCCATCTTTCCACGGGAGCCCAACTCTTACTTTGTCAAAGGCATCTTTTATTCCGGCTAAAAATTTATCATATATTTTATCTTGAACAAATAACCTGGAACCTGCACAACAAACCTGTCCCTGATTAAATAATATACCCAGCTGTGCACCCTCAATGGCCTTTTCCCAGGGAGCATCCTCAAAGAATATGTTGGCGGATTTTCCACCCAGTTCAAGTGTTGCAGGTATAAGTTTATCAGCAGCTTGTTTTGCCACCCTGTAACCTATTTCCGTAGAACCTGTAAAGGCAAGTTTGTTGAAACCCTTATGTCCAAGCATATAATCTCCGGATTTTGCTCCCCTGCCTGTAATAACATTCAATACACCTCTGGGAAGTATATCACCTATAAGTTTCACCAGTTCAAGTAGACTTAGGGACGTGGAAGATGAAGGGTGAATAACTATGGCATCCCCTGCTGCAAGTGCAGGTGCAATTTTCCACGCAGCCATAAGTATCGGAAAGTTCCATGGAACTATCTGTCCGACTACTCCTATAGGTTCTCTTAATACAATACTCAACGTATCCCTGTCTATATCCTGGGCGGTACCCTCTTCCATCCTTACTGCCGCTGCAAAATATCTAAAATGATCCGCACTGGCAGGCACGTCCACATTGAGAGTCTCACGGAGAGGTTTGCCATTATCCAGTGTCTCTACCAGTGCAAGGTGTTCCCTGTTTTCATCTATAATATCGGCTATCTTTAAAAGCAACCTGCTTCTTTGCTCACGTCCAACTGATTTCCAGTTTTTAAAAGCCCTGTGGGCAGAATCCACAGCTCTGTCCACATCTACATCTGTCGCATCTATAAATTCTGATAAGAGGCTTCCATCGGAAGGATTATAACTTTTTATTCTGTCGTTCCCACTGCTGTCCACCCAATTACCGTCTATATACAATTTATATTCTTTATCCACTGCTTTTTGAATCTGCTGCTTTGATATCATAAAATCACCTCAAATATTTTTTAATAATTGGTTATTTTATAATAACATTCTTATATAATATGTCAAGAAAAGTTATATTTTTATCAATATTATGGTTAATTATTTATCAATTTATAAAAATACATTATTTTACATAAGAAATCCAAAGATCTCTCAACTTTTTAAAATATTCGTCTCCAGTAATATTGTACAATACATTCATCTGTTCTATATGAATGGAATGATAAAAATCCGAACTGCTGGGAAAAGATCTTTTTACAATATGGTAGAGATCATAAGAAGTGAAACTCCCTATATCATAGTAAGGCAATATGCACTTCAAGCTATCAAGACCTTTTTTCCAGTATTGTCCGGCAATATTACAATAATATATATTTTCCGGGCAATATACCTTACTCCAGTCATAAAGCCCTATCAGGGTAAATATATGTCCATTTAAAGTATAAGTTGGGGTGGAATTTACATATTGTTGAAAAAATATCTTATTTTTTAATTTCCCATTTAACGCTCCCAAATCATCCATCACTCCTCCTTCTGAAATAGGGGTCAACAGATACCCTAACACCTTCTGCCCTGATTTTACATACTTGGAGTTTTTGGTTAAATAATAGGCTCTGGCAAGCACACTCAACGCCTGACCTTGAGACATACTTGAGGTCCATCCTTCGTTTAAACATTCATAATGGTTATATTTAAACCCATACCTTAGAGATCCATCTTTTTTCACATTTTCTATCAAAAAATCAGCTATGTTCAAAAATTTATCTTTACTACCTTTTCCATCAATATATTTATCATATAGATGGAGAGCATACTGACATATGGTAACTGTATTATAATAAAATTTTTCATCATATTTTACCATCGGCACTCCATTTTCATCAAACTTAAAACTGGAAGATTGTATATAAACCCAATCCTGCTGCTTGTTGAAATACTTTTTAAAGGTACTGTACCTCTCATATAAAACATAACTGCATTTATTGTCTCTATAATAATTCCCCCCGCTCTTCGCAACAGTTATATACTCGGGTAAAAAAGAATAATTTTTTAAAACAGGCTGTTTTTGTTCTGCCAGAAGCTTGCATACCTTGGCTTCATTTATAGAACAATCTGGGAATTTTGAATTCGATAAAATTATATTGTATCCGTCTATGGCCCTTTTATATCTTCCACTGTTTTGCAGCCGGCGGCTGTTTTTCAATATTTCTTCCCCCTGATTTTTAATTGTCTCACCCACTGGGAGAAATTCCTGAAGTTTTATTAACCTCTCCTGAAATGCCCATTATTATTATCATTATAAATATACATATTATTCTGATAAACATATTTTTCCCCAATTTTATATTCTCCTCTCTAGCTATTATTCTGGAAATAATGACTTTAATATTATTTTCAAATATTTTAAAATATATTCTACTTATTACAATTGATGAAAAAATGTATATTAAAATTGATAAACATCTATAAATTATATATAATAATCATGTAGTAGATTTGATATTTAAAAAGACAATAGAAGAGGGATTATTATGTCATTTGATTTTGTAGCTATAGATTTTGAAACATCCAACAACAAATATACCAGTGCATGTTCTATAGGTATTGCCGCCGTAGAAAACAATGAAATATGTAAAAGTGAATACTTCCTAATTCATCCGCCGACTCTTAATTTCAGTAAAAAAAACATATCCATCAACGGAATAACCCCGGAAGATGTTAAAAATTCGCCGCTTTTCCCCATCATATGGGAAAAAATAAGCAATTATTTCAACGGAGACAATTTACTGGTCGCCCACAATGCTGCCTTCGATATGTCTGTACTTAAAAACTGTCTATCATGGTATAAGATACCTATGCCAAATTTCAAATATGTGTGCAGCATACCAATATCCACAAGACTGTGCAGAGGCAAAAGGATAGGCAGATCTCTGGAAGAACGTGCCAAATATTTCGGTATAGACCTGGGCCACCATCATAATTCCCTGGATGACGCCCTAACCTGCGCCAACCTTGTTATCGAATGCGTGAAACGTTCCCAACGAAAAAGCCTTGAATCCTTCTGCAATACATATACAAGCGTTCCGATAAAAGATTTCAGGGATTTGCATCCCAAGATAGAACTTTTCAAAAAAAGCAGTTCTAATTTTAAGGACAAGTTCAATGCAGTTAAAATATCTGAAATCAAACCTGACTCCGGCAGTATTGACACTTCCAATCCATTTTACAAAAAGGCCGTGGTCTTCACGGGTAATCTGGAAAACTTAAGCAGAAAAGATGCCATGCAGAAGGTAGTTAATCTGGGGGGTATACTTAAAAGCAGCGTGTCAAAGAAAACAGACTACCTAATTGCAGGAATTCAGGATAAATATTTAGTTGGAGGTTCCGGAGTGAGTTCCAAGGAACAAAAGGCAGCTGAACTAAAAGATCAGGGATACAATATTAAAATAATCCATGAAGATGAGTTCCTGGATCTGATAAAATACAGGATCAGGGAGGAAAGTACAGATATTTCCAAAAAAATTTCTGATTTGGAGTCAATCATCGTCTTTAACAATTTAAATGAAAAAATGGAGAAATTAAAGGGATGGAAATTGCTGAGCCCTTCAGCCAGCAGTTTAAAAGACATATATTATAAAAATAAGGACAAAGCATACAGTGCAGAAATCCTAGGGTATCTGAGCAAGGCAACAAATCCAAAGTGTATAAATCAATCTTACGAAACCATTGTATTGAAGGTCAAAGACAAAATTATAAGAATAGCCCCTGCCTATCTGCTGGAAATGCAGAAAAGGGACTTTTAAAGTATGTCAATTTTATAGTTCTACGAAAGCAATCAAAAAAGTGTTTGCAAAATTTCTTATAAATATTATATAATATTTATACAGCGAGTAGTTTTGATAACGTAAATCCGGTTGTCAAAACTACTTGTTTTTTTTGTAATAACTAAAAGGGAGATGAAATATTTTAATGGGAAAAACAAAAATCAACACGAATTCAATTTTGGCAGTACTGGCATTTAGTTCATTTCTGGCAGTATTCAATGAAACAATATTGAATGTTGCATTAAATATTCTTATGAAAGAAATGCATGTCACAGCAGGTACAATACAATGGATAATAACCGCATACATGATAATAGTGGCAGTTATGGTACCAGTCACAGCATTCTTAATTCAGTCATTTGAATTGAAAAAACTGTATCTTGGGGCCATAATAATACTTCTAAGTGGGACAATATGCGCGGCCTGTTCTAGGACTTTCTCAGTATTACTCATTTCCAGGATGCTGCAGGCTTCCGGAACTGGTATGATGATCCCCATCATGATGAATACAATACTACTCATAGCGCCACCGAAAAAACTCGGTTCAGAAATGGCCATAGGGGCCTGTGCAATTCAGCTCGGACCAGCACTTGGTCCTACAATTTCAGGATTTGTACTGCAATTTTTTAATTGGCACGTACTCTTTATAATGCTAATTCCGCTTATAATATTAGCTATGATATTCGGACATATCTATCTAGTCAACATATCAATTCTCAAGAAACCCAAAATCGATATACTATCGATAATACTATCCACTGTTGGAGTCGGAGGAATTATATATGGTTTAAGCAATCTCAGTGGAAGTGGAAATGTAAAAATAGTCACTGTAATAACTGCCGTAGGCATAATATCACTGTTTGTATTTGGCAAACGACAGCTGCACCTAAAAGAGCCCATGCTGGAAATAAGAACTTTTAAATTCCCCTTGTTTTCAATTGGAGTAATACTTGTCATGATATCTATGATGGCAATATTTACAATGAATGTAATGCTTCCCATATTCCTTCAGGGAGCACTTAAAACAACAACTTTAGTAGCAGCAATAGTACTCCTTCCAGCAACACTCATTAATGGACTCGTAACTCTCATAGGTGGAAAAATTTATGACAAACTGGGAGCTAGACTTCTAATACAGGTGGGATTCATTATTATTCTATTGCCTCTGCTTATTTTATCACGATCAACTACCAATACATCTCTTATAAAAATTGCAGTTACATATATAATAGCATGTGTTGGAGTCGGCAGTACATTGTCACCTTCTCAAACAAGTTCTCTCAATCAACTGCCAAAAGAATATTACCCACATGGAGTGGCCTTGTTAAACACTCTTCAACAGCTATCTGCAGCAATTGGTTCTTCGCTGTTTATAGGCATTATGTCAAATTCTCAACAAAAAGCTCTAAGCAATATGGCATCAGAACAATCAGCTGTTGCTTACGGATTTAATACAGCTGCATTGGCCCTGTCAGGATTCGTTCTAATTGGATTTTTATTGTCATTTACTCTTAAACTTGAAAATAAGGAACTTTCTCCATCATCTAATTCAAACTCCTCAAATATCAAGTAAAAATAAAAAGGCACTGTAAAATTACTTTAAAGTAATTTTACAGTACTCATATTTTTGTATATTATTTTAAATTGGTATTATGCTTAAAGGAGGAAAAAGTTTAGCTTCTCAGTATTTTTCCTTTTCACGCCTGGAAGATTGATTTAAAGTACTGTGTCTCAATCCGTACATAAAATAAATTGAAATGCCAATTGCCGTCCATATTATAAATCTGATCCAGGTAACAGCAGGTAAACTTATCATGAGATATAGACAGAAAAATATAGTTAATATAGGAGTAACCGGAACTCCCGGACATTTAAACTTTCTTTCCACATCGGGCATAGTTTTTCTCAAAACAATAACTCCTACGGATACAGCCAAAAAAGCAGACAGAGTTCCTATATTACATAATTCGATAAGTATTGAAAGCGGTAAAAATCCTCCCAAAATAGCCGTTGCCGCTCCTGTCATAACTGTACAGCGTGCTGGCGTGTTATGAACCTTTGATATTATAGAAAAAGATTTTGGAAGCAGTCCGTCTCTGGACATACTCATAAATATTCTAACTTGTCCATATACAGTTACTATAAGAGCGGAGATCATTCCTATTATAGCTCCTACAGCAACTAATGTTGAACCCCAGTTTATTCCAACATATGCAAGAGAGGCCGGAAGGGCATTATTTATATCTATTAATTTATAAGGTACTATTCCTGTAAGGACCAGCGAAACACCTATATACAGTATAACGACTATGACCATACATATACCCAGTCCCAATGGAATATCCCTTTTAGGATCAACTGTTTCTTCTGCTGCAGTGGAAACCGCATCAAAACCGATAAATGCAAAAAATATGATAGATGCCGCTGACATTACTCCTTTAAATCCGAAAGGAGCAAAGGGATGATAATTGGCAAAGTTTACATGACTCACTCCTACTATTATAAATATGACAATTACAGATACCTTAATGGCAACTATTATATTATTCACTTTTGCACTTTCCGACACACCAATATATAAAATCCAACTTATGAAAGCAATAATCAAAACTGCAGGCAAATCCACTATCCCTCCTGCCAGTGGAGACTTCGTGATCATTTCAGGCAGATGTATATTGTATGTAGCCAGAGCTCCTACTAATGTAGAAGACCAGCCTGTAGCAATAGTAGCTGCTACTACAAGATATTCAAGTATTAGATTCCAGGCCAAAATCCATGCTATAATTTCACCAAAGGCTATATAACAATAGGAATATGTGCTCCCTGAAATTGGAAACATAGTTGCCAGTTCTGCATAAGTAAGTGCACATAATACAGCTGTTATTGCCGCTATTACATAGGATAATGTAACTGCAGGTCCTGCCATATGGGCACCCTGTCCTGTCGCAACAAATATTCCTGTACCTATTACAGATCCAACTCCCATAGCCGCTATATCGAAGGAAGTCAGTCCTTTTTTTAGATTCGTTTGAGAGACCGTATTATTGAAATCATCAATACTTTTTTTCCTAAATAAGTTAACCAATATTAATCCCCCTAACTTTCACCTTTTACCAAATCTCTAACGTCGCCAACTATTGCCCTGGGTACCGGCAAGTCCAACATAGTCTTCAACCCCGGAGTGGAATTTATTACAAGCGGAATCATATTGACACATATGGCAATAGTTGCAATTCCTCCGGGAATTTCAGGCTTTATTTTAAGATCAATATCTGGACTTCCCTTTATGTTTATATAATCTCCCGTCTCTACATTCTCCAGTTCTGGTCTTATCTGCTGCGGATGCTCCATTTTAACAAATTCTTTTCCACCCAATTTTGCAGAACCAAGCTGTCTGCATCCAACTACTTCCCCAGGTTTTACCAAAGCAGTATCTGTAGAACGCTTTACCCTGGTTACAATAGGTTCTTTCTTCTGCTTTACCTCGTCAAATTTTACATTAAATGCCTCTTCAAACATTCCAAAGGACTGCAAAAATCCAACATGCCCCACTACTGAGTTATCTTTAACTCTTTTTGTAAATTCTTCCGGACTTAGTCCTATTCCCTGCTCTTTCATAACTGCTTTTCCAAAACAAGTCAAGTCGTTTATCCTGCTTACAGTAAGCTTATCTATTTTATCACATACTCCCGTCAATGCAATGACAATAAAATCCATTATGAAACCGGGATTTACACCCGTACCCAATATGGAAACATTATTTTCTTTTGCTATCTTATCCATTTCTTCAGACAATTCCGGATCTACAGCTTTTGGATAGGACATCTCCTCAGCAGTAGTCACCACATCCATCCCGGCTTCTGCAGCTTTTTTTATAAATGGAAATACAATTTTTGTAAAAGAAGCCGCAGCAATTATACATACGTCGGCACAGTTTGGTTTTATAATTTCATCCGCATCTTTCACAACTATGCAATTACTGTCTTCACTCGGATCCATATTCAAAACTTCATAAAGTCTTCTACCTGCTTTATTTGGATCCACATCAATAGCTCCCACAATTGTAAATCCCTTTTTGCCAAGTATCATTTTTGCAATTCCGCTTCCCATAGAACCCAATCCCCAAATTATAATTCTTATTTTATTTTTCACGATAATTACCCCCCAAACATATTTTTTAATAGCTTAAATAAATCAAGCAGAATAATATTTATTTACATAAGGTGAAGTCATGGCAGCAAGAATACAGCCATAATCCATATTCAAAACGATTACATCTCCGACTTTCAAAGGTTTTTCACTCTCTGTAATGTCCAATATCAGATGATCACTGCTGGCCCCAAAAATATCTATATTTTTATTCAGAGGACTGAGTCCATCTAATTTTATATCCTGTCTTCCTACTGCCGCAATGGCTCTTTTCCTTATACCCTTATCCTTGAATCTGGGCTTTTCCCCAAATGCATCCACTCCTATTTTCCCAACTGGAACCGTAGGCTTATCTTTTATTTCTATTATCTCGCTTTTAAGTACAAAAGCATCGCTATAGCAGCCTGATATTTTATGTCCAAAAGAAGTTTCCCTTCCCAATACTATCCCTTCTCCTATTCTCAATTGATTGATGCCTTTTGGCACAGTACCGCCTGCAGCCATATATAGACTGCTGGAATTCCCCCCTGAAATTATCGGAAGGTCAATATCAAAGATTTCCATAACTTTATCTCTAAGTTTTACAAGCTTTCCAAGATTGTTTTCATCGGGAATAACCCCTCCATAACAGGTAACATTTGTACCAAGCCCGACCAATCTTATATTTTCAAATTTTATTATTTCCTTTACAATGTCAATTACATCTTTTATCAATACTCCTTCTCTCAGATCCCCTACATCCACCATTAAAATAATATTGTGAACCGTATTCAACATCTTAGCCACCCTCGATAGTTCCCCAATTACATTCAATTCCGAATTTAAACTTATATCACTGTACTTTACTACTTCATAGGCCTGATCTTTCATAGGTATCCTGAGAAGCATCTTTTTACAATTCAAACCTTCCATCTTCTTCAAATTCAGTATTCTAGAATCACCTATCATATTAATTCCTGAATTTAAAACAGCCTGAACTACGGGCAGTTCCGCACAAAACACTTTAGTCACCCCAACAACATCTATATCATTTTTATTACACAATGTCATAATCTTCCTGGCATTATGAGTCACTTTTTTTAGATCCACTTCCACACAAGGATATCTCCTAACCATAAAAATTATCTCCCTTTCCATTATCACTATTGCAGGAGGCTCTGTTTTAAAAGAGCCTTAGCCGCTTCTTTGTCGTCCCTGCTTAACACCCCAGCACATGCCATTATATAATCCTTATCTATCAATACTTCTGCCATTTTACCGGGCATCATAGTCATATCATCGCTATTAAGATTTCTGATGCCTAAAAGAATTTCTTTCCCCTCAGGCAGCCTGGTAAGAGCTCCTCCAGTGCCAATTATATATTTGACTTGTGAAAGATCTTTACCATAGGCTATAAAGCCGCTTTCGCCCCCATATTTTCTCTTAATAGTTCCCACATGTCTGTTCATTGCAACTTCAACAGCTTTTTTAGTCAATATGCTGCTTATCCTTATATCCTCTTTTTCCAAGGGAATTGGCCTGATATGAGCCAATATATATCTTTTATCCATCTCTCCAATATCCTTCACATTTAAAAGATCCACTATATTTTTACTGTTTATATATACTCCGAGATCTCCTTCTACAGTTCTTTTGGCCTTCGGTTCCGGATTCACAAGCATATCCAAAACAACCGAACTGCCTTCTGTAACTGAATGGACATCCGTAGTAGCTCCCCCGACATCCAATGTTACTAGATCCCCTATCATATCATAGAGAATAATGGAACTCTCCATTACCGCTCCCGGGGTAGGCATTATGCTTCCATCTACCATGTCCTTTATCCTGTTCATTCCCGGAGCTTTTACGATATTCTTTTCAAATACCTTCTGTATTATCTTTCTGGCAGGCTCCACATTTAATTCATCTACCCTCGGATAAACATTGTCAATAATATATAATTCCTGTCCTTTGAATATCTCACTTATTTCCTGCCTATTTTCAACATTGCCGCAGTAAACTACAGGCCTGTCAAATCTTTCACCGCTTATAAGCTGTGCATTATAAAGGGCAGTTTCCCTTTCTCCGTAATCCACTCCGCCTGCAATCATTATCATATTGGGATTTATATCATGTATTCTCTTTACATCAATGCCCCTCATCTTTCCAGAGGTAATCATCTTAACTATTCCGCCTGCACCAAGTGCAGCTTCTTTTGCCGCTTTCACGGTCATGTGATTCATGAGACCGTGCACCGTTATTTTCAGCCCGCCTGCCGCGCTACTTGTTGCAAGCATTCTATCCCAATATATAGGCTCCTTCACCTGCATTTCTATATCTTTAATTGCATTTTTAAGGCCAATATTTACATCTCCGTCCAAAACTGTAGTACAGCTTTTTCCCTGAAAAAGCTTGTCAATAGATATCTCCTTACCTTGACTTTTTACATTAAATCCCGTAACCACAGTTGTGGTACTTCCTATTTCAGCAATTAAATAATCTACCTTCATAAAGAGTCACCTCCTGCTTAATAACTTAGTTAAATCCGGCATCACTCTTCCAGATCCGCATTGAGCCCCATAAGCTTTTTTATCACAAAAGAAGCTACGTCAGTACCATTGGATCCCCTTCCAAATCCAGCATCCATTCCATGTTCCTTGGCTATATCGTCAGTTATCTGGGTTCCTCCTGAAACCAGTATTAACTTGTCTCTCACACCTTTTTCTACACATAGGTCATGAAGTTTCTGCATATTTTTTATGTGAACATCATTATGGGTAATTATCGTACTGCACAACACGGCCTGTGCCTTGGATTCTATTGCCGCCTCAACCAATTTTTCAACAGGACATGATGTACCAAGATAAATTGTTTCTATGCCGAATTTTTCAACACCTCCATGTTTGATATCTATTATTTCTCTGAGTCCAACAGAATGCTCGTCTTCTCCTACCGTAGCAGCTACAACTTTCACAGGATGTTCTTTTACATAATCTCTCATAATTTTGTCAGAAAGAACTTTCCTTCTCTTTGGAAGTACTAGCTTGTCACGCTGAACTGGCTTAAAATCAACTACACCTTTTATTTCCACCAAAGTACCCTCTGCTTTCTGCATAACCTGTTTGTGTATAACTTCTACTTCCTTCAAATTCATTCTCCTGCCTATTTCAAGAGCTGCTGCCTCACTAATCTGTTCATTTTCCGGCAAAAACAATGTCACTTTAACATATCCGTCTTTGGACCACTGTACTTCAGGGACTACAGTTCCATCATCTTCAACAGTTTCCATCCTTTTTAACACATTATCATTTTCATCCAATTCATCTATATATTTGATTTTTGAGTGATCACACAGTGTACATTTATTTATGGTATCACAGGGTTTATCATAATTATCAGGTACATTGTTGTACCCGAAATGAGCACATACGGGAGCAAAATAATTTTTCTCTCTTTTAACTATTGTATCTACGGCATCACCTCCATCCATTTTCCTTGCAATTCCATCTCCATTTCTTTCAGGATACAAGCCTGAATCCACAAAAAAACCCGAGTCCACAGCTTTAAAGTATCCTCCTATCTCTATTATTTCCTCTAAAAACAATACCGCCCTTTCCTTTAACTCCCTCACTTTTTCAGGGAGAGGCCCTGTCTTTTTTATTTCCACCATATCCTTCAATCCATCCATAGCTATAAGAGCCTGTTTTGCAGTATTCACAGCATGTATATTATTATAGTGCCATGGAACATTCCTTCCCTCATCCGGAGTTATAGTGCTTTGGATATCCACTGATGTCAGTGCAGATATCAGTAAATTTAAGGTATGCGACACAATAGCTTCCCTTTCACAGGATTCTATATACCTGGTATTCATCTGGGCTCTCATCTTATATTTGTCAAACAGATCCCTCAGGGCTACCGCATAGGGAAGATCGTAGCGCATACAGGGAGCTGGTGCAGAAGTAGGCGGCACAGTAGAAAGTGCTATATTTTCAGGCTTCATTCCGACCATTTCCGAGAACTTGGCATTTATTGCATGCTGAACCATAAGTTCCGGCATTACATTATATCCTTTCATTGCCGTTGCATTGGCATTATGAGCGCCATCTATCTGGAGCATACCGGCCCATGACATTATCCCCTTTGCAACAGCTGCATCTACAAAGGATCTAAACATGTTTATATTCCTGTAAAGTATATTATACTGAGGATCCTGGTGTGCACCATTGACCCCTTCTTCTGCAAACATCACAGCTATGTCCGGCCCTGCAACACCAGATACATAGGAATGAAAATTAATTTTCCTTCCAACTTCTTCTTCTATCATATCTATAGCTTTTCTGGTGGCTCTAACTTCCTTTCTAGTAATTGGAACTCCTCCTACACCTTCCGGAGTTCCTTCTATCAATCCGTCAATGTGACTTTGTCCTGCAGTCCTTATTACCATAAGATGATCCGCCCCATGCCAAGCAGCCATTCTCATTCTTCTTAAATCGTCCTCAAACCTTCCTGAAGCAATTTCAGTCGTTATAATAGCTTTAGGCTGAGGATCTATATTTTCAAAACTTCTTGCAGCAGGCAATGGCTGACTTTTTTTTAGAGGTTTTGAAATTTCACGATAAGTAAATTCTCCGACTTTTCCCTCGGGATAGGGTTCCCTCCAATGCCATCCTCTCCATTTAGGCTCATATTTGTCCAGATCTTTAAGGATTTCTTTTATATTCAATTTTTCATTTTCTTTCAGCTTTTTAGTCATTTTTTTCACCAGCTTTCATGTTCTCAATAACCAAATTCCATCCAATACCCTTGGATAATTGTTCCCCGGCTTTCAAGTAATCCACATTTTTCAATTTGGCATAAGTCAAGACCACATTTCCCATACCTTTTCCCAGTAAATTCCATTTCGTACCGTATTCTACTATAGGCTTGGCCTCTAAGCTTGAAAATCCCATTCTCAAAAGCACAGAACGTTCAATAGCTGGAGAAGTATGTGTATAGGCCAGGTCCGCTAGAGGTTGAACAATTTGTTCAACCAGGCCCCAAAATCTGTCATACAGCTGTTTATCACTTAAATTTTCCAAATGCTTTCTTCTTTCCTGGAAATCATCGACCCTCTTCATAATTAAAATCCACCTCTAATTTATAAAAATATTATTTTTCTTTAATATATCAGCTATTTGTTCACTGCTTTTCCTGGTTTCTTCAGCTAAAAACTTTACATCAATTTTATCCACAGTATTTCCCTTTAATTTCTTAAGAGAATTTTTTATATAAGACCCCTTTAATTTTTCCATATCTTCATCTTTCACAGACACTAGACCAGGATGGGATGGAATTATTATATTTTTCCCAGGTATTTGATCCTTCGGATTCCCCAAGATGATTTTAATTCCATTTTCCTCTGCGAAATTAAGCTGAGATAATATATGTTTTCCCGCACCCGTATACTCGGTTTCCTGGACCACTATTACATCATCATTGTCATATTCTTGTGCAATGGCAAAGGCAGCTGCCAGAGAAGTATTTCCTGCAGGACCTCTTTCCATTCCTTCCAGCTGAGCCAGTATTTCAGTCATCCAAAATACCTCTCCTTGACTTATAGTTACATATCTATCCAAATATCTAAGAGGCCTTGCAGCACTTCTAGGTACGTCGGATCTATCCGGATAAGTGGCAAAAGGTATGCCAAACCCCGTATGACTTGTAGTAAAAGATTTTTTATTGAAATCTATGTCGGAGGCCATGTGAAGGCCGCTTAAATCAACGGAAGCCCCTATTACTTCTGTATTATCTGCACCTGCTTTTATAAGACCTCTTGCAGTTCCAGTAACATTTCCGCCTCCTGCATGGCTTATGATCACAGCTTTTGGTTCTTTTCCAAATCTGTTTCTACACTGGGCAGCTATCTCGCAGCCCAAAGTTTCGATACCTGCCACTCCATAGGAAGAATACAATGAAGCATTATAATATCCTGTTTCCTCTAATATTTTTAAGAAAGCATAAAATAATTCAGGTCCCACTGTGAGCCTAATGACTTCGGCCCCATATCCCTCACACTTTCTCACCTTTTCTAATATTTCGGGCTGACCAACTTTTCTTGAATCATAACATTCATTTACTATTATGCATTTCATACCCCTTATATCAGCTTGTGAGGCGACAGCTGCGCCATAATTTCCCGAAGTTGCAGCAGCTACACCTTCATATCCTCTCTTTACAGCGTTATATACAGATATGGAAGCTCTTCTATCCTTAAAGCTCCCAGAAGGGTTACAGCTTTCATCTTTCACAAATATCCCAGCTGCTTTCCCAGTTTTGGAAACTTTTCTAGCAAGTTTTGTTATATTTCTCAATTCCAATAAAGGAGTATTCCCAACTCCAACTTCTCTTTGTATTTTTATAATTTCATCAATAGAATAGCCTACATCTTTCATAAGTTTTTCATAATCAAAAGAAATTTTTCCCCTTTCATATCTGTCAAAATCAATACCGACAGATTTAAGCATTATGTCATTTTTTCTGGACATGATATCTTCATATTTATTCATTACACATTCACCTCTTCTGCTGATATTTACCCAATAATCTTCTTTGCCTGTTTCCCAATATCGCCTATTTCTCTAATATATTTACCAAAAGAGTGATAATAACCAGGTTCCACATCTACAACTCTTCCATCAACTATTCTCCCCGTTTTTGTCACGACCTTTACATCATCGTCTAATTCACAGTCAGTTAGACAATTGCCTTTTATCCAGCACTTTAAAGCTGTCTTTTTTGTTTCTTTAGGTATATTTTTGGCCCTGTCTTTTGGAAGCAAAACAATTTTTTCTATTTCAACCCAAGTTCCTTTTTCTATCATAGATTTTCACCTCCCGCAGCTCATTTTTAATACTTCTCAATTAATATCCAGCATTTATCCTGCCAATTCCAGATCCTTCAATTTACAATGTACTTAGTAAATTTTTGTGCAAAAAAAATTGCCTGTATCCAGACAATTAATTGATAATATCACTGTTATTCTTATTTCTAGAAAATGCAAATTTTTTTACTATATTGCAAATATTTTTGCATTTTTAATAAAATGATCAAAACTCTCAATATCTAATCCCTATATAATTTTCCCCAAACAACATCCACACAATGCTAAAGGCTTAAAAAACCTATATAAAGCGGATGCCTTGTACTTTAATATTTTAAAGAAATTACAAAATGTACAAACTAAATGCCATATATCAAATTAACCTATTTTATATTTTTTTATCTTGTACTGCAGGTCCTGTCTTGATAAATTTAATTGTTTTGAAGTTTTGCTAATATTAAAATTATTCTTTGCCAATATACTTTTTATAATTTTTCTCTCTATATTATCTACATACAAAGGCAGATCAATTTTTTCATTTCCAAAGGAATTTAAATCATTGCATATATTAGAGGGTCCGCAAAAAATTTTTGTGTCAAAATGACTATAATTTAAAATTGTATTATTATCCGCCATATTTATAGCTGATTCAATTACATTTTTAAGCTGCCTTACATTGCCAGGCCAATCATATTCCAAAAAGCTCTGCATTACATTATCATCTATACCCTGTATATTTTTTCCTAAAATGTTGTTATAATGTTCAATAAAATGTTTTTCAAATAATTCTATATCTTCTTTTCTTTCTCTAAGGGGAGGTATATTAATTTCTATGACACTCAATCTATAATAAAAATCAGATCTAAGTTTACCTTCCGATATAAGTTTTTCAGGATTTTCATTTATCGTAGCTATTATTCTAACATCTATGTTTACGGTTTTACTACTTCCCACAGGTCTCACATACCCTTCCTGAATTACTCTCAGAAGTTTAGATTGAAGATAAGGCTTCATAGAATTAACCTCATCAAGCAAAATGGTTCCATGATTGGCCTGTTCAAATAAGCCTTTCTTAGTTTCCGCTCCGGTGAAACTCCCCCTTTCTGTTCCAAAAAGTATTCCTTCCAACAATAAATCCGGGATAGCTGCACAATTCACAGGTATAAATGGCCCATTTCTCCTCAATCCATCATAATGAATGCTCTGGGCAACAACTTCTTTTCCACATCCGGTTTCGGCATAAATTAGTACGGAAGAACTCGATCTACTTGCTCTTTCAGCTTTTTCCACCACATTTTTCATGACACTGCTCTTATAATATATATCATTAAAACTATAGTGCTTTTTAGTCTTTCTATCCATATCCTGCAGTCTGCATATATATTCTGTCAGTTTCTTCAACTGTGTGAAATCTCTGGATATTTCAATTGCAGCTATTATAAAATCGTCATATTTCACAGGCACAGTAGTATTTATAGTAATAACTTTCTTTTTATGTTCACTTATATAACTCTGAACTAAATTTGTGATCTTCTCGCCATTTTTAAGAACCTGCACAAGTGTTGAAGAATCCTCTTTAACATCTTTCAAATATTCATTAACTCTCTTGTGCAAGACAGTCTCAGGCTGAATCCCCTCTATTCTACCCATGGATTTATTATAATATATGGTCTTTCCTTTAGAATTTACTATTTGAATTCCTTCATCCAAGTTTTCCAATAAACATTCTAATATCAACTTTATATTTTTCAAGCTATCGCCCATTTTATCACCCCAAATTATTTTTATTGGCCTTTAGCATAAAATTTAAATATTAGAGTTTGTTCATTTAGAAAATAAGTTTTGTATATTTTTGTAATTTTATTTTTAGCTATATTATACCATTAATTTCTATTATAGCGTCAAAATTTACCGATTAAAAAACAATGGGCTGATCTATTAAAATATCAATAGATCAGTCCATTCAATCTAAAAAAATCTAAACATTCAATGCTTTCCTAGGTCTGTAGATTATAAAATGGGCAATGATTGCAGCTGCTTGAAATGCAATCCCTATTGCACATACACCCTGCCATTTAAAATTCTGCCAGCAAAGAGTCCCCAAGAAGGAACCTACTGCACCACCCATAAAATATGAAAACATAAATACAGTATTATTGCGGCTGCGCATTTTGTCCCCCAAAAGTTGAACCCGCGCCTGATTTGAAACTTGTCCGCATTGATTCCCAAGATCCAGAATTATCGCTCCTGCAATAAGACCCCAGATATCATATCCGAAAATTGAAAAACACACATATGCCAAAGTAGAAAGCAACACTCCTATACCAACTGAAAATCTGGGACCTCTCTCATCTGCAACTTTCCCGATCAAAGGTGCTGCCAATGCACCTACCACTCCTACAAGGCCAAGCAAACCGGCTTCTCTCGTACCCATATTGTAAACTGGCGTTTCAAGCAGAAAAATAAGTGATGTCCAGAATATAGTAAAGGAACCAAACATAAAGAAACCATTCACCGCCGATTCACGGAGGGAAACCTGAGTCTTTACCAGTTTTGGTATTGATTTCAAAAGCTTCGTATAGGTGCTCTCAGATATCTGTCTGTCAGAAGGAAAGAGTCTTGCAATAAATATAAACAGTATTCCTACCATAATTGCGGCCAAGACATACACAACTCTCCAATTAAAAGCTGCTCCTACAATTCCGCTGAAAGCACGAGACAGCAAAATTCCCACAAGGAGACCGCTCATAACATCTCCTATAACTTTTCCCTGCTGTCCTGGAGGTGAAAGGTGAGCCGCATAGGGAACAATAATCTGCGGTACAGCTGTTGTAATGCCAAGTATGAACATAAATCCCACCATAATAAGATAATTGGGTGAAAAAGCTATTATAACCAATGCCAGTATAACAACAAGTAGCATTCGCATTATAAGCGAACGTCTTTCACACATATCTCCCAGTGGAACTATAAACAAAATTCCACAGGCATATCCAATTTGTGTAAGCATCGTAGCTATACCCGCTGAATTCTGTGATACGTGGAAAGCTCTGGCAATTTGAGACTCCAGAGGCTGTACATAATACAGATTGGCTACACAAACTCCGCAGGCAATTGTCATAAGAATTATCAAAGATTTTGTCAGTACAGGTTTTTTTTCTCCGTTAATTTCATCATTCAATATAGAAAATCTCCCTTCAAAACATATTTAAGCGTATATATACTATACGCATTGGCTATAAAAAATTATTATTCCATCAAGTGTTGTAATTCATCTAAAAAACTGTAAATAGCACAGATCTCCGCTTCTGATTTACCCTGCATACATGATAAAATCATTTTGGTAATATTTTCATGATACCTCTTGTGTTCCCTGTATGCTGTCCATCCTTTTCCGGTCAGCGATACAATAAGCTGGGATCTATTTTCTGGATTCACCTCCTTTACAACCAGTTTCTTTTTCTCCAACCTAATTACCGTCTGAGACACTGCACCTTTCGTAATATTCTTTTTCCGTGCTATTTCAGATATGGAAAGTTTCTCATTATTCCCTATAAATTCAATAAGATGAATTTCTGAAATATGCAGCATGGTATCTGTGCCAAAATTTCTTGCTCTGCTGTCATTTTCATTAAAACAATTTATAAGATCCAATAATTTTCTCTGAAGCCTATCAGCTTTTAATCTTTTATACATACATCAATTGTATACATAATATACAGTGCTGTCAACAATAAGCTGCATCTTTACATTGAAGATTAAGTTTACAGCCTTTCATATTCTCTTTTGAAAGAAAATACGAAAGACCGTATGTTCTAAAACTCACTCCATCTTTTTTTCATAAACATGTACGCAACAACAGGCATGAGTATGTCAACGACAATGCTTGCAATTATCAGAAAAGAAGCACTTCCTATAATATTCCACTTGATCAGAGTCATTATCACAGCGCCGACAGAAAACAGCGCCCAAATATAAAAGCCAAATTTTTTCCTTGAAAATAAAAGTATGAACAAGCCGGTCAACATACCAATTTTAACTATAACAAATACAACATTTAAAGCTAACCTGCCAATCGGAAACAGCAGCAGTGCACCGGCAATCACCATGACAACAGACAGCCACAGCCACAGTTTCAATTTTTGAGTCATGTGTTCTCACCCTTTCTTTAAATATGCCACAGGCATTTATATTTTATAAAAATAATTCAATTACCTTATTCACTATTATACACCTAATCTACTTTTGAATATTGAATCCATAAATACCTGGCGAAACTAAAATCCTGGATGGGCAATTTAGCTGTCCAAAAAATATCAGCACCCCCTGCTCACTTTATTCAATTGTTTTAATTTCAATGCCTTTTCCACCAGCATACTTTTCCAGAAGGTGTTTACCATATTCCAAATATTTCTCAATATCAATTCTGTCACTAAAAGAATAAATACACAATAAAATTTCATTTACATCATCTGTTATCATAGCTCTTTCCGAATCACTGGTAGGACTTCCGAAGCTGCCAATAGAATCGGTTAATACAGGGAGATTAGAAATATTTATCAGAGCTTTGCCAATACCCTTGTAGTGTTCACCTTCTTTTCCTATCGACAATGAAATGGGTGAATATATATTTTTAATATTGTATGAGCCCGCAGGGAATTTGGATTTCAAGGATATTAAGTTATTAATATCTACAACATTGTTTACCTTATAAAGACCTTTCCCCTGTAATACCCTTCTGATTAAAGCTTCAGAAGATAGTCGATATTTACTAGGTGCTTTCCCAAGTTTTTTATATAAATCTCTTCCGGCTTCAATTTGAGGTAAATGTGATAATTCTTCAATATGTATTTCTTCATTTAATACTTTACAATAGCTGCTAATTTCCTTCAACAAGGCATCGCTGCTATTTTCAACAATTACATGTGCCTGTATGCACCCTAGAGCTATTGTAGGACAAGCTTCTTTTAATTCTTTGCAAATCGATATATCTATCATAATATAATCAAGCTCCTTTTTATTTTGTTCAATAAAAATATTTTTACATAAATATATTCGCTATTTCATTTAAATTATAATATCTTTATATCTTCTAAATCAAATAGATTTTTGCTGAAATACAGTATGTTGTTAGTCTATTTTTTTGATTTCTTTTCCAAACTCCACAGGTGATATTTTTTTCTAAGTTTTTAAACACTTTAGTAAATGACGAATTATACTCATAACCTGCAATTTGAGAAATTTATAAAATCGTTAAGTCTGTATTTAAAAGAAGTTCTTTTGCTCTTTTCACTCTTAAATTTTGTATACATTCAAAATATTGATTTATACACTTAATAGAATATGATATGATAATTTTAAATAGAATTTTAGGTATCCTGTCTTCAGCATGACTGCAATAGGGCAGGTATAGACTTTATCCAGATGTATGCCTGCAAAAAATAAAGGGGGAAAATCTCATGCACAGATTATCACAAGAAGAATTTAAAAGCATATTGAAAGCTAGAAAACCCAAAGAAAGACTCGTTTTAAAAGAAATAGAGCTTTTTGACATGGATCTCACAAAATGGGATTTATCTAATATTGATTTTTCTTTCAGTGCATTTCATAGAATCAGGTTTGACGAAGCAAATCTAGAATACAGCAGTGTTTTCAATGCTTTATTTGATGAATGCACTGTACGTAAAACAAACTTTCGGCATGCAAATTTAAAATGTGCAGCACTTCGGTATGCAGATATGACAAGCTGTAATATCGAAGATGCAAATTTATACGGTGCGGTATTAGAATATGCTAAATTGAATAATATCGTTTCCAACAAGAATACAAAGTGGTTTCGTCTACACTGTCCGGAAAAAGGTGCCTTTTTGGGATATAAAAAATGTTTTAATGATTGTTTGGTACAGCTTCTAATACCGGCAGATGCAAAGCGAACTTCGGCTACATTGCCTTCTTGCCGCTGCAGCAAAGCAAAAGTCCTTACAATCAAAAGTTTGGACTATAAAGAAATTTACAAAGAAGCTTGGTCTTTGGTAGATGAAAATTTTGTTTATCGTGTAGGTGAATGGGTAGAAGTAAAGAATTTTGATGAAGACCGATGGAAAGATTCCACTACGGGCATCCATTTTTGGATGACAAGGGAAGAAGCAAAGAATTATTAAAAATAAGAAAAATAACGTACCTAGGTTTGATTTACATAAATCTTAGAACTGTCTTTATAAATTGTTAGCACAATAGGGCTATTGTAAATTGCTTCCAATAGTCGTATTGTGCTTATTGATTAAAATTGCAGTATTAAAAATCATGATTTTCCATTAAAAACTATCCTACTAACTTACAACTTTTGTTTAAAGAGCTGAAATTTTCAACCAGTTTATACCCTGCTTCCAAGGCACGCTTGTTCAAATCTTCCGTTCCCCTGGGAACCCTATTCAGCACGGCAGCTTCCAGAGATTTCTTTGAAGCAATATTCAGTACGCTGTTTATGGCCCCCACTGCAATTATATTGGCCGTCATGGATTTGCCTATAACTTCATTTGCAGTTTTAAGTATGGGAATCTAGATCACTTTCCCGGCCCTGTTACTGCTTGGAACTATGACCGATGAATCTATAAGCAGTATCCCCTATATATTTATTACAGGATTCCTGAGACTTTCTATATGCCAGATTTCACGTTTGAAGAAAGGGATAAAAAAATCTAGTATTGAATTTCTAATTCATAAAAATACAAATAGAAAGCCGGATTTAGAGCATGAACCTAAAACACGGCCATCTTAAAGTGTCAAAATACACTCCAAATGGTCGTTCATTTTTTATATAGTTACCCTATATTTAGTTAAATCCATCCCGTCTGGCAAAAAACTCTCCATCATCTAACAAAAGTGGAGTAGCTATAGTGTTGTTACCTTGCATCATAACTTTATACATATTAGAATCAGAATCCTCTGCCAATTGAGAATTCGACTCAGATCTAAGTGTATAACTACATTCCCTAAAAGGTACACCTCTTTCACCTGTAGGGACGTCAAATGTCATAGGGTAATTACCAAGTTCTCCATTTATTGTGGGGCGTTCTGTTATCCATTCTGCTGAATTAGGCATATTGCTAGGTATATTTATTTCTACATCAAATGATGTAGAAACAGATTGTGTAGAATTGGACACATAAAAGTATACATCCATGGAGCCATCAAATGGAATCCTAGATATACCTATAGTACAATAAAATTGGTCCCCAGCTTTGCAAGGTATGTTGTCTATTTTAATTTCATAATCTGTATAATAGCTTGTACCAATTAACTCATACCATGGATAATAGTTGATTTCAGTAGCATTTATAGAAGACTCTGTACCAGTTTGAACAAGAGGTCCTTCACCAAATCCACCTAATCCTGTCCACTGTGAGGAATACGCAGGTAAATATCCAGGAGCACTTACTGAAGGAACACGCCATGAACCTGCTGCATCAACACATTCATCGTTTCTTACATATCCAGCCCAATTATTAGAAGTAGCGCTTGTACTATTTATATTATTGGTAGATTTTTTAATAATATTGTGTTTAATATTTGTTTTTGTTAAGCTTGGTTTTACCCATTTAGTAGAAACAATTTTTTCCCATTGCTTCATTTTATCTTTATTTGTGGGACGTTGAGGATATCCATAGTATGCAAGTTCCTCATTCGTGGCTGTCAAAGGACTCCAATTAGCAGGTACAGGATGAACAATTACATATCCATTATTGGATACAGCTCCACTAGTACTTTTAATTGATATTTTTTCTTCAGGAGAATATTTCGCATATACTTTAGTTTTAGTACCAACAAAACTAAAAGCTGTTATAAAAATAAATAATAAAACTAAATAATAAAACTAAAGTAATCGAAAAATTCTTTTTCTTAAAAAACTTTTTCACATAAACCATTCCCCTCTTTAAAAGAGGACCCTCTTATAAAAATAATTCTAGAAAAAATTACACTTTAAAACATTTTATACAAAAAATTTTTATCAAGGTCTATTTACAAACTTTTAATTGTTAAAAGCTAATACCTATATTTGTACTTGAATGGGGTATATCACCTACATATTTTCCGGAATTTTGCTTTTTTACAATTGCAAAACTATATCCATTGGTATCATATGATTTTGTTTCTGATTTTTTTTCTTTGAAATCAACTTCCCAACTATTTTCACTTATTTTCTTAACATTGAAAATAAATACATCATTGTTCTTTATATACCTATTATAATGTTGCAATTTAGCAAAATAGCAATCAGTATAAAAAATTGCCTGCTTTGTGGCTTCAATAATATTAGTATCAATGCCTTTTATATTATTATCAACAATTATATTATAATTAATATTAATGCTAATATTAAACGAATCATTTGTATGATTTTGATTTTTAAATTCATTGTTTACAGTCATATTAATTCACCATCTTTAACCATTTTATTTTTATACTTCTAAGTTAATTTCAATTTCTTATTGGTATGGTATAAGTATTTATTGCATCTTCGGTGGCTCTTGAAACAACTCCTATACTGCCAATTAACTCCATGTCCGTACTTGCCTTAACATGATTTTTAATATAATCTATCGCATTATCCGTAGCATTTAGATTATTATCTGAACCTGAAGGATCTTTATCTATTAATACAAGAGGTGCTGAATATTTTCCCGCTGCAGCTGAAGCTACCAATGCATCTGCATACATATTATCTGGGGCTGTTGCACTTGCACTAGCAATGTATACTTTATCATATTTCAAATCATCCCTAAATATTTTCAATACCTTTAAATTAGTGTCAAACCTATCTGTTCCTCCATTTATCATTGAAGTTGCTCCCATAGCATTATAAATATCATTACTTATTACATTTGTAGTTCCAACAACTATAGCTTTTGAATTGTTTGCTTTTATAAAATCAATTGCCGGTTGGTTTGAATTGTTGTTTGCTAATAGAAGTATCCGGCCTTTGGCGGCTGCTATTGATGCTACTGAAAGGGCATCTGAGAATCCTTCTCCACCGACAACCAACACATTACTGGCATAAATTCCCGATTTAACCAGTTCATCAGCTACTGCCTTATTAGTTTCATACCTATTATTTCCTTTCAATTCTGTCAAAATATACTTTCCCTTTAGGTTATCCCTTATATTTTGAGAAATTGAAGTATTTCCACCAATTATATATATTTTTTTAGGCTTTAATGCATTAAGTGCTGCCTGGGCATCTGAACTAAGTAAATTTGACTCAGTCAAGATTATCGGTGCATTCAATTTCCTGGCCAACACAGAAGAACTAACGGCATCTGCATAATCTTCACCTGATACCAGTACTACGTTATATCACTACCATTTGTCCAGTTCGCTGCTGCAACCTTAAAAGCTGTTTCATATCTGTCAGAACCACCTGTTCTAGTTACTTTCCATTGAGATGCTTTGACTACGCTAGTTGGTAACGTTGTAATTAAAACTAAAGATGCAAGAATAATACTTAATACTATCTTTTTTCCTCTGCGGTTCATGTTGTAACTCATCCCCCAATTAAAAATTATTTACCTCAATTATATACCTTTTTAACCTTGTTATATAATTAATAAAATGCTCCCTTCCAAGTAAGCAAGTTTCTTTAATTGAAAAAGTAAAATAGACCCTTATCCACAAAGCAGTCTAATTTAGTCTTACAAATTCATCTATATAGCACCTTAATATAATTGGAGAAAAAGTGTATAAGATGTAAAATAAGAATAAGGGGTTGAATTGATATGAGAAGATCCAAATATGATGATAGCTTTAAAGAAGAAATTTTAAATGAATGCAGGGAAATTGGAAATGCTTCTATAGTTGCAAGACGCCATGATATCTCACGAGATACTGTCTATGGATGGGTGAAGGCCAGCAAAAAGAGAGGATCAGTAAGTCCACTTCCAAGAAACAAGGACAGCAGGTTAAAAGAGATTGAAAACAGGCTGAAATCCATAAGTACTGAAAATGATAGATTAAAAAAAATTGTTGCAGATAAAGAACTTGAGCTTTCGATTCTAAGAGAACTCAGGAGTAAATCAAACCCCAGATAACCGACAGAGTTTCCATAGCAAAAAGGTGGATAGATGCTGGATATAAAGCAGCCAGAGTCCTTTACTTTGTCGGTCTATCACAGTCCACTTACTATGAATTTATAAAGAGAGCAGACAAGGGCTTAAATAAGAGTGATATCCATAAAACTTCAGGAAGACCAGTTCCCGGTTACTCCTATAACAATATTGGTGAGAAAATATCTGATTACCAGATAAAAGAATGGCTCTGTGATTCAATTTGCGGGGATGGATTTCCCTATGGATATAAGAAATTAACTGTATGCCTGAGAGAAGAGCACAACCTAATTATAAATTACAAAAAAGTATACAGGCTTTGCCATGAACTTGATATATTAAGGCCTCAGAGAGTTATTTCACAGAGACACCCAAGGCACCTGGCAAGGAGAGAAAATGTTTCAGCTCCAAATGAACTGTGGGAAATGGATATAAAATATGGTTATATATACGGACAAGATAAATTTTTCTTTCAGCTGACTATCATAGATGTATTTGATAGAACTGCTATAGAATATTATTTAGGACTTTCCTGTACTGCTGAAAATGCCTGTAATGTACTTAAAAACAGTCTTAAAAAGCGTGGACTTTCAGGAACTAAAAATTTACCTAAAATTAGGACGGACAATGGTCCGCAGTTTATAGCACACAAGTTTAAAGAATTATGTGATGCACTAGAAATTATACACCAGAGAATACCCGTTAAGACTCCAAATATGAATGCACACATAGAATCTTTCCATTCAATTTTAGAAGATGAATGTTACAGCAGGAACGAGTTCCATAGTTTTAAGGAAGCTTATACTTGTATTGGACAATACATGGATTATTATAATAACCGACGTATACACGGCAGTATTAAATATATGGCACCTGCTAAATTTTACGAGGCATTTATGAATAAAAATGTGAGTATTAAAGCATTTGCTGCATAATCTACAATATTAGGGGGTCAAGTCGGAAAAACTTTCTCATAAATATGAGAATATAAGTGTCAGCTTTATATTCCCATAAAATTATCAAAATAAAATATTAAAACTTTTACCTAGTCGGACGGTATAACTTTTTAGATTTATTTGTTGAAATTCATTATTTTATATTATGTCAGCAAATGCGAGGCAATAGTTCTCCACCCGGCTGGGGAAGAAGCGTCTGTGAGCCAATTGCAGTTTTCATAATCACCTTGCCAGGCATGTCAGAGGTAACCTCACCTATGACTGCGGCATTTCTTGAATAAGGGCATTCGTGAAGTGTTTTTATGACCGACTGAGCTTCTTCCTTTGGTGTAAATACTACAAGCCTGCCTTCACAGGCCAGATACAGAGGTTCCAGTCCGAGCATACTGCAGATGCCGGACACCTCTCCGGCCACCGGGATCTTTTCGGCATCCAGACAGATTCCAACACCGCTCTGTCCTGCAATTTCATACAGTACCGTACCGACACCGCCCCGTGTGGCGTCACGGATAACGTGAATATTTTTGGTGGTATTGAACATTTGTTTAACCGTATCCCACAGCGGTGCACAATCACTCGTGATATCTGCATCAATACCAAACTCATTTCTGGCAAGCAGAACCGCACAGCCGTGCCGCCCGACATCGCCGGTCACTATAACGGCGTCACCTGGACGGGCCAGCTTTCCGGAAGTATTTGCACCTGCCATTATCTGACCGATTCCAGTAGTGGTAATAAAAATATTGTCCACCTGACCTTTTCCTGTCACCTTGGTATCACCAGCCACAATCCTTACGCCGGCTTCCTTTGCCGTCTTTTCCATAGCTGCTGCAATCTGTTCCAGTTTTTCCATGGGAAATCCCTCTTCAATCACAAAAGCACAGGATAGATAAAGCGGTTTTGCACCCATGCATGACAAATCGTTGACTGTTCCGCATATGCTGAGTTTTCCGATATTTCCGCCCGGGAACTCATAGGGAGAAACAATAAAACCGTCCGTAGTAAAAGCAATCTTCCCCCCCGCAATTGATAGGACCGCTGCATCATCCGCAGTCAGGTCCGGATTAGAAAAATGAGCTTTGAATACCTGATCAATCAGCTCCGACGTCTGCTTTCCGCCCGCACCATGAGCTAACATAACTGTTTTATACATTGAAATCTCCTCCATAATGATAATAGGCTGAACATGCACCCTCGTTGGACACCATGCAAGCACCCACCGGATGCTGCGGTGTACAGCCAGTTCCGAACATTTTGCAGTCCGGCGGCCTGCATTTTCCCTGAAGCACATCACCGCAGCGGCATGCAGGGTTGCTCCTGCCAGTAACCTTCGGTAGGCTGAACCGAAGTCTCGCGTCAAAATCACTGTATACCGTCCGGAGCTTGAGCCCGGAACCCTTTATCATCCCAAGTCCCCGCCATTCGGCGTCACATGGCTCCATGACTTCATTTATAAGATTCTGAGCAAGTACATTGCCTTCGGGCTTTACGACTCTTGGATAACAGTTCCGGAAAAATGGCTTTCCACCTTGTGTCAACCTGATCACGACAGCAAGTGCGGTGAGCAGCTCACTTGCGGTAAATCCCGTCACAACGCCGGAGATTCCCTTTTTAACAAGCTGTTCACAGACGTATGTTCCGGAAATAGCATTGACATGCCCTGGATAGAGAAATGCATCAGCACTGTCCTTCAGCGCCTTGTAAGCGTTCGGCATAGTTTTGTTGGCCCCTAGGATAGTGAAATTTTTGAGGCCAGCCATTTTGGCCTTTTTGACAGCGAGACACGCCGCCGGCACCGTGGTTTCAAATCCCACCGCTAGAAAAACAATATTTTTATCTGGGTTTTTCTCCGCATATTCAACGGCATCAAGCGGAGAATATACCATCTTAATCGCCGCACCCTTCGGCCTGGCTCCGGCCAGACTCATCTTTGATCCGGGAACACGAATTAAGTCGCCAAAAGTACAGATGACATTGCCATGATCGAGTGCGAGCATGACAGCCTCGTCGATAAAGCTGACCGGCGTAACACAGACCGGACATCCGGGACCGGAGATCAATTCAACAGCCTCGGGCAGGATTTTCCGGATACCCAGCCTGAAAATTTCATGGGTATGCGTGCCGCATACTTCCATAATGCGAATGTGCCGTCCATCATAAGATTCAATAATTTCCCTTGCGGATATATTCTGATTTCCCATTAAAGTGTCTCCATAATTTTATTGGTTTCATCAGCATCGCTGTCGGTAATTTTGGCAATAGCCATTCCTGCATGGACCATAACATAATCGCCGGGATCGAGATCCTCGATCAGGTCTACCGATACCTTCCTTTTGGCCCCGGACATATCAATAACCGCCGTACCTTCATCGATGTTGACAACCTTTGCTGATATTCCTACACACATAATTCATACCTCCAATTAATATATAGTCTATTGATTCAAACGATACATGGCAGCAACTGCCTGACCAAGTGAAATTCCTCCGTCATTCGGAGGGATAAGACTGTGAAGCAGCACAGTAAACCCACGTTTCCTCAGCCGTGAGACACACATTTCAGTGAGGAGCCGGTTCTGAAAAACCCCGCCGCTGAGCGCACACACATCGAGCCCTGTTACAGTTCTGGCCTTTTCACAGCCCGCCGCAATCATTTCCGCGAGGACGTCATGAAAAATATAGGCGAGTTCTTGGGTGTCTCCGCCCGAAAGCACTGAATCTGTCAGATATTTCACCAGCTCATCCGTACAAAGTACAAACCTATTTTTCCCGGAAACCAGTATTCGATCGGCCGCACCAAAAACTTTTTTCGAGATATCCGGATGCCGTTCGCAGTAAGTCTCAGCGGCAAACTGGAGAGCCATTGACGCCTCGCCCTCAAACGTCGAGACCTTCCTCACGCCGAGAATCGCACTGACCGCATCGAAAAGCCTTCCGGTGCTGGTTGAAACGACACTATTGATCTTCTTATCCACCATAGTCATCTGCACATGCATCATATTCTGGCTACACAAACCAAGTGCGGATATAACATCGGCAGCTTTATCTCGATACAGGGCATAAATCATCGAGACAGCAATACGCCAGCCCTCCCGCGCCGAGGCATCACCTCCGATCTGTAAAAACGGGCGGATACTGCCAAGCCGTTCGAACTCTCCATAAGACGACTTTAAAAACTCGCCTCCCCAGATGGTTCCGTCGGTCCCATAGCCAGTGCCATCGAAAGAAACTCCAATCACATCGTCTGCATAATCATTTTCCGCCATACATGAAACAATATGAGCATAATGATGCTGTATCTTCATAACTGGCAGGCCAAGTTCTTCTGCAACGGCCGTTGTGTTGTATCTAGGATGCATATCACACGCTACGATCTGCGGCTTTGCTTCAAGCAGCGTTTCCATCCTTTCAATAGATTCGCGCAGAGCACAGACGGTGCGTATATCCACCATATCCCCAACATAGGGGGACGGATAAAACAGTTTGTTTTTTCCGATGCAGAATGTATTTTTCAGTTCGCCGCCGATGCCAAGAACCTGTCCATGAAAATCACCGGAGAGCATAAATGGCAGTGGTGCGTATCCGCGCGACCTCCGGATCATATAGGGTTTTCCCTGTAAAAAATCCATAACGGAGTCGTCGACCCTCATACGGATTTTTCGATCGTGCGACAAAACCACATCGCAGAATCCGGAGATCTCGTGCAAGACATCCTCGTCGTTTCTACAGATCGGTGCACCTGATACATTTCCGCTTGTCATTACCAGACAGTCCGTCATTTGCACATCGTCATCATAATCAAATAGAAGCATCTGTATCGGTGCATAAGGCAGCATAACTCCAACCATCGGGTTGTCGGGAGCAATCTGAGTGCAAAGACGGCTAACCAGCCTTTTTTTTAAAAGAATAATTGGCTTTTGGGGGCCATCCAGTATTTTCTCCTGTCCAGGGAGAATCACACACTCGCGTTTTACCGTGTCCAGATCACGCAGCATAACCGCAAATGGCTTCATCGGTCTGTTTTTTAAGGTGCGCAGACGATCAACGGCCTTTTTATTTGATGCGTCACAGCAGAGATGAAAACCGCCAATTCCCTTTACCGCTGCAATTTTTCCATCCATTATGGCACGTCTTGTATAAGTAATTGCATCTGCACCACGCTCCAAGCGACCAAGCAGATACACCTGAGGACCGCAGTCATTGCAGCAAACCGGCTGAGCATCGTACCTTCTGGTTTCGGCATGGGTGTATTCATATTCACAGGCAGGGCACATCGGAAATTCTCCCATACTCGTGCGGACACGGTCGTATGGCATTGAATCGAGGATAGTAAGTCTCGGGCCACAGGCAGTGCAATTGATAAACGGGTGCAGGTAACGCCGGTTATTTCTGTCAAAAAGCTCCCGCTTGCACTTATCGCATGTGGCAATGTCCGGTGAAATGAAAATATCCCCTGATTCTTTTTCACTTTCAACGATTTTAAAGCTCTCCGCAGCCTTTTCATCAGTCTTGTTCACATCTATCTTCAAAATTACCGATCTCTCCGGGGATTCATTTTGCAGTGCCTCCAAAAACGCATGGAGTGCTTTGTCCGTCCCCTGTGCATGCACTTCAACATAAGATCCCTTGTTGGCCACACCTCCCTTGATGCCGAACCGATCGGCAATTCTGCTTATAAACGGCCGGAAACCCACACCCTGAACAATACCATAAACTCTGATAATCAAAGAAGACATTTTTATCAATTCACTCCCTTCCCTTCCTTTACCAAACTATCCTTTATACAGTTCATTCTTCCAGTCTGCCAGATACCGCGAAATGTGGAAAATCAATAAATTGGCCATGATAGTGCCTGAGTGCACGTTTCAAAAAACTGTCACCTATAATCACGTCATAGCCGCCGTCTTCAACAGCAGCAGCGAACCGAAGCTCATCCGTGAGTCTGAAGTCACCCTCCTGTTTAAGATCGTTTTTCAGCATGAACCACGATGCAACTGCCACGTCGGCATCGGTACCAGCAAGTATTCTATTGCGCACCGAGTTTGCCAGCACTTGCTGATGGATCACAAGCACCCGTTTTCCTGCAAGTCCCGTTAATTTTCTATTCAGATCTTCTGAAATGAGAGGACAATCTATGATATAAGGTGTCCCGAAAGTTGTTTCCAGATATTCTGCGGTTTTAAGGCCGGCAGGAGAGACAACCAAGTTTTTCTCTGCGGCAGAGGCATGCTGTACACTGTCAAGACCGCTGCCCATTCCATAGCAAACAGCCCTGCCAAGACCGCTGTGCTCCACCGCTGCGGCCATAATGTCACCCGCACGAAGGTTGGAAAATTCAAGTGGTGTCACCCCCAGCACACCTACAGTACCACGTTTCACCGGAAAAGCCTCCGTGGCAAAATTCTGAAAAAGTGCCAGCATAGCATTCTCTTCACCCTCATCGTATAAGCCAGTCCCACTTGTCTCAACGGTTAAAGCCGGAAGCCCGGTTCTTTTTTCGGCCATATGCTTAAGTGCGCGGAAATCTGTTCCTATGACCGCCGGCACAGGTGTTCCGATAATCGCCGTAAACGCTGCATCCGTCTTTGACACGGCGTCCTGCAGTTTGGAAATCAACCGTTCGTCGCATCCTAGTATAGCATCCATATCACGCAGCCCTGCACTGAAAATAGCACTTTTTTTCTGAAACCAGCGCGGCTCATCAAAGCCGCACACATTGCCGGTGCATCCACCCGCATCACAGATTACAATAAGACCTCCCAGTTCGAAGAGCACCGATACAGCACCGGATATATCGGGTGCAAACGGCGACAGATATTTGATCACAGTAGTCATTCAATCTCCCTCCTTACCAAGCGCCGTATCCAGCGCTTCAAAAAGTCCCGTTACGCCGGCATATCCGAAGGGCTGGAGTTCCTCATTCCAGCAGATTCCGGCACATCCCGGATGATAATAGGCAGCATCTTTGCCGATAAAGGCATTTACGTTCGAATCGCATACATCGTAACAGAGCATGGTCGGGGAGAGATTGGAATAAATTTTAGTCTTCGGACTAAGCCGTGCAATTTTTTTGATGTAGGAAAAATTCATGTCACCCACAGTTCCGTAGATTTCAGAAACCGCGAATCCATATCGGATCAATGCCAGCGACAGCTCGAACGGATCAGCATTTGTCCATTCACCCACTGCAAAGGTGACATCACCGTGATTTTTGTGAAATTTTTCAACTGAGGCAGACGCCATATCGTAATATTTTTGATCATCAAAAGTCACACCCAGGGCCTGCCCAAAAAGATGATACTGATTACGTATTTTGTCCAGCTGATACATCCTCGTCAGTTCAATGCTCGGAATTTTCAGCTTTTTCTCCATATCCAGAGCGGCATATCTCGCCTCCTGGTTCAGTACAAGATTGAAGTTTGCCTGCGACATCTTCAAATATTCACCAAAATCCAGGCATCGGGAAATTTCGCGGATCTTACGCACGCCAGCCTGTCTTAGTAAGGAATACAGCTCACAGTCATCTCTCAGCGGTGAAAAATATCCGAGTATATTCACTGCATCCGGTTTTTTAGAGGCAGGTTTCAGCAGGGAATAAATCGACCGGCGCACCGCAACCATGGGCGGCAGACGCCCTTCCCGCGTCAGCGCATACATATAACAGGGAATCACGGGAACTCCCGCATACTCTGATGCCTTTTTACATACACGTTTCATATCCGTTCCAAGCAGTGCATCAACACAGGTAATACAGATCATAACGGCTGTCGGTGCCGTATCGCATGCCTCGCAGATCTCCCTGACAGCATCAGGAATTTTGGTCAGATGCCGGCCTGTGACAATATCAGTTTCATCCATCATCATGTAAAAAAATCGTTCATTGTAGCCCTCTTTGCTGAGTGCCGCCGTGTTTCTTCCACAGCAGCCCGGTGAAATAAGCAGCATCACGGAACCTGGAACAGTCAATCCGGCACGTTTGACACCGAAGCCCTGTGCACCTGGAGAATTGAACGCCAGTGTTGCAGGTGAGCTGTAAATCAGGTGTGCAGACGAGAGCAGCTCACTCGGTATATTGGAACGCCCGCGGTGTGCCAGTTCTTCAGCACTTATGTAATAGGCCCTATTCATCATTTTCTTCATCCCCAAGCAACAATTCTGCCAGATCAAAAAATTTGCAGCTTACAGACAGTGAAGCATCCCCTTCTACGACGGTTTTCCCCATATCTTCATATCGGATAATGTCGTCACTTCTCGGAATATCCGCAACAATCGGCAAACCGGCATTTAAGGCAAATTCCCGAACCTTTTCTTCCTCATGATCCACATTTCTGCGGTTAAATACGATACCGCGCACTTTTGCATAACTGCGATCAGCAAAATTATGGACAGCGGTATTGATGTTGTTTGCAGCATAAAGTGCCATCTTTTCTCCGGAAGTGACGATCAGTACTTCTGATGCATACGCTTCCCGTATCGGTGCGGCAAATCCTCCACAGACAACATCTCCAAGTACGTCGTAAAGGACAACATCGGGACGGTATTTTTCAAAAAGATCCAGATCGTTTAGAAGGCTGAATGTGGTAATGATTCCCCGACCCGCACATCCGAGTCCAGGAGTCGGTCCGCCGGTTTCGATGCACAAGACATGTCCAAAGCCTTCCTTGGTAACTTCATCTAGACGATCCGGCTCATGGTCGAATTCCCGCAAATAATTCATAACTGGCATGACCCGATTCCCGGCAAGCAGGTTGAGCGTAGAATCTGCTTTAGGATCGCAGCCGATCTGGATTACCCTTTTCCCAAGAGAAGCAAATGCAGCGCTTAGATTGCTCGTAATCGTTGATTTCCCTATTCCGCCTTTTCCATAAACAGCTATCTTTATCATATCGCTCCCTCCAGTTTCAGTTTTCTATTGATCAAATTCGGTATCCGCTTCCGGTAGCACCTTCCGGAAAACGCCTCATGAGGCAGACTGTAAAACGGCACGCCGTTCGGACATATAGGCTTATAAAGCGGATCCGCTATGACACCGCCGGCCAGAGTAAACTGTCTTGCTGCACTGTCTTCGTCCGGAATAAGAATGTCACCTTCTGCCGTCAGCTCTCCCGTTGTTTCCAGCGGGCAGAGTACCCTGACCAACCTGCCGGATTCTGCCTCGACTGCACGTGCAAGCGATCCGGCGGATATACTTTCTCCGACAACTGCCAGTTCACCACCTGATACATTTCGCCGATCCGCACAGGGCATGCTGCTTTTCCCACTCTTTGCAGCACTTCTGAGCGCACGGGCGAGAATGTCGGCAAACCCGATTCCAAACGGGACACCGGCGACATATGGAGTACCAAACTGTTTTTGCAACACTTTTGCAGCCGCAAGACCGCTGTATGACACAACAAGATTGACATGTGCGCTGCCTGCCATGCTGATATGATCCAAATCGCTGCCCATCGCCATACAGGATACAATCCGAAATCCACTTTCGGCGAGCCACCGTTTGATGGATTCCACGCTGCCGTTGACAGAGAAATCCAGTGGTGTTGCCCCGATGATATTTGCAGAGAGATCTTTCGACCTGACAGTATCTCTGCGGCAAAAATGTTTTACGACAGCCTCCAGTGCACGGGAAACGCCGGAAAGATAGGAGTGCATGCCGTTTGTACTCACGCTGAAGGCCGGAATACCGGTCTTTTCACCGACCACCTTGGCAATTGCCTTAAAATCTGTCCCGATCATCATTGCCACCGGGGAACCGCATATGGCAATGAACCTCGGCGAGAGTTCACCTGCCGTATTCACAATGTCGCCGATCAGCCTGTCATCGTCACCTAGAATAGCTTCCGTCTCCGTCAATGCGGATATATAAACCATGCTGTCCAAATCGTACCACCTCGGCTCATCATGTGTCGTGTATGTGGAATTGCAGCCTGACGCATCATGAATTACAGTCATGCCGCCTAGTTCAAAGAGAGCGGAGCATACACCCGAAATGTCTGCCGTATAAATTGATATAATTCTTGCTGTCTGTCTCATAAGCAGCTCTCACACCCCAATCCTTTATATTGGATAACTGTCTTCGTATCCTTTTCATGCAGATATGCATCAGTCATCATTTCAGCAAGACGGACGATCCCATCAAAGCCGTACATTCCACCACCTGCAACAATATTTACAAAATGACCTGTCTTATTGAAATACGCGGCTTTCTGGCCGATTGCCAATACCTCTCTGTCATGAATTCCGTGGGCGGCAAACCGCATTTTCGGGTGTACCGTCGAGGACAGCACAAGTTTCGGTTCATTTTCTTTCAGCCATATAAAATCCTGTTCGTCCTCATCAAGGAAACTGTCCGCATAAACTTTTTTTACCACAAAACCGTGCTCCATAAGCAGACGGGCCAATCCGAGCGGACGCGGTGTAGAGGTGTAGTCAATATCAACAGGCATATTTCCAATAATACGCCGTGCGTCTTCAAGTGCTCCGTCCGCCCTGTCCATAGCATCTGAAAAATCCGGCATCTTAATTTCAAGCACATTTGCAAGCTTTCTATAATTTTCCATGATTTCACTATACGAATAGCTCAGCGGTAAATACAGATGATCCTGGCCAAGCCTTCTACGGAGTTCCTCACCAGCAGCAAACGCAGCGGGAAGATAGGTAATATTGACAGCGCTTTCCGCCATTTTCAAATAGTCTTCATAAGTTTTACAAAATGTGATGTCCCTGATCTTAAATCCCGCACTGCGTATTAAGGAAATAAATTCACTTGATTCGTCGGTGGGCCTATCATTTCCGATTATATTGACATATTTTTTATTTTTCCGCACCGGTCTCAATACACTGTACAGCTGGCGTCGCATAATTTGATCCATTGTTAGTCCGCTCTTGCGCATTGTAGGCGTCATATAGCACTCAATAAAATCAACGCCTGGAAAATGCGTGCGCAGGTCAGTTAGAGCTGCCTTGAAATCACATCCTGTAAAAAGATGGATACAGCTGATAAACACAAGCACAGCCGGCGGGAGAGTATCCATTTTATTCAGGATATCGGCTGTACCATCGGCAATATCCTGTTCCATACTACCGTCCAGAAGGCCATTTTCACAAACCGAAACCCAGGATATTCTGTCCATGGTATTCATCTCCGCCGCGGTGAGAATGACTCCGCGCAGGCATCCCTCGGCACAGACAAACACCTGATGCGACTGCGGTATCAGCATCCCCGTATGTACAATATTCCACGGTCCTCTGGCCGGTGCGTTGTATTCCAGCCCTGAGGGAAATGGTGACGGAAATTTTGCATCGCATATACAGGTTTCCTCTCCACCCATATCTGCCTTTCCACTGATTTTTTTCAGCACATTCTTTCTCCCTTTCATATGCATATGAAGTATATTCTTGGAGATGCTGCGGTATTGAGAAGCCATTTCACTGTCCGGAAAAGCCTCTATAACTGTTTTCTTCAGCAATTCCGCCTCTCGGACGGTCTCGCTCAAGTCAAGCGTTCCGGTGATCTCCGTGTGGAAATCAGCTGCCAGTTCTTTGACCTTTTCCTCCTCATTTTTTACATTCCGGCGGTTTAAGATCAACCCGCCGAGAGAAGCATAACCACGGCCTTTAAAATCTTCCACCGCCATAGCAATATTGGCCGCCGCATAAATTGACATGTTTTCCCCGGACGTTATAATAAACACACTGTCGGCATAGCCACTGCGCATGGGCATGGAAAATCCGCCGCAGACCACGTCTCCAAGTACATCATACATTACAACATCTGGTTTATATGTTTCATACGCACCCTTCTGGGTGAGCTTCCCAAGTGCGGCAATAATACCGCGCCCTGCGCAGCCCCGCCCCGGCAAGGGTCCACCTGTCTCGACACAGATTACTCCTCCAAAGCCCATACATACCATATCCTCCAGTGCAAAATCATTGTTATATTTTCTCACGAGCTCCAGTATAGTGGGTATTTTTGTGCCACCGTGAAGAATCGCAGTTGAATCCGCCTTCGGATCGCAGCCAATCTGCATGACCCGGAGTCCCCTTTCTGCCATCGCAGCTGCCAGATTTGAAACCGTGGTCGATTTCCCGATACCACCTTTTCCGTATACAGCTAACTTAATCATTTTTCCACCTCCTGCATAATTTTTTCTGTACTGAAATTATCATCCAGCCAACTTAATCATTTATTCACCGTAGAGCGGAAAGCATCGTTCGGCGCTTCCATCTGCCAGTCAAAATGATCTCCCTTTGAGAAATCGGGGACAAAACCGGCGGCCTGTATACGACCGGCAATACAGTGGAAGCACTCCGCTGATTCCTCGCCCATACAGATTTTATTGTCATAGAGAGAGTAATCTCTGCGGTGCTCTATCGGAGAAAGGTTTGGCATAACCACATTGGCACTTGCCTTGAAGCCTTTCTCCCTGCCGATTGGGTCAATGGTACCAAGTGCAGTCGTTGCAGGAAGCAGCGATTTCGGTAACAGAAACCTTAAAAGCGAGAGTAATATCACTGTCCGCCTTGACGAAGGTTTATAATAATTTGCAAACTTAGTGTCCTTATGCGGAATAAACGGGCCTATTCCTACCATATGAGGCTGTAAATCTCGAAGAAATATAAAATCCTCAGCCAGTGTGTCATATGTCTGATAAGGTGAATCCACCATAAATCCAGATCCGACCTGATAACCTATCTCCTTGAGATTATACAGACACTGCATGCGGTTTTCGAGACTCAGTTCAGGTGGATGAAGCTTTCTGTAATGTGTTTCGTCGGCAGTTTCGTGCCGCAGAAGATATCGATCCGCACCGGCGTCAAAAAGCCGTCTATATGAGTCTCGGCTTCTTTCTCCAAGTGAAAGTGTAACAGCACTGTCAGGAAAACTGGTCTTGATGGCCGAGACAATACGGCATAACCGTTCATCGGTATAATATACATCCTCGCCGCTTTGAAGTACAAAAGTCCGATACCCAAGCCTGTATCCGATTGTACAGCAGTTTAGGATTTCCTCGTCTGAAAGTCTGTATCTGCGCGCATTAAAATTACCTCTTCGGATACCACAGTAATAGCAGTTGTTTTTACAGAAACTTGAAAACTCTATAAGACCGCGAAAATATATTTTCCGTCCATAGTATTTTTCCCTGATTTCTTCCGCACGGCAGGCAAGCAGAGAAAGTATTTCCGTCTGTGCATTCTGCAAAAAAAACCTCAATATTTCAGAAAGTTCCCTTTTACAGGCATCATTCAAAAAGTTGGTCAATTCCGATGCGTCATTCGCGTCATTCAATTGAATCCTCATTGCCCGTCCCCCTCTTCTCTGTCATTCACCATAATAGTTCATACACTTTCATCTTCAAGTTCGTCAAGCAGATCGGGAAACACCCCAAGACAACGTTTTAATATACCATGAATATACGCAATCATTATACCGTAGTTAGTAAACGGGATGTCCTGATCTTCTGCACACTTCATGCGATAGAGCATCTCACGCTTTGTGATCATACATCCGCCGCAGTGAATAATCAGAGAATATGGAGAAAGATCATCGGGATATTCTGTTCCGGAAACGGTTTTAATGTTGACAGTTTTCCCTGTATAATTTTTCAGCCATCTCGGTATTTTCACAGTGCCGATATCGTCACACTGCCTGTGGTGGGTGCAGCCCTCGGCGATAAGCACCGTATCTCCGTCCCTCAGCCGTTCGACAGCTGCAACACCTCGCACAGAAGTATTCAAAAACCCCTTGTATCTCGCCATCAGGATTGAAAATGACGTCAGCGGAATATCAGGTGGGGTATTGGCCGAGACTTTGGCAAAAACTTGGCTGTCCGTGATTACCATGGTAGGCTTCCTGCCGATTCCTTCAAGTGTTGCCCGCAGTTCGTCTTCCTTTACGACTATGGCCGCGGCATCCGCTTCAAGAATATCGCGTATGGTCTGCTGCTGTGGAAGAATCAAACGTCCCTTCGGTGCCGACTTGTCAATGGGAACGACAAGGACTACAAAATCCTTCGGATGGATAAGGTCACCGACAATGCGCAGTTTGGAATCCTCTGTGGAAACTTTTTTAGCAATTTTTTCCTTTAACTCGTATATGCCGGTTTTGTCAACAGTGCTCGTAAATATTTCATTTGATCCAGCCTGTGAAAATTTGCCGGCTAAGTCACATTTGTTGCGGACAACGATGTAAGGAATACCTTTCCGCTTGAACTGGGCAATCAGCTCATATTCACAGTCTCCCATGCTTTCCGTCATATCTGTTACTAAAACCGCGATATCGGTCTTGTTGAGTACCTGTTTAGCTTTTTTTACACGGAGCTTACCGAGACTTCCCGTATCGTCATAACCTGGAGTATCTATTATCACGACCGGTCCCAGCGGGAGCAGCTCCATTGCCTTATAGACCGGATCCGTAGTGGTACCCTTTGTATTGGACACCAAAGCGAGGTCTTGATCTGTAACCGCATTTACGATGCTGGACTTGCCTGCGTTTCTGCGTCCGAAAAATCCGATATGTACACGGTTTGCAGAAGGAGTATCGTTCAATCCCATAATTATACCATCCCTTTTTCTATTTATTTTGGATCAACAAATAATAGCCGTATCCTGGCGGATACGGCTATTTCATATTCAACAGCTATATCGATCTTTCGTCTCAAAAAAATTTTGACGTCAGGCTGATATTGTTTGATTTAATTATTAATTCATAACATTAGAATATACCGTTTTTGCGGTAACTCCCTTAATTCGACCGATTTTCCCCGCCATAGTATTAATTTTGTCCTGCGGAGCATCAACCACAATACTAATAATATTGATTCCTCTTTTACGATAGGGAAGTCCCATGCGTCCGATAATATAGGAACCGTATTCATGCAGCAGAGTATTGATCTGATCTGCAGATTCCCTGCTTTCTGCAATAATTGCAATAATTGCCACTCTTGTTTCCATCGGTACCTCCTCAAGATTTACCAATTCTTTGATCATATGTTTACATCAATTTTATCAATTATATTCCAATTTCAGCAAAAAGTCAAATGAGGTTCAGGTGGAGCATTGAACCTAAAATCACTTACTCGGCCGGTATGACCTTCGTGATCTCAAACATGTTGTTTAGTATATACCAGTTCTGAGGGAAAGGCTGGGACAGTGTCCAATAGCTTACTCCCCTGAGATCATATTCATTGACCAATTTGTATTTTGCCTGTATGCTCCTGGCATCTTCAAACCAGACCACATGCTGCCTGCCCTCTTCATCTACATAGTTGAAGTATGGAGACTGTGCCCTCTCATCAAATTTTATCTCCGCACCATATCTTCTTGCCCTGTTTACAGCTTCCTGATGGCCTATACTCTCTGCAAATTCACCACCCGGAGTATATGGAAGTGTCCAGTCATAACCGTACATGGGTATTCCCATCAATATCTTTTTAGATGGTATCACGCTCACGGCATAATTTATAACTTTTCTGACTTCACTGAGTGGTGCTACGGCCATGGGTGGTCCTCCGGACCAGCCCCATTCGTAGGTCATTATTATAACAAAATCCACTATCCTTCCATGAGAGGCATAGTCATGAGCTCCATGCCATGCACCCGAGGTAACATCATATGTTTTAGGTGCCAGTGCAGTGCCAATTACATATCCGAGCGGATGGGCCCTTGACACCAACTTCTCAAGAAACGAATCATATTTTTCCCTATCTGAAGGCGGAATTCTTTCAAAATCTATTACAGCTCCATAATATTCTCCTTCATCCATTGCTTTGATTATATTGTCTATTAACGTATCTTGAATACTCTCGTTGTTTAACAACCCAGATATCAAATTGGTATCAAAATTCGCCCCGGAAATATTTGTCACTGAAAGCAGTGGTGCAGCTCTGCTATTTCTCCCCATCTCAATTATGGTTTCATCCCTTAGAGGTACAAGTTCGCCTTTTTCAGTCACATGGTGGCTAAATGGTGTTATATAAGTTAAATACGTACCTACATCACTTACAATGGCTCTTTCTCTTTCAGCAGTGGAAGGTTGTATAAATCCATTAGTTTCAATCACACCATAATTTTTTGAATTCTCCGGTATTCTTATTATCATGCCAGGGTAAATAGTTTCGGGATTCAATATATCATTCAGCTGAACTATGCTGTTTACGGAAATTCCGAACCTTTGAGATATGGTCCAGAGTGAATCGCCAGGCACAATTCTATATGCCCTTTCCGTAGTTGGAATCACAAGAGATTGCCCCGCCACCAGGCTTTGCTCAGGGCGCAGAGCATTGACAGCTATTATCCTTTCCTGGGGAACGCCAAATCTCCGTGATATAGACCATATGGAATCACCTGGACGGACTACATATATATTCAAAATATACTGCTCCTTTTTCGATTACTGTCATTAATCATTATATTCTAAAATTACAATTTTGTTCTAAGAACTAGTTGTAAATATTTTTACTGAAATATCTATCTCCCCTGTCAGGAAATATAACTACTATATTTCCCCCATCTATAATTCTTGACAATTTCAATGCCGCAGACATAGCTGCACCCGATGAAGAGCCCACTATAAGGCCCTCTTTCCTGGCAAGTTTTCTTACCATGTCAAAAGCTTCTTCATCATTTACCTTTATCACTCTGTCTACCAGACTCATATCCATAGTACCGGGAATAAAATCATTGCCTATTCCCTCAATAGAATAATTATCTTCTCTGCCGCCGCCAAGAACAGAACCTTCCGGATCCGCCAGAACTGATTTCATATTTTTTATCTGGTTTTTTAAATATTTTACAACTCCTGTAAAAGTACCTCCGCTGCCCGCCCCGGCTACAAGATAATCAATTTTTCCCTCCATGTCCAGATATATTTCAGGACCTGTAGTTAAATAATGGGTCTCGGGGTTATCACCATTTTCAAATTGCCTCAAAGATATGGAATTAGGTATACTCTCAAGTAGATCTCCGGTTTTTTTTACAGCACCGATCATCCCATCTTCTTCAGGTGTATTCACTATTTCCGCTCCAAGAGCTTTCATAAGAATCTGTTTTTCAACAGAAAATTTCATGGGTACCACAAATATAACTCTGTATCCCTTATTCAACGCTCCCAGCGCAATACCCAATCCGGTGTTGCCCGCAGTAGCTTCTACTATAGTATATCCCTTTTTCAATATGCCTTTGTTTTCTGCACTTTCTATCATGTGCACCCCTACTCTATCCTTTATACTGCCTCCCGGATTAAAATTTTCCAGTTTTGCAAATATACCAACATTTTCCCTGGCATTGAAATTATTTAATTTTAACATGGGAGTATTTCCCACCATTTCCTTTATGTCATTATAGTACAGCATTTCCCATCAATCCTCCACAGAATCACCGCTTATTTTGCGAATTTCAATGCATTTTTTAGATCTTCTACTATATCATCCTTGTTTTCAAGTCCTACAGACAATCTCACTAAGTTGTCCACTATGCCTATCTCCTGTCTTATTTCATAGGGTACTGCAGCATGAGTCATAGTCGCCGGATGGGATATAAGTGACTCTACGCCGCCTAAACTTTCCCCCAATGTTATAAGTTTTAAATTCTTCAAAAATTTATTTACATCCAGCCCTTCTTTTAAGACGAATGAAATGACCGCACCACCTCCTGAAGCTTGAGACCTGTGGATTTCATAACCTGGATGGTCCTTGAAACCCGGATAATAGATTTTATCCACCGCATCGTTTTTTCTCAGGAATTCAGCCACATATTCGGCATTTTCAAGGTGCCTGTCCATTCTGACAGACAATGTCTTTATCCCTCTTATCAAAAGCCAGCTGTCGAAGGGACTCAATATGGCCCCTGCCGAGTTCTGAATAAAGTGTATTTTTTCACCTAATTCCCTGTCATTTACTACTAGAAGTCCCGCGATCAAATCGCTGTGTCCTCCTAAATATTTAGTCGCACTGTGCAGCACTATATCGGCACCCAATTTCAACGGCTTTTGCAAATAGGGTGACATAAAAGTATTGTCCACAATGGTGAGTATTTTATTTTCCTCGGCTATTTGGCTTATCTTTCTTATATCTGTGATAGTCATGAGAGGATTTGTCGGCGTTTCAATGAATATTGCCTTTACGTCCTTAGTAATACTTTCTTTTACTTTTTTCAAATTGCTTGTATCCACCAGCTCATAATTTAAATTGAAATTTTTAAACACCTTGTCTATAACTCTGAAGGTCCCTCCATATACATTACTGGAAAGTATGATTTTATCTCCGCTGTGAAAGAGCATCAATGCTGAAGATATAGCTGCCAATCCGGAGGAAAAGGCAAACCCCCTCTCGCCTTCCTCCAGATCCGCAATCAACTTTTCCACTGCATCTCTCGTAGGGTTTCCCGTCCTTGAGTATTCATACCCCCTATTTTTCCCTATTGCATCTTGTTTGTAGGTTGAAGTCTGATATATAGGTACACTGACTGCTCCCGTCCTTTTATCCCCATCTATTCCTCCATGTATTAACAGCGATTCGATTTTCATAATTTTATTCTCCCTTCTTAATTCCACTTGCTATAAATATTCCCGTTTCAGTATATTCCCCTTTGCTCGAATATCCTTTACATTTTAACCCGGTATCCTCAAACTTTACTTCACTAAACCCTGCAGTTTTCATCCATTTGTTTATCTGTTCATCTGAAAATCCCAGCCATTTATCGTGTATTTCAATCTTTGTCCATTTTCCATTGTGCTCCTCCATATCCGATATGAAAAAGCTTCCATTTTTCTTCAAAATTCTGTAAGCTTCCTTTATCACCTTGTCTGCCTCCACCACATGATGCAGAGCCATGTTTATATATACAACATCAATGGATTCGTCAAATAAGGGAATATCTGTTATAGAACCCTTTATAGGATATACATTATTTATTTTTTTATCCAGACATTCATCATGAAGCTGCCTCAACATATTCCTGGAATTGTCCAATGAAAATACCAAATCTGCATCCTTTGACAGTGCAAGTGAAATGAATCCCGTTCCACACCCAAGATCAGCACATATTTTATTTTTTATATCAAATTTAGAAAGTACTACGTATTTTAGCCTATTTTCAAAATAATTTTCTCTTATTACATTCCATTTATCAGCAATAGAATCAAAATACGACACTGAATCCATAATTATTCCTCCTAATAAATTAAATATTTATAAATATTTTTCAAATTCCGGAATTTTGAAAAACAAAAAACCTCCTGCCTCAATACAGAGGCAGAAGGTTACTTCCGCGGTTCCACTCTGTTTAAATTGTATAAATCTAAAAACAAAATCCATACAACAAAACTTATCATATTGGTACAATCATACCTCAACGCTTTTAACGGACGTGCCCGCTGAAATCTACTTCAATTCAATTCAATTCAATCCAGTACTCCAAGATGCAGTTCAATTGCCTCATGCCAAAGTTTCCTTACACCCACGGGAAACTCTCTCTTATGGCCCTCAGTAACCTACTCTTCTTATCATAGTATTTCCTAGTATTCTACTAAGAATTAAATTTACATTCTTATAATACAATATAAGTTTATTTTAATCAAGTATAATTTATAATTTTATTATATATATTACTATGTAAAATGTTCCTAAAACTTTATACATGATCAATATTATTTTATAAAAAGTCACCACAGAATCATCGAATAAATAATAAAAGTCAAATTGACATAACTGCTGATTCAGAATCATTAATTTTTCTATAATGGAGATAAATTAGCTTGTCCAATTGCTGGCTTACTTCTAATATCTCTCCATTATACAGAGATCCATTTTTGACAACCAATGAATTCAATTTTTCTCTTAATTGTTCTATCTGTTCCATAAACTTACCATCTTTCCTATAATTCTAACAATTTTATTTATTGTATTACACAAACCTTTTATAATATACCAGAAAAATACAACAATATCAAGTGGTAATACATTAATATTTTAAAATATTGTATAATATAAATATATTCACGACAGCTCACAAGGAGGATAATATAATGAATTTGGACAAAATGCTGGAACTTATCCCAAAGACGGAGCTTCACTGTCATTTAGACGGCAGCGTAAGACCCACAACAATCTTGGATATTGCAGGCAGAGAAGATATAATCACTTCAGATACAAACCTAAATGTTCTCGAAAAGCAGGTAAAGGTTTTTGGAAAATGTAATTCTCTAAAAGAGTATCTTGATAAATTTAATTTACCTATAAAAATTATGCAGAAAGAAAAAAATATATACAGAGTAGCGGTTGAACTTCTAGAAGATGCATCCAAAGAAAATATAAGATATATAGAAATACGTTTTGCCCCTTTCAACCATCTATTGGACAATTTAAAGCCCGAGCAGGCTGTAGAAGCTGTACTTTCTGCCATGAACTACGGCAGGGATCACCTGGGAATCATGTCAAATTTAATTTTGTGCATTTTAAGACAGGAGCCGCCTTCCAGGGGAATAAAACTTGCTGAACTGGCCAGAAAATATTCATCCAAAGGCGTGGCTGCCATAGATCTTGCAGGGGATGAGGCAAATTTTCCACCTGAAATTCACACAGAAGCTTTTGAACTGGCAAAAAGCTATGGAATTCACCGCACAGTCCATGCCGGTGAAACCGGAATACCAGAAAACATACTAAAATCCATAAAAATTCTGCACGCAGAAAGGATAGGCCACGGTACCTGTGCATATAGAGACAAAAATACACTTGAATACCTGATAGCGCATAAAATTCCGCTTGAGGTATGTGTAACCAGCAATGTAAATACCTCTGCAGTAAATTCTTACAGAGAACATCCCATAAAAAAATATTTAGATAAAAACATTGTGGTAACAGTAAATACAGACAACACAACTGTGTCAAATACAGATATAATCCAGGAATTCAAATATCTCGTAAAATATCAAGACTTTAATTTTGAGGATATAAAAAAAGTTATTCAAAATGGAGTAAATTATTCCTTCGCCTCACAGGAAGATAAAAATAATTTTAAAAACAGCTTCAATTCTTTTATGGACAGCATAAAATGAAAATACAAAAAAAATTCAAAGTACAGATTAAAACACCTGCACTTTGAATTTCAAGAACATTTGATTTTATTTAGAGGAATTGGGTTTTTTCTTCTTTTTTATAGCTTCATCCAGCGTATGCCATGCAAGCACTGCACATTTTACCCTGGCAGGCATCATTGATATATTTTTAAGTGCTATGGCATCCTCCAGCTTTTCCAATTCCTTTTCATCCGTAATTTCCTTTTTTATCATGCCTATAAATGTCTTAATATAATCCAAAGCTTCCTCGACAGTCTTTCCCTTAACCAGATCTATCATCATGGAAGTTGAAGCCTGGGATATGGCACATCCACTTCCCTCATAGGCTATATCATCTATCACATCTCCCTTGAATTTCAGGGAGAGGGTTATATCATCTCCACAACTTGGATTATGACCTCTTTCCTTCAAGTCAGGATCCTTTATTTCTCTTTTATTGGTAGTATCCTGGTTATGTTCTGTTATTATCTGGGAATATATCATACTAAGATCGTCCATATCCCAACCACTTCCTTACATTTTTGAGTGCTTCTATAAATTTGTCTATTTCCTCAAAAGTATTGTAAAAATAGAAGCTAGCTCTGGAAGATGCCTGGATTCCCAGATGTTTCATAAGAGGCTGTGCACAATGATGTCCCGATCTAACTGCCACACCATAGCTGTTCAATATAGTAGCCACATCATGCGGATGAACATCTTTTACATTAAAGGAAATAATTCCACCTTTATCCTTGGCATTTTTAGGTCCATACACTGTTACATAATCCAATTCCGAGATTTTCTTGAGAGCATACTCGGTAAGTTTCTGCTCATAAGCTTCTATCTTGTCAAGACCTATTGAATTCAAATAATCAATAGCTGCTCCAAGAGAAACCGCACCTTCAACATTCTGAGTACCTGCTTCAAATTTAAAAGGCAGTTCTGCAAAAGTGGCACTTTGTTCTGTCACATATTCTATCATGTCTCCTCCACCTAAAAAAGGCGGCATTTTGTTCAAAAGTTCCTCTTTCCCATAAAGTACTCCTATTCCCATGGAAGCCAGCATCTTATGACCTGAAAACACAAAGAAGTCTGCATCAAGGTCAGACACATCGACTTTCATGTGCGGTGTGCTCTGTGCTCCATCCACTATGGCCACAGCTCCCTTTTCATGGGCATATTTCACAATATCCTTGACCGGATATTTTGTTCCAAGTACATTGGATACCTGGGCAATGGACACAATTTTCGTCTTGTCGGTAATTTTATTTTTGTATTCTTCCTCAGTTATTTTTCCATCTTCATTGGTATACATATACTTAAGTACCGCACCTTTTACCCGTGCCACCATCTGCCATGGAAGTATATTGCTGTGGTGCTCTGAGATGGCAATTACTATTTCATCTCCCTTATTTACAAAATTCAATCCATAGCTGTAAGCTATCAGATTCAAAGATTCTGTGGTATTTCTTGTAAATATTATCTCAGAAGATTTCTTGGCTCCAATAAATGCCCTTACCTTTTCACGGGCCCCTTCATAAGCCTCGGTGGATGTAACCCCCAAATAATGAGCTCCCCTGTGAGGGTTCCCATTCAAATTTTCATTATAATGCTCCACAGCCTTTATAACAGAAATTGGCTTTTGTGTAGTTGCACCATTGTCAAAATATACTAAATCCTTTCCCTTTACTTTTATGGAAAGTATAGGAAAATCTTTTCTTATTTTATTTACATCCAATATATCCCTCTGCATTACATTCCCATTACTCATTTACAATCCTCCTCCTAAGTTCTTCAGATAAAAACTTTCTTAAATCCTCTGCGGGAACTCTATCAAATATAGGGCTAAACCTGGCCTCTATAATCAATTTTTCTGCTTCGCCATAATCAAATCCTCTGCTCATCAGGTAGAAAAGCTGATTTTCATCTATTTTTCCTACACTGGCTGCATGCTGCCCGTCTACATCTTCTTCCTGACAGAGAAGCATTGGAATGGTGTCAGTTTTCACTGTCGGATCTAGAAGAAGAACTTCTTCGGCTTGAGCTCCCTTGGATTTAGAGGATCCCATCTTGAAATCTATATTTCCCTTGAAAACTTTTTTTGCCCTGTCTTTCAGCACTCCTTCTATAATCATGTTGCTTGTGCTCTCTTTGCCAAAATGGTTGGTAGTATAATAGAGATCCTGTTTTCTATCTCCGTCAACCAAATAAGCCGAATATATATCGGCGCTGCTGCGCTGACCTTTTAAATCCGAGTTATAATTTGTAACATTTATCTTGCTTCCCATTTCTACTGTAACCCAATTTACCTTGGCTCCATCTTCCACCTCTGCCATATTGGAATCAAAATGGGATGCCCTGTTATTCATTCTCTGGACCTTTACGACATTCACTTCGGATCCGCTTCCTGCAAAGACTTTAGTCAGGCCGTTGTGAAATACCTCCATGTCTCCATCTTCCGTGTAATAATCCACCACCAGTGTAATTTTGCTGTTTGGTCCAGCTACAATTATATTTTGATCTATAACTGACGGATTTTGTGAATTCAAATTAAAATTAAGCCTTATAGGTGAATTTAAAATTTTATTCTCCGGAATTTTTAGAAATACACCTGAATTAAAGCCATTTTCCGCAAGCCTTACAAAATCCTTTGATACAGAAGTGGCATCTTTAAAACTGGAATAGCCTGTGAGACTTTTTCCATCGATTTCCCTTATGTCTTTCAAATACACATTTTTAAAATCTTCAGCTTTAAAATCCATATAATCTGCATTGTATTCATTTATTTCAGGAAAATTATAATCTTTAATATGAAAATTATTCAATCCAAGATGTTTCCAAGTAGGTACATAGGCTTCATTTAATCTGAAATCCTTCTTGTCTTTCAATTTGGAAATTATATTTTTTCTCTTACTCAAATTTTCCTTATTATCTATCATAAAGTACCTCCTATCCTATGGTTCCCTTTAATTCCAATTTAATTAGATTGTTCATTTCCACTGCATATTCAAGTGGAAGTTCTTTTGCCACAGGTTCAACAAACCCTGTAACTATCATTTCTCTGGCTTCTTCTTCCGTAAGCCCCCTGCTCATCAGATAGAAAATGGCATCGTCACTTATTCTACCTATTTTGGCTTCATGTCCTATATCAACATTATTGTTGGCTGCACTTACAATAGGTATTGTATCTGACCTGGACTTGCTGTCCAGCATCAACGACTCACAGGATACACTTGATTTTGCATTCACTGCATTTTTTGTAGAGCCTAAAAGGCCTCTATAAATGGAAACTCCGCCATCTTTGGAAATGGACTTGGAATTCACTACAGATGTGGTGTTCGGAGCTGCATGAACAACCTTGGAGCCTGTATCCAGATACTGTCCGGCACCTGCGAAAGTTATTCCCGTAAAGTCACACCTTGCTCCTTCTCCTTTCAATATACTCATTGGGTATAACATGGATACCTTGGAGCCAAACGAACCGGTGACCCATTCTACATGGGCATTTTTATCCACCAGTGCTCTCTTGGTATTCAAATTATACATATTCCTGGACCAGTTTTCTATAGTACTGTATTTCAGAGAGGCCCCTTCTCTTATATAACATTCCACACAGCCTGCATGCAGGTTATTCACATAGTATTTAGGTGCAGAACAGCCCTCTATATAGTGAATACTTGCTCCCTTTTCCACCACTATTAAGGTGTGCTCAAACTGACCTGCTCCCGGTGCGTTTAATCTAAAATAGGATTGAATCGGTATTTTAACCTGGACTCCCTCCGGTACATATACAAAGGAACCTCCAGACCAAACTGCCCCATGAAGTGCTGCAAATTTATGATCAGTTGGAGGTACAAGTTTCATGAAAAGAGGTCTTACCAGATCTTCATGCTCCCTTATGGCCGTTTCCATATCCATATATAAGACGCCCTGTTTTTTCAACTCGTCACTCACATTATGATAGACTATCTCCGAATCGTATTGAGCACCCACTCCTGCAAGAGACTCGTGTTCTGCCTTGGGTATTCCAAGCAAATCGAAAGTCTTTTTTATATCCTTTGGCACATCATTCCAATCATGTTTCATGTTGGTATTGGGCCTCACATAAGTAACTATATTGTTCATATCCAAACCCGACAGATCAGGTCCCCAGCTCGGCATAGGCATCTTATTGTAAATTTCCAGGGATTTAAGCCTGAATTCCCTCATCCAATCGGGATCATTTTTTTCATCAGATATCTCTTCTATTATTTCTTTTGTAAGACCGGAACTAGTTTTATAACTGGATTCATCCTTATTTTTCATATCGTAAATATTTCTTTTTATATCCTCTATACGAGTTTTTTCTTTTTCCAATAAAAACACCTCTCCTTTAAGACAATTAATTAAGCCAGTGCCTTAAACTTATCGTATCCATTTTCCTCTATTTCTTCAGCCAAAGACGCATCGCCGGTTTTAACTATTTTTCCGTTTACAAGTATATGGACATAATCAGGTTTCAAATATTCCAAAATATTGTTGTGATGTGTGATTATAAGTACGGAATTATCCTCCGTCCTGAGTTTGCTTACCCCTTCTGACACTATTCTAACTGCATCCACATCAAGTCCCGAGTCAGTTTCATCCAGCATGGCAAGTTTAGGCTCAAGCACCGCCATTTGAAGTATTTCATTTTTCTTTTTTTCTCCACCTGAGAATCCCACATTCAAATATCTCTTTGCATAGCTATCATCTATTTTCAAAAGTTTTAACTTCTCCTTCAATGCCCTTCTAAATGCCAGTATTCCACTTTTCTTGCCTGTAACAGCAGCTTTTGCGTTGCGTAAAAAATTTTCAACAGTTATTCCCTGTATTTCTTCAGGATATTGAAAGGACATAAATATTCCACGCCTTGCCCTTTCATCCACCTTCAAGTCATTTATCTTCTTTCCGTCAAATATTATATCCCCTGCTGATACAACATATTTGGGATGGCCCATTATAGTATTTACAAGGGTAGATTTCCCCGCTCCATTGGGACCCATTATAGCATGGATTTCACCTTTCCTAATTTCAAGATCAACTCCCTTTAATATTTCATTACCTTCAACTTCCGCCTTTAAATTATTTATTTCCAATAATTTTTTTCCCATTATATCTCTCCTTTATATCAGAGTATTTAAGTCATATTTGATTTTAAAAATCAACTACAATGTAAATGAGTATATAGCTGCGATAAAAATACCCGACTTAAATACTCAACATTGTATCTGATTATATTTTACTATTTATTTATCGAATAATCAACAATGAAATACCATTTTATATTTTCCCTAAAAGTTTTTATTTTCTGATAATATCCCAGTTCCCTTCAAACCACGTAATTTTATTTAAGCCTTATCTTTTCCTTTGTCTCTACCTGAATCACTATTCCATCCTGTATAACCAGCGTTATCGAGCCGTAATTTATACTTTTCAATGACTGTAATATTTTTTTAATATGCTGCTCTGAGATCTGATTTTTCTTCTTTACAACTTTCTCTCCCATTTTAATATTACCCCCTTTATATTAATTTATGAGCCAATTAAAAAATCCTCTTCATAAAAGAAGAGGATTTATATCAAATAAACGTAAAAGATTCAAATTAAGATTCTGCACTCACCTCATCTTCCAGAACTGCATTCTGATGGACTTAGCACCTTACATGCATTGATATGTCTAGCTGCACGGGTTGCTGAAACTTCATCGGGCCATTCCCTAAGTTTCTCTTGATAAGGATCAATATTAAATTATTAGTTTTAATTATATATCATAAAATCAACGTGGTCAACAAATTCTTAATTATTTTATTCAATTAAATATAACCTTCCGCATTTTCAGTTTCCAAGCTGAGTCCGTCTATGGACATACCTTCCTTAAGCTCTATCAGCAGACATTTTTTCCCTCTTTTATCCACTATCTGCCTTACACTGCCCAGGTCTTGAGGCCTTATGGTTATACTTGCACTCTCGTTCTCAATTTTCACTGATTTACTTTTAAAATTGGGAACTACATTTCTCGCCTTAAACTCATGATCTCCGCCGCATACTTCTTGAAAGGCATTTTTTACGGACTTGACACCTTCCACACCGCTTTCCTTCAAAACCCTGGCAATCTCGTTCGTATCCAACACCGGCTCTTCATCCTCTTCATCTTCTCTTTCAAATTTTTCATTTATTCTCCCATATATACTTTCCATCACACCTGGTTTTATTTTGCCTCCTACCACCGTATTCAACACATTTTTGAAATTTTCCCTTTCTTCAAGAGCAGTAGGTTTTACGGCACATTCCAATACCTTTTCCACAAAAGTGCTGTTAATTTGCTTCTTCTTAGAAGAGTAGTATACTACCTTGTTTATATCCACACATCCGCAGGTAAAACTCGGAAACATAAAACCATCCAGTGGTGCATTTAAATTTATAATCATGTCCAATGCAGAATTGGGTTTAAATTTCATTTCACTATAATCAAATTTCAATACTTTCTTTGGAATTTCCACTTTGTTTACACTGCATAATATAAATTCCACAGACTGCATGTAATCTTCAGCATCGTCTTTTTTATGACCCCTGTTTTTATTACTGCTGTAATAATCTGCTTTCACGAAATTTATCACCACGTCCGTATCATATGTATAATTCTCAGATATCCTGTCAACTATCTTGTCTCCAAAAGCAGCTATGTTTTCCCTGGAACTTAAAGCGCTGTACAGTATATGCTGCGTACTTTCACCGTCATCTGAACCAGTATCTTCCCGCCCGTTCTTTTTCTCGAAATCAAGTTCAAATATTTTGGAATCCAGGGATCCTGTAAGCACCTTTCTAAAATTATTCAAATAGAGCTCCCTTTTTTCTATCTCCATTCTTTCAAAATACTCCAGGTCTCTCGTTATTATATTCCCGCCGTCTTTTTTTAGATACACACTATAAATTTCTTTAATAGGCAGCATGCAGCTACCCAATTTAAATTCTCTTCTTATATTCGACAAATCTTTTTTATTCATTTTCACATCTCCGCTCTACAAAATAAGTTATAAATTCACCTTATACATACTTATTTTAACAAAATATAATAACATTTGCCAAGAATATAGTATAAATCAAAAAAATTTGATACAATATAAACATAAAAATTTAAGGAGAATAACGAAATGTCTTGTAAAAAATCTGAAAATACAAATGAAAACACAATTAAAGTTTATAATATAAGACAAGCTCTTAAAGAAAATATAAGGGAAGATCAGCTAAATGCCCTGGCTTTGGAAAAATCAACGGACAATAGGGCAAAAAACAGTACCAAGGCCAAAATTCATCACAGGGTACCCTTTTACAAAAACAAAAATATAACACTGCCGCTTCTGTCCGCAGTACTCGCTTTAAGTTTCACATGTGCATCCTATTTCTATGAAACCCATATTTCTAAATATGTCGAAAAAAATAGAATTGCCGCTGAAAACATGGCTCTTCAAGGAAATATATCAGGTGCTTGTTCTCTAGTAGATAGAGCTTCAAATTTACGTCCGAACAACAAAACTCTAAAAGCGGATAAAATATTTTTACAGGATGGCAAAACTGTGGATTTACATATAAATATTGCAGATAATTACATAAAAGATAAGAACTACAACATGGCTTCGAATGAATTGGATGAAGCTGCAAATCTGATATCCGATAAAGCCGGAAACTTTTATTCACTATTAAATAAAAATATAGAAAATAAGAAAATGGATATAACTGTACTGCAGATAAAAAATGAAATGAACAATAAAAGCAGCATAGAGGATTTGGCTGAACTTTTAAACAAAATATCCAACTACAATGTGAAAGAAGCCAGCGAAACCGCTTTGGAACTTAGAAAGAGGATAAGTACCGTAGCTTATAACACAGCCAATGAATATTTGAAAAAAAATGATTTCACCTCTGCACTTCAAACTATAAACAAAGGTATTGTCTATAATCCAGGAGATAAAAAGCTGATAAAATTTAAACAAGTTGTAATATCTGAAAAAAATTCTTTTGAAACCGCCGAAAAGACTAGAATTCAAAATGCCATAGCTTCAGCTGCCCTTGAAGATAAAAACAACAAAACCAATGCAGTTCAAGTAATTTCATCTTCCACTGATATAGATAAATATGGAGATCTCACAATCAATGGAACTGTCAAAAACATAGCTACAAAACCCGTAAGTTCCATACAAATATACTACACCATATACGACTGCAACAATGTTGAACTTGGAAACGATTCTACCTACGTTTATCCCAACCAGCTATCAGTGAATGAAACAGGCAAATTTGAAAATACAGAATATAAAATGCCAAAGGGACATCACTTCAAAATTACAAAAATAACCTGGTCATTACCACAGGAGGACAGTCATGAAGATAAATAAAATTTCTGTTATTATATCGGCAATACTGATAAGTGCCAGTACTGCCGCATGTTTTACCATACATAAAAATATGAGGTCCAAACCTTCCGAAAATTTATCCAAGCTGGGAAATATAACTGAAGTAACGAGCACCTCTAAAACAAGGGATCTAAATTCAATAATCCACGAAAATCAAAAATCAGTGGTATCCTTAGAAGTAAAAAATGGCAGTAAAAGTACAACTGGTTCTGGTTTTATATACGATAAAAAAGGTGATATAGTAACCAATGCACATTTGATAAAAGACAGACTTCCTATAATTATAAGAATGGCCGATACTAAAACATACAGGGGAAAACTCCTGGGTAAAAGCGAAATTACAGATATAGCCTTAGTCCGGGTTGACGCCTTAAAGGGAAAAAATCCCATGAAAATTTCAAGAGATAAAAAAGCAGATATAGGAGATGAAATAATAGCGCTTGGAAGTCCGCTCGGCCCTCAAAATACAGCTGACATAGGTATAATAAGCGGATCAAACATAAACTTCAGTCTGGAAAATTATCAATACAAAAATGTCTACCAGATTTCTGTTCCCGTATCTTCTGGAAATAGCGGCGGTCCTCTTTTAGATAAAAATACAGGACAAGTTATAGGCATAATTTCCACAAAAGCGGATAATAAATCAGTGGGTTTCAGTATACCAATAAACCAGGTTACTCCAATGCTGGACAGCTGGTCCTCAAATACAAATACCACCGAATTTTCAACTCAAAATAGGGATTCATATGAAAATCCAAAACCATCTACAAAAAATGCTGTCTATCTGGTTTCATATTTCTACAGCAGCTTAAATTCCAAAGACTATGTGACTGCTTATTCCTTACTTGGATCAGGCTGGCAGGGAAAAATACCCTATGAAAACTTCCGGAAAAGTTACCTTCAAACCATATCTGTAAAGACGGACAATATGCTCTGTCACCAAATGGAAAATGGCAGCATTGAGGTTTCAGCATCAATCGAGGCATTGGAGGGAAATGAAACAAATTCAGGAACAAACACCTACAATGTAATTTACACTATAGGTTATGAAAATAACAGTCTAAAAATTTTAAGCGGTAAAATCACACCCGCAAAACAGCAGTAAAAAATGAATGCCGCAAAACTGTTTTTTGCAGCATTCATTTTTTTAACTTCAATTAAAAAATTCGGTATTTTCTATAGCCTCTCCTACAAGAGCATCTATATCCAGAACACTTTCCGCCTTCTTTATCTCCTCAAGCCTCGGTTTAATTTTGGGATGCTTGGGTACAAAAATGGTACAGCAGTCTTCATAGGGAAGTATTGAAATTTCATAAGTACCAATTTTCCTCGCCACATCCATTATATCCACTTTATCCATGGCTATGAGGGGCCTGAACACAGGTCTGTCCGCCGCATCATTGCTTACGACAAGGCTCTCCATGGTCTGGCTTGCAACCTGACCTATACTTTCTCCTGTAGTCACGGAATCTATACCGTACCTGGCAGCCAAATCGCAGGCTATTCTCATCATAAATCTCCTCATTATTATAGTCAATTCATCTTCCCTGCAATTTTCAATAATACCCATCTGTATTTTTGTGAAGGGAACCACATAGAGATTTACACTCCCCGTATATTTTTTCAATACGCCAGCCAATTCCTTGACTTTTTCCTTGGCCCTTTCGCTGGTATAAGGGTGGCTGTGAAAATATACATAATTCAAACGTACTCCCCTTCTCGCCATCATATAACCTGCCACCGGAGAATCTATGCCGCCTGAAAGCAAAAGCATGGTACTGCCGTTAGTACCATAGGGCATTCCCCCTATACCCTTGATTCTCCTTGAATATACATAGGTTTTATCTCTTATCTCTATATTTACAAAAAAATCAGGTTTTCTTACATCAACAGATAATCCATGTGTATTCTGAAGTATATAGGCTCCAACCTCCCTACTTACATCCATGGAAGTTTGAGGAAATTTTTTATTTGCCCTTTTTGTCACAACTTTAAAAGTTTTACCTTCATTTTCCATGGAATTTTCAAGAGCCTGCGACTCGATGCTTTCCATGTTGGAATCTACTTCATCCACTACACATATTTCTGATATCCCACATACGTTCTTAAGCCTTTTTATGCCTCTCTTCAAATCATCACATTCTATAAACCATCTTCCCTGATCCACCACAAAAGAATAATCAGTGTCCTTAAAAACATTTTTTATATTATTTTTTAACTTTCTCTCAAATTTTCCTTTATTCAATCCTTTCAGGAATATTTCCGGAGCACATTTCACAAGCAGCAACTTTTTCATTTACCTACTCTCCTTAAAAATTTTAAAGATTTGTCAAGCACATCCACAGTATAGTCCACTTCTTCTTTTGAATTATCTTCTCCAAAACTAAATCTTATAGTACCTTTTATATAGTCTTGGGGCAATCCAATAGCTTCCAGTACGTGACTGTTTTTACTGCTCTTAGCAGAGCAAGCGGAACCCGTGGAAACATAAATACCTTTTTCTTCCATTATATGAAGCAGTACTTCTCCTCTGACACCTATAAATGAAACACTCAGTACATAGGGTGAATACTCCGCTCCACTGCTGTTTATTTTAACCCCATCCATGCCAGCGAGTTTTTCCATGAAATATCTTTTTACCTCAGCTGTATGGTGAAAATTTTTCTCTCTATTTTCATATATTTTTTCAGCAGCTTTTGCAAGCCCCACAATGGCGGCTAAATTTTCCGTACCCGATCTAAGGCCCTTCTCCTGTCCGCCTCCGTATATCAAAGGTCTTGGTTTTAGACCCTTTCTCACGTAGGCGATTCCGATTCCTCTAGGTCCGTGTATCTTATGGCCGCTGACAGACAGCAGATCTATGTGCATTTTTTTAACGTCTATATCGTATTTTCCGTATGCCTGAACCGCATCTACATGAAATTTTATCCTACCGCTCTTTTCCTTTATGAGCTTTCCTATATCTTCAATATACTGGACTGTGCCAATTTCATTGTTCGTATGCATTATGCTGACCAGCTGGGTTTGTTTGTTTATATTTTTTTCAAGCTGATCAATATCAATACGTCCGCTGCTGTCCACATCAAGATATGTAACCTTGACTCCGCACTTTTCCAGAGCCCTACAAGTATTCAAAACGCTGGGATGCTCTATCTTGGTAGTTATAATTTCGTTCCCGGGCTTTGCAAAACCTCTTATCAAAAAATTATTGCTCTCACTTCCTCCAGATGTAAATACTATCTCATCTCCATCACAATTTAAAGTATTTGCAATTGTATTTCTGCTATCATTCATTTTAAGTTCCGCTTTTAATCCAAGAGAATAAGCTGAAGAAGGATTTCCATAATAGTTTTTCATAGTATCTGCCATTGAACTCACCACTTCAGCATATGGCCTTGTCGTAGCGCTATTGTCAAAATAAACTTCCATTACTGTCCACTCCTTACATATGTAAAATAATCAAAAAATAATAGAATTAACATAACAATATTATCATACTTATAAAAAAATAATAAGGGCATATACTAATCGAAGAAGTAAAACAAGGAGGATTTCAAAATGAAAATAAGACACATTTTATCAATTGTGTTGTGTGCCATATATATAACACTAAGCTGCACAACTTATGCAGGATCTGCCGCAGTGGATTCACCTTCCGAAGGGAATATTCCGGATTCATCCTACAGGAATAAAATGATATACCTTACTTTTGACGACGGCCCCAGCACTGAAATCACCAACAAAATACTCGACATACTAAAAGAAAAAAATGTTAAAGCCACATTCTTTGTAATAGGTTATAAAATAAGTGACAATGAAAAAACATTGAGGAGAATCTACAATGAAGGGCACAGCATAGGGCTGCATACCTATACCCACAGGTGCAGCAAAATATATTCAAATGAAGATTCATTTATAAATGAGATGAATAAAACCAGTGAAGAATTAAAAAGTGTCCTGGGATTCGCACCAAAAATAATAAGATTTCCAACTGGAAGCAAAGGGCATTTGAATGAAAATTTTCTGGAAAGATTACATTCTCTCGGATACAGGGTATACGACTGGAACCTATGTTTATCAGACGGCATAGATTACAAAACACCTGTCGACAAGTTATACAGGGAAGGTACAGAAAAATGTGTCAATCCCAATAAAATATTTCTTCTTGCCCACTGTGACAGCCGGAATAAAAACACCTGCGAGGTACTGCCCAAAATAATCAATTACTACAAAGACCTGGGATATGAATTCAAAGCCATCACAAAATATACTCCTGAGTACCATTTCAGGGTGTCAAAATCAAGTATTAATTTACGGGAATGAGTCTATTCTGACCCAGGTCCAATTTATACGCCCTACCGTTTTTTTCGTTTATATAATACCAATCACTGGTGGCAGAATGATCTTCCATACTGTCAAAAACCTGTATAACATAATAGGGCACATTATCTCTTACGTCTTCATGATCAAATACGAATCTAGTATTCTCATTCTTATTTTCATAACATTCTGCAGCCTTCTTCACTGCCTGCTCTGTCGTAATATTTTTTTGTGAAGTGCTGGAAATCCTATTTTTGTTTTTTACAGTGTTTCCATTATCAGTATAAGTACTTTTTCCATAACTTGTTTCCTGGCCTGTTTTTTTATCCGTTTTTGCCCTGTAAGCTGTATTCTCTCCACTGCTATTATGCCCAGCTATCTTGTATTCATAAACTCCAAAACATATTGCCGCAAGTAAAATTACCGAAATTATACCGCATACTTTTTTATATTTCCCGCTCTTCAAAATATCACCTCTCCATTACTCACTTTTAACATTGGCAAACCATCTTAACGCATAATCAAAAGAATCGACAATCAAATCTGCTTTCGTCAATTCTTGATTGCCGGAATTTAAATTCCTAAAAGCCGTGCAGTACATTCCTGCATTTTTTGAGGCCTCTACTCCATTTTTTGAATCCTCTACGACCATACAGCGGCTCGGTTTCACTTTCAAAAGTTCCGCAGCTTTTAAAAATATATCCGGTGAAGGTTTGCTGTTTTTAACGTCATCACCTGAAATAATCTTATAAAAATATTTTTCCAGTTCAAACTTTCCAATGACAATTTCTATAACATTTCTAGGAGAAGATGAAGCTATCGCCAATTTCAAATTTCTCTCGTAGAAAAATTTTATGAATTTATCCACTCCTTTTATAGGTTCTATATTCTTGTCTTTTTTCAAACTATCCAGGTAAAGCTTTCTATCTTTTTTTATCAATTCTTCCACAGGGACAGACAAATTATACTTTCTCTTGATTCTCTCCCACTTACAGCAGCTGGTAACACCTATAAAACCAAGCTGTTCCTCTTTACTTACCTTTATACCATATTGAGACAGCAAGACATCGTCCAGTTTCCTGTGAAGCGGCTCACTGTCTATTATAACCCCATCCATGTCAAAAATAACCGCCTCTATGTTCACATACACCAGCTCCTTCTCTCAAATTAACATTACAGAAAAAATCAGAGCAGATAACGGCCCTGATTTTACACTGTTAAATTCAATCTTTATATAAATAATCCCTTGTCATGGGAAGTTCATTATTAAGACCCTTGGTAAACAGGAATTGGTGTATATCCACCACTCCATAATGAAAAGATGCCGCGCAGGCATTTAGATAAAGTCTCCACATTCTAATAAATCTATCATCTTTAATTTTCTTTATCTCATCCAGGTTATTTTCAAAATTTTCAGCCCAGCATTTCAATGTCATGTAATAGTGAAGCCTAAGGCTCTCTGCATCTACCAGGTGAAGATCATTGTCCGCCATTAAACTTACTAACTCCCTTATAGATGGAATGTATCCTCCTGGAAATATGTATTTCTTTATCCATTCGTTTGCCTCGCCTTCCTTTTGTGCAGTAATACAATGTAAAAGAGATACACCGCTTTCCTTCAACATGTCTCTAACATCCTTCATATAAACGGGCAAATTTTTTCTGCCTGAATGTTCAATCATTCCTACGCTAACTATTCTGTCAAACTTATCTGTTTTTCCTACAAGCTCCCTGTAATCCATCAATTTTATTTCAACTTTTCCCTCCAGATTATTTTCCCTGACCTTTTCAGAAGCTTTTTTGAACTGTTCTTTGCTTAAAGTTACTCCCAGTGCATTTACTCCATATTTTTTGGCAGCTTCAATTACAAGCTCTCCCCAACCGCATCCTATATCCAGAAGCCTCTGTCCCTCTTTTAAATTGAGCTTTTTCAATATGTAATTTACTTTGTTCACCTGGGCATCATATATAGAATCATTTTCATTTTTAAAATAAGCACAGGAATAGGTCATGGTTTTATCCAGCCAGAGACTGTAAAAATCATTTCCCAAATCATAATGATACTGCACGTCTTTTTTGCTTTTCTTTAAAGTATTTGGAAGAACCTTGTATATTTTTGAAAAGCTGTCCGCTTTATGTAAAAAGCTTTCTTTGTTCTTATATATAGATTCTATTATTTCTCTGACATTTCCATCAAAATCCAGCGTTTTATCCATATAAGCTTCTCCCAAAGTGAGAAAGGGATCTCTTACGATGTCTTTATTAGGTATATCTTTATTTATATATATCTTGAATTTTTCCTGTCCTTCTCCATACTTTTCTTCTGTGCCGTCCCAATACCTCACTTTAAAAGTATCCGAAAACAAATTTTTTAAAAACTTTTCAAAAAACATTTTGTCTAAACTCATATTATTACCCCTTTTTTATATATTCTGTATACCAATAGGCAGAGATACCCTTATTTAAAGAGCCCTCCGCCTAACTTTCCAAAAGTCAATTCGATTCTTCTATCTTCTTCGGGCAATTTTGAGAACTTATTTTTTTGGGAATATATATTTTCAAATTTTCTATTCTCTTTTCATCTACTTTTTCTACTTTAAAAGTGACATCTCCATATTCTACAGTATTATCTTCCCCCTCTTTAGGAATACTTCCCAAGAGTTCTACTACAAACCCACCTATCGTATCTGAGTTCTCCGATTTTAAGTTGAGATTCAAAAATTCATTTACTTCATCTATAGACAACAGCCCGCTTACCAGATAAGTGTTCTGATCAATCTTATTTATATACTGATCATTGTCATCATATTCATCAAATATATTTCCCATCACTTCTTCAATTAAATCCTCTATTGTTACAATTCCTGAAAATCCGCCATATTCATCGATCAAAATTGCCATATGATTTTTCGTGCTCTGAAGCTCTTTAAAAAGTACATCTATATTTTTGTTTTCCGGCACGAAATAAGGAGCTCTCAACATTGATTCTATATCAATATCTTCCACAGGAGTTTTCATCAATTTGGCAAATAAATCCTTAATATAAAGTATTCCCACTATATTGTCTATTTCATCCTTATATACGGGTATTCTGGAATATTTTTCCTGAACAATGCTTTCTACCGTACCGGCACTCAAATCGTCTATGTCTATGACAAATACTTCCGTTCTGGGAGTCATTACCTCTTTGGCCAGTTTATCGTCAAATTTAAAGACTCCCTCTATCATTTCTTTCTCGGATTGATTAAACACGCCTGTTTCCTGACCCTCTTCGAGCATAGATCTAATCTCCTCTTCAGATACCTTATTTTCGATATCTTCTGTACTTATATTAAACAGCTTCATTAGAATGGTTGTGGATCCAGATAACAATTTCACAAAGGGCAGCATCAATTTACTTATGAATAAAATGGGTTTTATAAATGTCATAGACATTTTTTCTGAATTCTGAAGTGCAATTCTCTTTGGGAGTAATTCTCCAAATACAAGAGTGACATATGACAACAACAGCGTAATCACAATAACAGATATCTTATCACTATAGGGGATACTAAACTTATCCAAAAAAGATGCAAACCTCGTGGACAATGTAGTGGCTGCAAATGCACTGGCAAAAAAACCAGCAAGAGTTATTCCCACCTGTATAGTAGCCAAAAAATTATTAGGTTCTTTTAATAGATTCAGTATTATCTTTGCCTTTTTATCCCCCTGTTCTGCTAAATAATTTATCCTGCTTCTATTCAAAGCAACCACAGCCATCTCTATGGCCGAAAAAAATGCATTAATCACCGTGAGTATTAATATCAGCATTACCTCGAATATTATACCCTGCCAGGTAACTTCCATGCTAAATCAAACGTCCTTTCATTTACTTTTTAAAAATAAATAGGAATTAGATGATAAGTCTAATTCCTGCAATAAAATTCTTTATTTATATTAATATCTTATGATCCATATAAATCATTCTTATCATTTAAAATGCAGTTAAATAGTGGTTTACCAAAGTTCATAGTTCATATAAGACAAAGTTAACAAAACTCTGGCTGGGATGGGTCAAAATCCACTGCCTTACCACTTGGCCACACCCCAATAATTTAAACTTATATTTATAATAGAATTTTTTGTAATTGTAAGTTACATTATAAAGCACAATTTTTGGAATGTCAATAGCTTTTCCAGGGCAATAACCGCGTGAATTAGTCTAATTATCCAATTTGATTTTTTTCTCTTCTAAAAGCATATTTATACATTCTGAAGGCATAGGTTTTCCAAAATAATATCCCTGGATTTTATTGCAGTTTTTCTCTTTTAAATAACTGATCTGCTCTTCCATTTCCACACCCTCAGCTACAACTTCCAGTTCCATTTTATGGGCAAGTTCTATTATTTCTCCAGTTATAATATTTTCATAGGACCCTTTACATATACCGTCTATAAAAGTTTTGTCAATTTTAAGAGTATTGATTGGAATGCTTTTTAAATAATTTAAAGAAGAATATCCGCTTCCAAAATCATCCAGTGCCACTTTTATCCCCATATCCTTAAGTTCAGTTATCACCTGTAAACTCCAGTCAAAGGATTCCATCATAACACTTTCAGTTATTTCCACTTCCAGACATTCAGGCTTCAAACCCGTTTCTTTCAAAGTGTCCCTAACCGTATCTATAAAATTATTATCTTTAAGCTGCACCGTAGAGACATTTACGGATATGAAATCATAAGAATAACCTTTGTTTTTCCACAATTTATTTTGCATACAGGCAGTTTTGAGGACCCAGTCACCTATGGGAACTATGAGACCTGTTTCCTCGGCAAGACTTATAAACTTCTGTGGCATAACCCAGCCTAATTTCGGGCTATCCCATCTAATCAAAGCTTCAAAGCCGACTATGTCCCGGGTCTTGATATCAACCTGGGGCTGATAATACAAAATAAATTCATTGTTTTTTAAAGCTTTTCTCAATTCCCTTTCCAATTCCGTCTTTTCCAAGATTTCATCGTACATGTACTTTTCAAATATTACATATGAATTTTTGCTTGTCAACTTAGCTCTATTCAATGCTACATCCACATTTCTTAGCAGCTTTGCAACTTTTCTTCCGTCTTTAGGAAAAACTGTTATTCCTATGTTAACTGAAACCAGAACTTCATTTCCGCTAAAAACCCACAGACCACTTATGTCGTCGATTATATGTTGAGCTAAATTCTCCAATTCTATTCTGCCATTTATTTCTCGTTTTAAAAGTAAAAAACCATCTCCGCCAGTTCTCGAAACCATTCCGATCTTCATTTTTCTCAAAGTATTCCCTATTTTCTTTAACAGCTTGTCACCATACTCGTATCCAAAAATGTCATTTATACTTTTAAAATTATTTAACTCAATTTGAAATATTGAAAAGTTGTCCTCGGGATACATTTCAATTTGTTTTTCAATTTTTTCCGTAAAATAATTGAAATTATACAGTTTTGTCAGTTTGTCATAATAAGCTATTTTCTTCATTTCATTATAGTGAAGCTTAAAATTACAATATACCTTATACAACTCGTTGTACATACCGTAAAACTTCTTATAATCTCTGCCTAAAATATTATTTCTATATTCAAGTTCAGCCAATATGGTAAATTCATTGTAAAAAAAGTTTATGATTTCATTTATATTTTTTTTTGAAACAACAGGTATTCTAATATTTCCCCTAAAACATCTAAAATTTTTATTTTTATGATTCCCTTCAAGAAATATCGGATTCAGAAAAACTGTTGCAGCACGTTTTCCATTTACAACTATAGGTATACCTATATAAACCAGGCCGTTTTTATCCCTATAAACACCTAATTCATTTCCCCTATTAATCTGGGAAAGTATCTGTTTTTCATGAATTTCAAATTTTAAACAGGATACATTGTATATATATCCATCGGCATATTTCACCAAACAGGATACACCTGTCATGTGAAAAAAATTTTCCATTAAATCTTCAAAATTATGCCCGCTAATTATATCAGGTAACCTATACCTATATCCCACATTAACACCAACTTTCATACATTACATCTTTTTTCTGTTCACAACCTTGCTCTGACAAATACTGCAACTATGTTTACACTAATATCAAACTGCCATAGGACATAGTTAATTATATCTGGGTATTTTTCCTTAATCGAACTTCATATTTTTAAATTTATCCTTAAACAAATCTCCCAGAGTAACCCCGCTATCGGAATTGTCTGAATATCCCTTAAAGTTTCCCTTAGAATTGTCTGAGGCATCTTTTATGCTGAGAGACATTCTATTGGCTTTTGCATTTATATTGAGTATTTTTACCTTTACCACATCACCTACATTTAAAACATCTGAAGGCTTTGCAATATGATCCTGGGATATTTCAGATATATGCACAAATCCCTCCAGTCCGTCTTCAATCTCTACAAAAGCACCTATATTTATGACTTTAGTTACAGTTCCCTGAACTACATCATTCACCTTATACTTCTCATCAACATCATTCCACGGATTATCCTCTTCACGTTTCATAGAAAGTGAAATTCTATTCTTCCCCCTATCTGCATCTATTACGGAAACTTTAACATGATCTCCTTCGGACACTACCTCTGAAGGATTTTTTATTCTCTTCCATGAGAGCTGGGATATATGCACTAGACCCTCTACACCGCCTAAATCAACAAATGCTCCAAATCCTGTGACTCTGCTGACAGTTCCCTCCATCTCATCACCTTTTTTTATATTGTTCCACAGCTGTTCCGCTTTCTTTTCAGCCTCCAATTGTTCAACTTCTTTTCTTGACAGCACAATATTATGTCTATTTTTATCCAGTTCAATCACCTTTACAGTCAGTGTCTTATCTAAAAAGTCGCTTAGATTTTTTACATATCTTATTGAAAGTTGAGATGCCGGTATAAAAGCTTTAAAATTATAAAGATCCGCCAGTACCCCTCCCTTTACCACTTCTTTTACAGTCACGTCAAAAGTCTCACCATTTTTAAAGGAGTTTTCAATCTTATTCCAGCCTCTTATTTCATCGGCCTTTATCTTTGAAAGCATCAATTTATCTTCGCCTTTGTTAAGTTCCACTATATATACGTATATTTCATCTCCGGCTTTTAAAAGACCTTCCATGTTTGCATTTTCATCACTACATGTTTCACTCTTAGGCAGCACTCCATCCACCATATATCCGATATCCACTACAGCTTCTTTATCATTTACGGAAATTACCTTTCCCTTTACTATCTCTCCATTTTTTACATTTCCCATAGTTGAATCAATTTGATCAATAACTTCATTCATTGAATTTACTTCTTTATCACTAGCCATTAAAATATCTCTCCCTTTCATTCATACTCACATTATTATACATAGTCAACAGTTATATTTTAACACATAATAGCTGTAAAACTAAACTTTAACTGCAATTTTCGATAATTATCACATATTTTTGACCTGATTAAAATTCATGCAGTCCAAATATCTTTATAACTTCTGTATCCCAAAACCGAATCCGCATTTTTTATTGCTCTTACAATGGCCCTTTCCACAACCTTGGCAGCCAAAAATCCGGCTACACTCAAATCCGACTTTACTTTTCCGGTAGCCATGGTAAATATAGTATCTCCATCAAACATAGAGTGGGCGGGTCTAATAGCTCTTCCATATCCATCCTGGGCCATGGACGCCATTTTATTCATCTCGGATTTTGTAAAATCACCATTGGTAACAACTACTCCAATAGTAGTATTCCCGCTAAACATATTTTTTTTCTCCGAGTACATATTTAACATTACCTTTTCTGTATTCACAAAGGACTTTTTATCTTTCCCCAAAGCACCTGCTATTATACTTCCGCTTCCACTGTCTATTATATCTCCAAGACAATTTACTGCAACTACTGCACCAATTTTAAGATCTCCTATTTGAAGAGCGAAAGAACCAAGTCCTCCCTTCATGGCATATTCATCTCCGAGTATCTTACCCACAGTTGCCCCCGTTCCTGCACCTACACTGCCATTTTTGCATAAATTCAATTCGGAATTTATACACGCTTCATATCCCATGGACTTATCAGGCCTTATCCTATAATCGCCTATATTCAAATCAAACAGTACAGCTCCACAAACTATGGGAACCTTTGTAACACTCACATCAAATCCTATGCTTCTTTCCTCCAAATACTGCATCACACCACCTGCCGCATCCAGTCCAAAAGCACTGCCACCCGTAAGAACTACAGCATGTATTTTATCCACCAAATTAACAGGATTCAATAGATCCGTTTCACGTGTACCTGGAGAACCACCTCTAACATCCACTCCCGCAGATGCACCTTTTTCACATATAACTACGGTACAGCCTGTAGGTCCTTTTAATTTTTCTGCATTTCCTATTTTTATCCCACCTATATCATTCAGCAAAATTTCCCTCATTTTTAACCTGCACCTCCATATTATATTATAAAACCCCAAGCTGGTAAAAGCTCAGGGTTGATTTTACACTTGATTTAATTAAAAACAAGTCTACTTATGTCTTATTTTAAAAACGGCAGTAACAACAGATGCCGTAATAAGCACGGATAAAATCATTTCTGGTATTCCATTTGTAAAGGCCACTGCCAATATACCCTTTTTAGCCGCACTCAAGCTTATATTCAATGCTTTTGAATAAGGCTCCAGATATATAAGATATATCATTCCCAGTACACCAACCGTATTTATCAATGAACCGGCTGCAGCAGCTATACCTACAGAAAAAACCCTTCTCTTTATTTTTATAGCTTTAAATACATAATAGCTTCCTATTCCTATAAGCACTCTCGGTAAAACCGATACCAGAGGGTTCATAAATACAAAAGAAACAGGTGAAGGTGTAGTTATAGACTGAATCACACTGAATATACCAAAAATAAGCCCCACCATGGAACCTACCAACGGTCCCTCCAAAATAGCACCTATTATAACTGGAATATGCATTATAGTAGCTTTTACCGGTGGAATAGGTATAAAACCAAGTCCTGTTACGCCAAGTACGACAGAAATTGCAGATAACATGCCGATTATAGTAATCTTTCTAACGGTCAGCTTTGACCATTCATTAACTTGTCTTTCCATAATTTTCCTCCGTTGTTATTCATTACGATATAACACGGAAACCTCCTTCAAAAAAATTTTAGTTCAGTTTTTTTATAAATACCGACGATTTTATTCTATCACTTTTATCAAAAAGTTCAATAAATCAGTTAAAAAAAACACAATATCTTTTAACCCCTGCGTATTGGGAATCCCCCATTAAAATATTCCTCGGGATACAATAAATCTATAACTTTACTTCTGCTGCACTTTCCTTTCTCCATAAATACATCAGGTATCCCGCTCAAATTTACCCTTATATTCTCCAGTGGAAATATATCACATATATTATCTATACACTCTGCCGCAGAATTATTTCTTGATTTTTTTATATATTCCAATATGTTCTTCCCCTTTAGCCAACCCGAGTTTTCATATTCTTTGTCATAATTCAATATGGTGCATTTCAGTTTATGTTTATCGCTGCCGGATATAGAGGACATAAAAAAAGTTTTAACCATAATATCGTCTATAGGCAGACTATACCCCGCAAAAATTATATGTTTTGCATTTTTCATAAGAAGTCCCATTTCAGTCTTAAGTTCTTCTAAAATAGGGGCATTTCTCTTCTTTGAAAGGCTCTGTATTATGAGATTCATATCATATGGATAAGTTATCTGGCCGCAGTAGGGACATTCTATGGCACCTCTCTCATACAACTTCTCCTTCTCAGTGGTGTATTTCCAATTTTTCTGAAGAGGTTTTAAAATGGACGGTCCAAAAATTTCGGTAGACAGCCTATCCCATTTTTCTGCAAAGCTTATTATCGATTTGCCGCATTCAGGACAAATCCTAGTTCCAAACATACCGTGTGGAAATAGTATTTTCCCTATTCTTATTATCCTAGAAGGATAATTATAATCATTTATGCTCTTACATTGAGGCTCATCTGTAACATAACATATACCTGACTCACCATCATCCAGCTGGGTAGAAGATATCTGGGTTCCAAAATCATCGTAAAGCTGTAATTTTAAGCCATCTTTCAATTTAATCGGATTCTGGTTTCTCTCCTTGTGTACATTAAATAGATTCCAGAGAATTACAGGATCCCAGTTAAAAGATATTATGGCATAGGAAAAAAGATAAAAACGTCTTGTATTTCTCTTATAATTTCTGTTTTCAAATGCCTGTGCTTCTTCTATCATGAGATCAGTAAGCACTTTTGCAAACTCATAATAAGGTTCCATTTTTTCTCTATCCGTGTAACCTGGAACATTTTGAATGCTAAATCTCTCCAATTCTTCAATAATCAAAATAAGGCATCTCCTAGCTGCCTTGACCCTCTCTGCCCTCAAAAATTGTGTTCTTCCATTTACAAAAGCATTGAATCCCATATTGTTGTCAATAAGTTGATCAAGCAGGGTGAAAAGTTCATGCATATTGATCTTGTTATTTGTATTTACTATGGCTTCAAGGGCCCTTAAATCATATATCTCTGATATTTTTGAATCTTCAATCAGATCCTCAACAATCAATTTTTTAAAGGCACCGGCCAGTTTTTCGTTTTTCCCTTTCAAAAAAGAAAAATCGCCTCTACTAATTTTTGAAATAAGCTGCATCAACTCCTTGGTTGCATGGAGCCCCAGGCTTTTAGTTGCACCGGCTCCCCAGAGTATAACGGTTTCAGGCCAATATTTCTCAGACATGATCTTATCCTTCCTTTCAGAAACACTTGATATTATTATAAACCAATGTTACAATATTTAAAATATAAAAAATGCACCTATTTATCCATGACAAACAAGTGCATTTTTAAAGGGATTAGATATGTTTAAGTTAACACCAACATATATAAAAAGGGACTTCTTTTGGAAGTCCCTAATTACCACACTACAAAACTCTGTCACTAAAAATAACAGCAGTATTACAATTGATAAATCCTTCCCTCCGAAAGATTACTACATACCTAGACACAGGCAGGTCTCCTGACTATCGGTTCATCCTTTTTTCCCTTCCCAGAAACTTTCCAGTGGAATCCAAAATCGTCACCTTATACAGTAGCGGGGGCTGTAAGGGTATCTCACCCTATTCCCTTTTAATTATCAACTAAACCTTATGCCTTTTTATTAAGTTATATTCTATATTATATACTTACTGTCCATATTCGTCAAGTGAAATTTTTTTTACATTCACGTTTTTTACTTAAGTCCCTCTTCATAGGACTGTATCATTTTCTTTACCATCTGTCCTCCGATGGATCCTGCTTCTCTAGATGTAATATCTCCATTATATCCATTTTTCAAACTTACTCCTACTTCTCTAGCTGCCTCCATTTTAAATCTATCAAGAGCTTCTTTTGCGTCTGGAACTAAAGATTTTCTTCCATTGCTTGCCATATTAATTCCTCCTTTTATCCACATAGATTTTTTATTGAAGTATTTTATTAATTGTGTATTTAGAGTTTATGCATTTCGTAATTTTATAAACTATTAAATTAATAGCAAATATGAAAAAATCACTGAAATCTTGTTAAAAATTCCAGTGACAGTACATCATTTTTTATTTTCTAAAACATTCTTAGCTTGTCCAATAGTAAGAGGAAGGGTATCAACTTTTAATACTCCATCTTTCTCCAGTATTTCAACAAGATGGGCTACTCTTGGAAGCCTTAAATTAATTTTCCGAATAAGCTCCTTCTGATTAAATACTTCCTTGGTAGTGCCTCCCATCACAATACTTCCCTTATCCAAAAGATACACTGTATCAGCTAAAAGGGGAACTGTATCTACATCATGTGTTGCAAAGATCAGGGTAATTCCAAGTTTTTCATTTATTGAATCCAAAAGCTTAATTAATTTATATACCCCTCTTGGATCAAGAGCTGCGGTAGGTTCGTCCAATACCATAACTTGAGGTTTCATCGCAAGAACACTTGCGAGAGCAATCCTCTTTTTCTGTCCTCCGCTTAAATTATGCGGGCTCTTATCATCATATCCTGTCATTCCAACCACTTTTAATGCCCATGCTATGGTATCCTCCAGCTTTTTTCCCTTCATTCCCATATTTAAAAGTCCATAGGCTATTTCCTGACGAACTGTGGAATTAAAAAGTTGATCATCGGAATCCTGAAATACCATACCTACCATCTGCCTTATTTTGGCCAAGTTTTTTTTGCATACCTGCAGTCCGTCTATTGTAATAGTACCTGATTTAGGTTTTGAAATTCCATTAAACAGGTGAAAAAGTGTCGACTTGCCTGCACCATTTGGTCCTAGTATTGCCACTTTCTCACCTTTTTCTATCTTCATATTAACATTTCTAAGTGCCATGCTGCCGTCACCATAGGCATAGCTGACATCATCCACTTCAATAAGTGACATAAATTATTCTCCTTTAAATAAATATATTTACAAGAATTAAAACCAACAATAAAACCGCTATTAAAATTCCAAAGCGAAAATCTTTAACCGGAACAGGATAAGTAAAAAACTTGGCTTGTTTACTATCTTCGTTATATCCCCTCGAAAGCATGGCATTATAGACTCTCACACTTCTATCCAGGGATTCTATCATGACATACACCGCTATTTTTCCTGTATCTTCTATGCGCCTCAGCCAGCTGGATCTATCTCCCATACGGCTCAGTTGGGCGTGTCTCATATTTTTTCCCGTATCCTCAATTATGAATATATACCTGTACATCATATCAGCCAAATCTATTATAATTGAGGGAACTTTAAGTATCCTGAGTGTCTCAAGTATTTCAATCATAGGAGTGCAAAAGGAAAGTATACATGCCAAGCTAACTGCTGCCATTATTCTGAGCATCAACAAAATTCCAAGTGATAGTCCCTCGCTGTATATGTTCAAATGATAGGCTCCAATGGGAATATAGGTCAAAACAGTTTCCCCATTTGTAAAAAGTACACTTACAAATACAAGCCATGCTATACTAAATGGTATTAAAAGCCTTTTTATAAGCCTCTTCCAGGGAATACCCAAAGTATAATATCCAATTATAGACAGTACCCACAAAAACACTATGAGGTACCATTTGGAAAGAAAAGTTGTTATTACAATTGCACTTAGAAACAATACGGTCTTTACCCTTCCGTCCAAACGATGTAAAAAACTTTTATTTTTAGATATCCTTCCAAATGAAGATAGTTCCATAATTCATTCTTCCTCTAATTAATTTTTATCTTTGCTGGATTCGCCAAACAATTTTTCCCAATGATGTCCTACTATCATACCCGCAAAAAAATTTGCCACGGAAAAAGCTCCCACCTGTGCATCTCCAGGAAGTTCGATAAAAGGCTTGTGCTTACTAGAAGCCATGGTATTTACCTTGTCATCTGTACCTCCACCTTCCATCTTATGATTTACCATATATTTCGACGCTCCAAATATGAAGACAAATAAAATTATCATAACTATTAACATAACACGGGTAAAGCCATCAAAAAATTTAATACTTTTTCCCTTATTATTTCCATTTTTTGTATTACCATTTGATTCCATAATTACTTTGCCTCCTTTTCTCTGAGCACTCCCGGCAACAAATCTGGACGTCTCTTTACCATGGCCTCGAGAACTAAGGCTGTAAATATAGCTTCCGCAATGGCTAAAGGTATTTGTGTAGGTCCATACCCTAAAAAGAATATCATCCACTGTTTCATCAAAGGAACATGTCCATGTAAACTTATTGCCAATTCCAAGGCAGCCACCAGATAAGTAACTATATCTCCCACAAAACCTGCTACACCTGCTGCAAGCCAAATGGGGCTCTTAAAATGCCGCAAAATTTTCCAGCACAGATATCCCAAAATACCCGCCGATATACCCATTGAAAAAGTGTTTGCACCAATAGTGGTTATACCTCCATGTCCTAAAAATATAGCTTGAAAGAACAATACAATAGCTGAAATCACACCTGTAGCCCAGGGCCCAACAACAATAGCAGCTAAAGCTGTGCCACAGGGATGAGAACAGGAACCTGTTACGGGAACGGGAATATGCATACATGATATAACAAATACAGCTACTCCCATCATTGCTAAAAATGGTTTATAATACAAATTTTCCTTAGCTCTTCTTTTTATTTCTTTAATACCAGGCACCATAAACACGGCACTTATCGCATACCATGTTCCCCATGCCTGCGGTGATAAAATACCATCTTCAATATGCATTTTTAAAATACCTCCAGTTTAATTGTAAGATTTTTAACAAAAAGCCAAATAAATCATAACCCCTCAGCAAATGCTAAGGGGTTATGATTTATCTGAAGAATCATAAAATTTCATCACCTAAGTCACCTCCCTATCACTCGTAGAGTCAAATGGTCACTAACATATAGGCAGGTCTTCTGACTTGGATTCATCACCCTTACAGCCTTCCCAGTTTCCCAGTGGCATATATTGCAAGGATTCCTCTTTTACAGCGGCGGGACCGTGCAGACTTTTCATCTTGCTTCCCTTTTAAGCAAAAGCACCTATATATTCATATTATATTTTAAAATAAAATTAAAATTATCATTCAATCAATAACTAAAATAAGTTTCTCACAAACTTATAAAACTGTCAAGTTAAATTTACCATCTAAGCATGGCTTATCTTTCCCCTCTTTACTGCTATACTTATTATATTGAATAAAATAATACCTACTACGGTATTTATAGCAGCTGCAGGTAAGACTACACTTAAAAACAATACCTTGAAGCCGGTGCTGAGTCCTACTGTAAACAAAACCACCGATAAAAATGTAGTTCCACTCACTACTGTACCAACTGCCGTGGCCAGTATTATATTTATTTGGCTGCTTATTCTATCTCTAAGGGGTTTTATCAGAAAAAACATTACATTTATAGTCACCAGCCTGTCAATTATATTGGCAAATTGTCCTCCTGGAAAGGCAGAAGTCGCCGCCGCCAAAATTCCAGCCACGGCACCAGAGCAAACACATATTTTATAATCTCTATTGAATATAAGTATTACAAAAAGCATGGCCAGAGATATATCCGGTTTCATGCCGAACAAAACTGGAGGCACCACTTGATGCAGAACCGCACCTACTGCAAGTAATATTGAATTTATAATCATTTTTTTCAAATCCATAATTTACACACTCCTAAAAATTAAAATCATAATTTTAAATATTAAACTCTAAGACAACACTCCAAATTTATACATATATCTTAAATATTTCTCTCATAACATAATAAACACCACCAATTTTCACATTTTCCCATCAAGTGATTCTTAGGTCCAGGTGGAGTTTACTTATAAGGAATACTTTTCTCAACCTGAAACTTAGAAGAACTTATCCAGACGTGCAGCATTTAGATAAAAAAAAACTCCATCCTGAAAACAGGACGGAGATTTCCGCGGTACCACCTAAATTGTGCTTTAAAAAAGCACCTCTTTTTTCGGATACAAACATATCCTATCCATTATAACGTATGGCCAACGTTAACCACTACTTTCTACACCGGGTAGATTTCAATTTACTCCTCTTAGGTCCATTCACTACATATTTGGTGCCGGGATCCCACCTTCTCCGGCTCTCTTCAACTTGAGTACATAGTTACTCTTCCTCGTCAAAGGATTTAATATTTGAATTATACAATGTCAATTACATTATTCTTTTTATTAAACAATTGTCTATAACAATAATTTATTATGTCACTTCTCTTTATTATGCCTATAAACACGTTCTTGTCATCTATCACAGGTACAAAATTCTGATTTACCGCCAGTGATATCAGATCTTTCATATCCGAATTGATCCTCACTGATTTATTATTCATGCGGGTTGGAATTTCCCTTAAAAGCACCCCATCGGTATTTTTGAAATTCAAATCAGGAGTATTTTTAAGCTTCCAAAGCAGATCACCTTCAGTAAGAGTTCCCACATACCTGCCTTTATTATCAATAAGTGGAATAGCCGTATATCTGTACTTCTCCATTTTTTCCAATGCTTGCTTCATAGTAGAATTTGGTGTTTCATAGACCACCTCTGCCTTAGGTGTAAGAAAAAATGCTACATTCATACCTTTTTACCCCTCAATAACTTTATTTATACAATATAGTAATTCAATTAGATAACTGGAAAAACTGTTCATCAAAATTTAAGCTCTGTCACCTCATGCCGGTAGGCCAATGTAAATTGGCCCAACAGCACAGGCTTTTAACAAATATTACTTTGAACACTCAGCTTCTACTTGAAGTAATTTTCTAAGTACATCCTCTATATTATCCGCCAATTTTTCATCAATCTTCATATTGTTTTCATTTACAGCATCAATCGCAATTTTCAAACCTTTAGTTATATTACTTATTTCCTCCAGTGTTAATAACATAAGTATATTCTCTTTCATGTCAATAACCCCCTTATCTAACTTAATTTTTTAGAAAGCGACTATTATCTATTATCCCTTTTTTATTTTGTAAAATTTAAGTTAACATAAAGTGTTTATTTAGAGATAATCTATAAATTAGTGTTTTTGTAAATATTTTTTATAGTAAACAGCAAATTTATAATTAATTTGCCGTTTATTTTTAATTTTATTAGAAGTTCGCTATAAAATCATAATATTCTTCCATCATAGATTCCGTGTATATCTTTCTGCCCATAAGTCTGTATATCACATCAAAACTTTTATATCCTTCTTTGTACAATTTACAATCTTTTAAAAGTTTTTTCAACATACCCTTATTTATTTGAAGAAGAGTAATCAATTCATCCAATGTATAGAACTTTTTATAAAGCAATTTCTCAAGTTTATGCTGCATTTCCAGCTTATATTTCAAATCCAATTTTCTATTCTTGTGAGGTCCATATTCTCCCCTGTGATGTTCAGGACACAAATATTTAAAATTCAAGGGGAAATCCACACCTCCCTGACTTTTATAAACTATATGATGTCTCTCCGCTGGCTTACCGCATATTTGGCATCTTAGCAATTTATTCCCTCCTAGTTTTCTCTAATGGATATTATAATTTATATTAACATTATAACACAGGTTGTACTGTATTACACTTACAAAAATTTATGAATTAACTAAATTATTTTTTATTGTTTTTTATTGTTTTAATAAAAACCACTAGAAGGAAAATAAATAATGCTACAAAAATAGGTACAGCCGAATAATATATTATTTTATCAAAATCAAAATTCATCAACCCAGCCCCTTCTTTACATACCCTGATATTTATAGAACTTCTACATCAAGAACAAAATTCCTTTAAAAATTATAACTTAAATTTAACTGCCCCGTCAAAATATTCAAATTTTGACGGGGCAGCCATTTGATGATTTATTCTACGTCATTATTGTTATATTCCTTGATAAGTCCCTTTCTATAGGCTATCAGAAGCTTTTCCAGATCAGCTATCTGTTTTTTAAGTTCCTTCCCTATATCCGTATCCGCTACTCTTTTTCTCTTTGCAGCATGTTCTAGAATTATAGTAGAGGATATGATATCTTTATCCTGCTCTACAGCATTTTTTATAGCTGAAAAAGGTTTATGGGAGGTAAGCAGCAGTCCATAGGAATTATATATGAGTGTGTACCCTGCAATTCCGGTCTCAGGCTGATAAGCCTTGCAAAAGCCGCCATCTATTACAAGAAGCTTTCCATTTGCCTTTATAGGACTCTCGCCTTCTTTAGTCTTTACCGGAATATGTCCATTTATAATGTGTGAGTTATCTGGATTCAAATTAAATTCTGACAATATATTCCTGCACACTTGTTCATTATCTCTATACTGATAGTAATAAGTCTTGGGCTCATAGTGGGATTCTTCGTCATCAATAAAGTACCTTTCAAAGGTGGTCATCCTGGTTTTCCCAAACATGGGTGAATCCTCTCCACACCACATGTACCAAACCATATCCATTGCATAATTTTTTGCAGCACTGTCGGGTTTCAAAAAATATGCATCCCTTGCTATCCTATCATATCTGTCCATAAGCTTTTTCCCGCTGTAGCTTATTTTACCTATCTTAACTTCCTTGAGACTTCCGTCCTTATTCAGGGGAATACAGCCGTGATACAGAAGGTTGGAATTATATACGAGATACATGCTTCCCTTTCCATATAAAAACTTAATATGTCTTTGAAGCTTCTCACTGTTTACAAAGGAATCAGTCAACTTTTCAATAATTTCCTCTTCCCTGCCTGTCAGCTTATAAGGATCATTCCAATCCATCGTGGGAAAACTGGTATCATTTAATTTATAGGTATGTCCATATACAGTTATCTCCCACTTTTTGCTATCTATTTTATCTAACAGAAGTCTGTCATCCATTTTAAACTCAGGGTGTCTTTTTATTATCTGTCCTTCTATCTTAAATTGCATTATGGCAATGGCCTTATGCATTTTTGCCAGAAGCTGCAGTTCATTTTTATTTACCTTTTTGTCCAGAGTTCTGGGAGTAAAGCTCCTGCAGGGATCATCACGATAAAATTCCAGAGCAAAAGTTGCAAGTGGAAGTAAATTTATTCCATAACCATCTTCTACAGTCTTTAGATTGGCATACCTGAGAGATATTCTAAGTACATTTGCCACACAGGCCTCACAGCCGGAGGCTGCTCCCATCCAGAGCATATCATGGTTCCCCCACTGAACATCCACAGAATGATGATCCATAAGGGCATCCATTATTATTTCAGCTCCAGGCCCCCTGTCATATATGTCCCCTATAATGTGAAGCCTGTCCACCACCAGTCTCTGTATTACGTTGGATATTGCTATAATAAATTCAGGAGCACGGTCAATGTCTATAATAGTCTTTATTATGCCGTTGTAATAAGCTTGCTTATCTACTCTGTCTTCCTGTTCATTAAGAAGTTCATCTATTATATATGAAAAATCCTCGGGCAAAGCTTTCCTGACTTTAGAACGGGTATATTTTGAAGATACATTTTTACACAGCTCGATTAATTGGTACAGTGTAACCCTGTACCAATCTGTAAGATCCGTTTCCTTTTCTTTAATGAGTTCCAATTTTTTTTCCGGATAGTATACTACTGTAGCTAAAGCTGCTTTTTGGTCCTCACTCAACGAATTTCCAAATACATCATCTATCTTCCTCTTAATAACTCCGGACGCATTTCTAAGCATATGGGTGAAAGACTCGTACTCACCGTGAATATCGCTTATAAAATGTTCTGTAGCTTTCGGTAAATTCAATATAGCTTGAAGATTTATAATTTCCGTACTCGCGCTGGATATAGTAGGATATTCCTTAGATAATAATTGAAGGTACCTCAAATCCTTTTCTATTACATCCAAATTGTTATCATCATAGAAAATCATTCTTGCTTTCTCCTTCTCAAATATTATAAAAATAAAAAATGATATACTATTAATATATTATAGTATATCATTTTTAACATGTATAGTACAAATTAAGGTATCTAGCATAGCACATATCCTATAAATTAAAGCTATTAATATCCAAATCCCTATATTTTGTGAAAAATGTTCTTAACCTTCTCATAATTATCTCTGGACCTGTTTCAGTATCCGATTCGATATTTAAACACATTACCGGTTCATGAAGGGAAAGCCTCAATAAAAACCATCCGTCTCCATTTTTCCTGTCACACTCAACTCTTATTCCTTCATAATCATTATTTGCTTCTTTCCATCCATTGACTTTCTCTGTATACTCTTTTAATTCTTCTATTATTCTGGAACCATATTCTCCAGGATTTTCTTTCAAAATGGAAAATCTAAATTCCAGGCTCTTAAGCGGTATTTTCAAATTCACTATTAAATCCTTTATATTTTTTCCCAGTTCTTTAAGTTTAGCCATCTTTACAAGTATCTTAGCTATCAAATAGGCACCGTCATCCAGAAAGTAATTTTCCCTCAAAGCTGCATGGCCCGAAGTTTCAATGGCCAAAAAACACTGCTGTCCCTCATTATTCAGTTTTATCCCCTGATCTATAACGTTTCTGTAACCTCTTTTAAATCTAAAATGTTTTCCACCTAGATTTTGGATAAATTCGCCCAATCCCCTGGAAGTCACAGAATCAGTAACTACAGTAGTACCCGGATGTTCCTCCAAAACTATGGAAGATATCAAGGCTATAAGTGCATTCCTATTTATACTTCTTCCTGAATCATCTACAATAGCTGCCCTGTCTACATCTGCATCGAAAACTATGCCCATGTCAGCCTTATTTTTAATAACTGCATTTTTCATGGAATCCATGGCTTCTTTAGCTTCCGGATTTGGAATGTGATTCGGAAAATTTCCATCCGGATCTATAAATTGGCTTCCATCGGTCTTTGCACCTAAAGGCTCCAGAACCTTGTCTGTGAAAAATCCGCCTGCTCCATTGCCTGCATCTACTATGATTTTAAATCTACTCAACGGTTTTTCATAATCTACTTTGGAATTTATTCCTTCCCTTATTTCTTTGACAAGTAATTCAGAATACTTATCTATAAAATCCACCTTTAAAACTCTACCATTACATGAAATTGCTTCACCGTTATCCCGCAAAGCTTCTGTCAATATATACTCTATATCTTCATTTTCACAGCCTCCCTCATCTGTAAAAAATTTTAACCCGTTATAATAATAGGGAAGGTGGCTTGCGGTTATCATAATGGAACCATGGCATCTACAAGTTGGATATACAGTTGTCATAAACATGGCTGGTGTGGTGCAAAGTTTGCAATCATATACGGTACATCCCAATTTTGAAAGCTCGCGGGATATAGTATCCTTAATTTGAGGTCCCGACAACCTTGAATCCATTCCCACAGCAACTTTTAATTTTCCTCTCTCAACATCTTTTTTATTCTCAAGCCATGCTACAAATCCTCTTGTTATCATTTTCACTCTCTCTAAATTTAAATTTACATCTCTCTTACCATTTTCAATGGCAACTCCCCTTATATCCGTTCCATTTTGAAGTTCATATAATTTTCCTCTCATATTTGTCCTCCACTTTTTAATTCTTAATGTATATTAACATTATACAACAAATTAAAATCTCAAGGTTCTCATAGAGTTTAATACTGCTATAATGGCAACTCCAACATCCGCAAATACCGCTTCCCACATATTGGCCATTCCCAAAGCTCCCAAAATCAAAATCACCAATTTTACTCCCAGCGCAAACACTATATTCTGTGTAACTATCTTTTTAGTTTTCCTCGCTATTTTAATTGCCACAGGTATTTTCGAAGGTTCATCCGTCATTATAACTACATCTGCAGCTTCTATGGCGGCATCTGAACCAATTCCTCCCATAGCCACCCCTACATCTGATCTTGCAAGTACCGGGGCATCGTTGATTCCATCTCCCACAAATGCAAGTTTATTTTTTCCATGATTCCTGTCATATATTTCTTCCAATTTTTTTACCTTATCATCTGGAAGAAGTTCTGCATACACTTCATCCACTCCTATATTTTCCGCCGCTTTTTCACCTGCTGAATAACTGTCTCCGGTTAACATCACTACTTTTTCTATTCCCATTCTTTTTAAATTTTCTACTGTTTCTCTGGAATCTTTTTTTATTTCATCAGATATAACTATATATCCTGCATACTCGTGACCTACAGCAACATGTACCACAGTTCCCATTTGCTGAACTTCTTTTACCGGAATTCCCTTATCCAGCATGAGGTTTCTACTTCCAACCGATACCTGTACGCCGTCTACAACAGCTTCCACACCCTTACCCGGGACCTCATTGCAGTTTTTTATCAAATCCCTTTTTATTTTTCCACTATAAGCTTTCAATATTGAAGTTGAAATAGGATGGTTTGAATAGGATTCAGCATAAGATGCATACTTCAAGACCTCTCCCTTTCCGAAATCCCCAAAAGCTTTTATATCCGTAACCTCAAACACTCCCTTAGTCAAGGTGCCGGTCTTGTCAAACACCACCGTATTCACATTATTCAATGCTTCCAGATAATTTCCTCCCTTTACAAGAATTCCATTTCTGGAGGCACTTCCTATTCCACCGAAAAATCCCAGAGGTATTGATATAACAAGTGCACAGGGGCAGGAAACTACCAGAAATATCAATGCCCTGTAGAGCCAGGTGGAAAAAATCTCTCCGCTGATGAAAACCGGGGGCAGCACGGCCAATACAATAGCCAGTATAACTATTATAGGAGTATAATATCTTGCAAATTTGGTTATAAAATTTTCAGTAGGAGCTTTTTTACTCCCGGCATTTTGAACCAGATCCAATATTCTAGCTGCAGTGGATTGTCCAAATTCTTTAGTCACTTTTACAGACAGCACACCATTTTTATTTATAAATCCACTCAATATTTCATCGTCTGAAGATACCGACCTAGGAACTGATTCACCTGTAAGAGCTGAAGTATCCACCATTGAACTTCCCTCTACTATTCTTCCGTCCAATGGTACTTTTTCTCCCGGCTTAATCAGTATCATATCTCCAACATTTATTTTTTCCGGAACAACTTTTATCATTTCACCATTTATTTTCACATTTGCGAAATCCGGTTTTATATTCATCAGATCCGATATGGACCTTCTGGAATGATCTACAGCTTTATCTTCAAAATATTCACCGATTTTATAAAATAACATTACTGCTACAGCTTCTGGAAATTGTCTAATGGAAAGAGCACCTATAGTCGCAACACACATAAGAAAATTTTCATCAAATACATGTCCTTTAATTATATTTTTAAACGCTTTCAAAAGTACTTCTTTCCCAATTATGAAATAGCTTATCAAATACAGTGCTATTTCTACTTTTAACTGGAAATTAAAAATTATAGCAATTGCATAGAGTAAAACACCAATTCCCAAAACTATATTTTCAGCTCTTCTGTTTCCCAATTCACGACTATCCTCATTTTTTTCAAGTTCATTGATTTCTCCGCCGTATAGAACCTTTACTTCAGGTTCTATGGTACTTACTATATCTTTTATCTTATTCACTACACAATCCAGTTTCTCTTCATCTTTCAGCTGTACAACAAGTTTCTTGGACAGGAAATCCAAATAAGCTGTTTTTATTTCAGGAATACCTTTTACCTGATTTTCAATTTTACCGGCACAATTGGCACAGCACAGATTTTGAAGTAAAAATTCTCTTCTTTGGGAATTGCCCCTGGCATCTGTATTCTCGCTTTCCTGTGACATTCCTCCTGCGGTCATGTTCATTTAAGCTCCCTCCATTTCCATTTTATCCAGGTACCTGATATTTTAATATTTATATATGAATATATGATTATTTGTTCATATGTTTATACTATTAGTATATTTATATAATGTGAAAATGTCAATACCATATAAAAAAATGTTGGGTAAATAATTTTACCATTTACCCAACATTTCAAGATCACATTATTTATATTTTACTCAATACTTTTTACCTCATAGCCTGCATCCTTGATGGCCTTTTCTATGTCTGAGTTGTCAATCTCAGAAGACGACTTTATAACTGCAGTCTTACTGTTTAAATCCACTTTAGCACTTGAAACTCCCTTTATTGATTCCAAAGCGGATTTAACATGCTGCACGCAATGCTGACAGCTCATTCCCTCCACATGTACTGTTTTTTTTATTTTTCCTTTAAAAAACATTTTTACACCTCTCTATTTTACATTTTATATTTATTTTTAAACTGGCAGCTTTAATTCAAAGTCCCAATTTAAATCACAAGTTAAATCTTTTAACTGTATGCAGGTTTGAATCTCTTGAGCCTAAGCGCATTTAAAAGCACCGAAACCGAACTGAAGCTCATAGCTAATGCCGCTATCATGGGATTCAAAAGTGGTCCCCCAAATATGAAAAGCACCCCCATGGCAACCGGTATGCCAAGAGAATTGTATCCAAAGGCCCAAAACAGATTTTCCTTTATATTCTTTATAGTTTTTTTGCTTAAATCTATAGCCGTAACAACATCCATCAGATCACTTTTCATAAGCACTATATCTGCCGACTCCATAGCCACATCCGTACCGGAGCCTATAGCTATTCCCACATCTGCCTGGGCCAAAGCTGGGGCGTCATTTATTCCATCACCCACCATAGCTACCTTCTTGTTTTCACCCTGCAGCTTCTTCACCTCACTAGCTTTATCTTTGGGAAGGACTTCAGCAAACACTCTATCTATACCGACCTGTCTCGATATGGCCTGAGCTGTATTTTTATTATCCCCGGTTATCATAACTACTTCTATCCCGAGTGAGTGAAGCTTTTTCACAGCTTTTCTGCTATTTTCCTTGACCACATCTGCCACGGCTATTATTCCCATCAATTTACCATTTATAGCTATATACATAGGCGTCTTACCTTCGCTGGAAAGTTGCTGCCACTCTGTTTCAATGTTCTTTTGAGAAATTTTTCTGCTGGAAATAAGTTTTATGTTTCCCAGAAGCACCTCATTGTCATCTATGGAAACTTCAATACCACAACCTGGTATGGCAGCAAAGGATTTTGCATCTTCCAGCGGGATATTTCTGTTCTTAGCTTCTTTGACTATAGCCTCTCCAAGAGGGTGCTCCGATGCACTTTCGGCAGATGCAGCAATTTGAAGCAAATAATCTTCTTTTGCAGTGCCAAGCGGTATTATATCTGTAACTTTAGGCTTTCCTTCAGTTATAGTCCCTGTCTTGTCAAATACGACAGTCTGTATTTTATGGGCAACTTCCAAGGCTTCACCGCTTTTTATAAGTACACCGTACTCTGCTCCCTTGCCAGTTCCAACCATTATAGCCGTCGGAGTAGCCAATCCCAAGGCACATGGACAAGCTATTACAAGTACAGATATGAATATAGTTATTGCAAAGACAGCGGATTGCCCGGATATATACCACCCTATAGAAGCCAATATTCCCAATGCCAATACCACAGGTACAAAATAACCGGCTATTACATCCGCAAGTTTTGCAATAGGTGCTTTCGAACCCTGGGCTTCTTCCACCAATTTTATTATCTGGGAAAGTGCAGTATCTTTTCCAACTCTAGTTGCCCTGTATTTTACAGATCCATTCTTATTTATACTGGCACCTATAATCTTACTTCCCGGAGTCTTTTCAACCGGTATGCTCTCCCCGGTAAGCATCGACTCATCTACAGAAGTCATCCCTTCAATAACCTCGCCATCTACTGGGATCTTCTCTCCAGGTCTCACTACAAGTACATCCGAAACTTTTACCTCGTCAATCGGTATCCTAATTTCCCTTTCATTTTTTATTACATTTGCAGTTTTCGGGGCCAGCCCCATTAATTTTTTAATTGATTCGGAAGTTCTGCCCTTTGCCAGGTTTTCAAAATATTTTCCAAGAGTTATAAGGGTAAGTATAACTCCTGCAGATTCAAAATACATATGTCGATAGATACCGCTCTGCAATATTTTAAATACAGAAAATAAGCTGTATAGAAATGCTGCCGAAGTACCTATTGCTATAAGGGAATCCATATTGGGACTTCTTTTAAATAGGGATCTAAATCCACCTATAAAATATTTTCTTCCAACCACCATTACCGGAAGAACCAATAAAAGTTGAATCACTGCAAATTCCCGGGGATGCATCATGGGATCAATGGCACTGGTTATCATAGGGCCCATGGCCACGACAAGAAGAGGGACCGTGAACACCGCAGATATAATAAATCTTCTTTTTAATCCTCTGATTTCATTTTCTTTCTTCTTTTCCTTTTCGCCAATACTCTCTTCTTCGAGAATTTTATACCCCGCCCTTTCAATATCTTTCTTTAGGTGGTTTATTTTCATCTTGGAAGGATCAAAAGATACAGTCAGTTTTTCAGTAGCAAAATTTACATTGGCCTCTTTTACTCCTTCCACTTTCCTGCTTACCTTTTCTATTGTCCTAGCACAAGCCGCACAGCTCATTCCCTCTACCTGAAAAGTCCTGTTTTCCATTTCTAAAAAACCTTCTTTCAATTTTTATCCAGCAGTTTACTCAATAAATCCATTATTTCATCTACCTTTTCCTCTCCTGAATTGTGAAGAAAGGCATCTTTTACACAATGATTCAAATGCTGCTTCAATATAAGCAAATTTGCTTTTTTCAACAGAGCCTGAGCTGCTATTATCTGATTTGATATATCGATGCAGTACCTTCCATCCTCTATCATCTTCATTATTCCTTCAATTTGTCCCTTTGAGGTCTTCAATGCTCGAAAAGCTTTCTTTTTTTCCTCATTCACTTTTGCCTCCTCCCCACCCCTGCGGGGTGGTAATTATAAAAAATATAAAATTTAAACAAGTACTTGTTTAAATTTTATTATTGATTGATAATCATTCTAAATACATTATAACTCATATTTTAATTTTGTACATACCTTACACATATATTTTTATCTACAAAATCCCCGAGGTACATCAAGCAAATTAACTTTTTCAATATCCCCTGTACCCGGATTTATCAGTGCAACAGCTTTTTCCCTGCTCAGGGTCACCATAATATTGCCGTTGACCTTATTCAGAGATATGTCCGTAGGATATCTTCCGACCCTCATCTTCTCCGTATTCTTAAAATTTTCCGTATTTACCACAGTTATGGTGTCCTCTCCTGTATTTGCCACATAGCAGTATTTACCATCAGCAGACAAACAAAGACCTATGGGTCTCCTTCCGGAGGATATAGGCTGCAGTAAAGTATAATTTTCAGCATCAATCAAAGAAATATTGTTGTCCTTGGTATTAGTAACCATTATATAATTTTTATTGCCGACAAAGGATATTCTTGAGGGATGTTTCCCGACCTCTAATTTTTTTATGAGTTTATTGTCCTTGATATTATAAAATAATATGAATCCATTCTTATCCTCGTCATCTGCATTTAATACTACTACTGCCAAAGTCTTCCCATCTGGAGAAATCTTCACATCTTCCGGAATACCTTCTACATTGATTCTGGAAACAATTTGATTTGTAACGGAATCAATCTTACATATAGTTTTTTTCCCCGTGATTACAAAATAGCAGTTTTTGGAATTCTGTGCCTCTTTTGCCAGGGATTTTGCCCTATATCCCATAGTTGCAAAAACAACAGTTAAAAATACTGTAAGTAAGCTCAAAACCAATATGATACTATTCCTTTTGTATTTAACCATGCCAAAAGCACCCCTTATTGTTACACATATTTGATATTTTATTTTGTGCTTTTTTTATCCTATATATTCCCCCAGAATAATATTTTTCATTTATATATCTCAACGGGAGTTTTAAAGGGTGCATAATTTTTCAATATGTTCATGTCGCCGTCAGATAAAGTTATACAGCCATAAGTCCAATCATATTTGGATCCACCTCCATGTATACCTATGGCCCCTCCAAGAGGAGTGTTCCATGGAGGCTGTCTTTTATTTTCAATTGCACGCTTTATTTTTTCATATTGAGCACTGCTTATGATATTTTTGTCCAGTCCCCGCTGTGCATCTTCTATATTAGGGTAACTTATTCCCAAAAAATATGTATATTTTGTTTGGGAATTTACATAGCATATATAATAACTTCCCTCCGGCGTCTTTTTATCTCCCTCCAATTCTTTTTTACCCTGTGGAGTTTTACCAAGACCGATTTTAAACCTTCCCATCAATCTTCCATCTCCATAAAGTTCCATTATTCTCTTGCTTTTATATATTTTTATAGAGATATCATCGGGAAATTTTTCAGGCTTTTTAAAAAATATCTTTCCATATTCATTGTCTTTAAGTTGTGTACTTTCATAAGAGGTCTCTTTATTTAAATTTGCCTTAACATAACTGCTTATGGATACTGAAGAAACAAGTCCCACTAAGATCAGTCCGCATACCAAGAATAAAATGGGAAAACTTGCGCCCTTATTTTTCATTTATCTCCTCTCCTGTCTCAGCTCATCAATTTATTCCTATTATAGTTTTAATCCACTGTATTATATTCTCATTTTTCTTTTTCATATTTTCATACTGCTGGTATTTTGTATTATAATCCTTTATATCTTTATTATATTCATTTACATGAGAATTATATTCTGACAATTTGCTGTTATATGCCACTACCACGTCATTCCACTTGTGATTATATTCCCGCTTGCCGGTATTCATATCATTTTTCAGTTTCTGCAGCTCCGTGCTCTCCTTCTGCACAGTATCCCCCAAAGTATCTATTGACTTTTTATACTGCTGGAGGGTAATCTGCATATCATTTACCATTTTCGAGGTTTGGGAGGATTCTCTGGATTTTATATCCACCAAAGATGCCATAAATATAATCAATAATATTACAAGCACAACTGCAATTTCAGTTAAAATGGATTTAAATTTTTCCATAAGTATCCTCCTAGTTCAAAATTTAAGCCTTTAAAAAACTTGATTTATCTATATATATTATATAATACTATCATTATGATGAAAAATATGATAAAAAACCGGCAACTTCTCATCATATGAAGCCGTAGATTGACGTTATCAATTCAATTATATTTCCAACTACATTTTCAATAGTATCTACATTTTTAACAGAAAAATCACAACAGTCCCTATAAACAGGATACCTGTATTCAAATATTTTCTCAATCTCTCCAGCATTATTTTTTAAAAGAGGCCTGCAATTTATATCTAAATCACCAATTATATTTTCAAGAGGTCTGTCTATAAAAATTATCAACCCTTTTTTACTGAGATTAAGTATGTTTTTTTTGTTCTTTATCACTCCACCACCTGTAGATATCACAATATCTTCCCTTTTGCTCACCTGTGCTACAGCTCTTGATTCCAAATCTCTAAAAAATTCCTCACCACTTTTAAAAATCTCCGAAATAGTGCACTCCTGTTGTTTTTCTATATATTCATCTATATCTATAAAACTCTTATCCAATTCGCCGGCCAGTATTTTCCCCAAAGTAGTCTTTCCAGAACCCGGCATGCCTATCAGAACTACATTCTTATACACTCTTTTCATAAAATTACATATTCCCTTTATCTTTATGAATATTTAAAAATTCATCATATAACTCATCTACAGCTTTCAAAGATATTTTCTCTCTCTGCCAGATCTGCTGGGATGCTGCAGCTTGGGCTATCAGCATATACAATCCACTGACAGTATAAAGCCCCAATTCATCTGCCAATCTCAAAAACAAGGTATTCCGGGGATTGTATATTAAATCTACCGCCGTGTCAAATTTGTCCAGAATTTTTTTATCTACAGGAGAGCTGTCGACATCGGGATACATTCCACAGGGCGTACAATTTATTATAATATCTTTTTTCTTCATCCGGCATAGATCATCATATCCTATAACTTTAAATTTATTTCCGCGGAACTTTCCCGGATCTCTGCTCACATATGTCATACTGCCGGCTCCCCTGTCCAGGACATATCTGGCTGCAGCTTTGGAAACACCTCCTGTACCCAACAGCACTATACTCTTATTGTGCACCTCTATGCCGTACCTTTTCAGAGTCAGTCCGAAGCCATAATAATCCGTATTGTGGCCTATAAGCTTATCTCCTGAAAATTCCACAGTATTTACGGCCCCTATATTCCCTGCCTCACAGGATATATCATCTATGTATTTCATAATTTCAACCTTATAAGGTATAGTTACATTGACACCCCGACACCCAAGTATTTTTAAACTCTCCAAGCACCTGTCCAAATTTTTTTCTTTTATTTCAAAGAGATTATATTCTCCGCTCTTCCCCATAGACTTAAAAATAAGATGGTGTATTGTGGGAGAAAAGCTATGTGCCAGGGTCTTTCCTATAAGTCCATAAAAATTACTCAATTAAATCAACTCCCTTAGACAATTAACAATTTATAATTTACAATTGTCAATTGTCAATCGTAAATTATAAATTGTAAAAACTAATCCTCCTTATAACTCCCCAATAATTTAAAATATGAGCTTTCTGTCCTTATGCCCTGAAGTGCGTATTTAGTTTCAGACTTCGTCATATTGCCCTGAAAATCAATGTAAAAAAAATATTGCCAGGGTTTATTTATTATAGGTCTTGAATCTATTTTAGTCATATTCAAGTTATTTTTCCAGAAAAATTTAAGTATATTGTACAAACTTCCGACTCTATGCGGTAGAGCAACAAGAATGCTGATTTTGTCAGAGTTTTTATCGCATATCATATTTCTCCCTATTATTATGAATCTAGTATAATTATTGTTATTGTAATTTATATTTTCTTTCAATACGTGCAATCCATAAAATTCTGCAGCCTCCTTACTTGCAATGGAAGCTTTGTGCTTATTATTTTCTCTGCTCACATATTCAGCACTCTTGGCAGTATTAAAATAAGGTATAAGCTTCCACCGGCTGTGTTTCTTTAAAAACTCCCTGCTCTGCAGGAAAGCCTGACTGTGAGAATATACTTCTTCTATATCGTCAATTGAAGAGTCATAAATACCCAGTAGATTTTGAGTTACCTCAATACATTTTTCCCCGACTATATAGAAATCATATCTTTCAAGCAGATCATACACTTGAGAAATCCCGCCGGTAGAAGAATTTTCAACAGGAAGTATTCCATAATCTATATTCCCATTCCTCAGCGATTCAAAAACATCTTCAAAATCGTCAAAACCAACTGCCCTGACTTTATCCCCAAAATAGCCAACCAGGGCTTCATGACTAAAAGATGCCGGCACACCCTGAAATCCAACTTTACAGGAGCTGTCATACTTCACTGGTTCCAGTTCACCACCATATCCGCAAAATTTCTCTATTCTCTTCTTTTGAAAATTCTTACTTATGTCCATAATGTCTTTCAAAAAAATTTCCACTTCATCCACATCTGCCATAGAATATTTTTTTAAATTTGTCAGATGGATTTTTATAACTTCTTTTTCCCTATTTTCATCCAGTATATCCATACCATTCATTCTTTTATAATCGGCCACACTGGAAACCACACTCATTCTCTCCTGAAAAAGCTCAATCATCTTCTCATCTATGCTGTTTATTCTCTCTCTAAGTTCCTCTAAACTTTTCAAAATATCACCTCGCCAATTATTTCTTACATCAAATTCAATATACCTATGACAGCAGCGGCTTCTATCACCGGAACAGCCCTCGGTACAATACAGGGATCATGCCTGCCTTTTATTCTCAAAATCGCGTCCTCACCGCTTTCAATATTTACGGTCCTCTGGGCTTTTGCTATAGAAGGAGTCGGCTTCACGGCTGTCTTGAATATAAGCGGCATTCCATTGGTAATTCCTCCCAAAATTCCCCCGTTATTGTTGGTATAGGTCTTTATCTCATGATTTTCCGACATATAGTATTCATCATTGGCTTCTGAGCCTTTCATTGCAGCTATGTTGAAACCTTCTCCAAATTCCACTCCTTTAACTGCAGGAATAGAAAATAAAAGCTGGGAAAGTGTACTTTCCACTGAATTAAAAAATGGATTCCCCACACCTGCCGGCAGGTTCAAAACCATCGTTTCCACAACTCCTCCAAGAGAATCTCCCTCTTTTCTGGCCCTCAATATACTGTCTTTCATCTTTTCGCCACAGCCTTTATCCAATACAGGAAATATATCTTTTGAAAGTTTTTCAAGCGTGTTCTTATCAGTGGAAACAGCATCGAAGGAATACTTATCTTCCACGCGGCCTATACTCTTTACATGGCTCCCTATCACTATACCTCTTTCCTCAAGTACTTTTCTGCACAGTGAACCGGCAAAAACCAGAGGTGCTGTAAGTCTTCCGGAAAAATGTCCCCCTCCCCTGTAATCGTTAAAGCCCTTATATTTAACTCTGCCGGTAAAATCCGCATGACCCGGTCTCGGCATATTTGAAATTTCTTCATAATCTTCTGAATTGACATCGCCGTTCAATATCACGGCACAAAGTGGAGTCCCCGTAGATCTGCCTCTGAAACATCCACTCAGTATATGGAACTCATCATTTTCTTTTCTTGCAGTAGACAAGCTTGTATTTCCAGGGGCCCTCCTTTTCATCTGTTCTCTTATGTATCCAAGATCAATTTCAATACCAGGTTTCAAGCCGTCTAAAACTATACCGACAGCTTTTCCGTGGGATTCTCCAAAAATGGATATTTTTATTTTATTCCCCCATATTCCGCTCATAATATATTACCTCCCAAAATCATAAAATCTTTCCAAAATCCCGGATATGATTTTTTGACACATTCAGCCCCTTTTATTGTCATAGGGTTCAAACATCTTGAAGACACCGACGCCAGGGACATGGCTATTCTATGATCATCCCAGCTGTCTACCTCACCGCCAGCCAGCCTTTCCCTTCCTCTTATAAGAAGTCCATCTTCTTTTTCCAAAACATGTCCGCCAATTTTATTTAATTCAGATGATATGGCTTTAAGTCTATCTGATTCTTTAATTCTAAGTCTTCCTGCATTTTTAATTTCAGTAGTACCGCAGCTTACAGAAGCCAAAGCTGCAAGTACGGGTACAAGATCGGGGCATTGTGAAGCATCAATGGTACTGCCATAAATTCTATCGGAAGGCATGGCAATCAAACTGTTTCCCGTCCATTTAACTTTTACACCCATTTTTTTCAGTATATCCACTATCATCCTGTCACCTTGAAGGGAATCTTTTTTTAGTCCGCAGCATACAATGCCATTTCCAAGTGCTCCCATAACAAGCCAAAAAGCAGCCTGCGAAAAATCCCCTTCCACTCTATAGTCACTGCTTTCATATTTTTGTCTTCCCCTGACTACATATCTTTTAAGCCCGTCTTCACATACTTTTATTCCAAATTTTTTTAATACATCCAGTGTAATATCAACATAAGGTCTGGACTCCAATGCAGTAGTTAAATTTACCGAAGAATCTCCGTCCAATATAGGAAGGACAAATAAGAGCCCTGTTATAAACTGGGAACTTATATCCCCTCTCACTTCATAATCTCCTGGTTTTAATTTTCCCTTTAAAATCAGGGGCAGTTTCCCGTTAAAATTTTTATAATATATTTTTTGATTATCGAATATGTCGTAATAGACGTCAAGAGGTCTGTCTATAAGCTTCCCACCGCCCGTGAAAATAATTTTCTCATCAATTGCGGCTGCTATAGGTACTAGAAATCTCAGGGTGGAACCTGACTGGCCGCAATTTATATACGGATTTTTCACAGTCAGCCGGGGATTTCCTTTTACAGTTAAATTAGATTTCCCTCTATATATTTTCACGCCCAGATTTTCCACAGCATTACAGGTAGCATATATGTCTCTGGAAAAACTGATATTTTCCAAATTGCTTACACCATCACCCAATGAAGCACATATTATCGCCCTATGGCATATACTCTTAGAACTAGGTACATTTATCTTGCCATTTAATTTTGCCGGATTTATATGTACATATTCCAATATTGTCCTCCTCCTTTCATCTTATCTTATCTAAAACAGGAAGTTCTCTACTTCGGGCATTTTCACTTTCATTATCACTGCTTTCCCGGTTTCTTTTAAAACTATGAGATTTAGAATATTACCACTTAAAGACTTTTTATCCAATGCTATGGAATTCATGACAGATTGTTTATCCAAATTAGGCATGCAGGTAGGGAGTCCATATTTGTCCAATGTGAATTTCATATAATCATATGTACCGCTTTTGGTTATACCCATTTTCTCAGTTTTTCCCGTTATTGCAGTCATGCCAATAGCTATGGCTTCACCATGGCTGTACCTATCATAATTATAATATCTCTCTATAGCATGACCTAAAGTATGGCCAAAATTCAATATCATCCTGCTTCCCAAATCCATCTCGTCTATTTCTACCACCTGTTTTTTTATGCTGCAGCATTTATATATTATATCTTCAATATTAGCCAGGACATCTTCCCTGCTGGAATAGGAGTCAAGTGCCTTCAGAATGCTTTTGTCACGTATAAATCCATATTTTATAACTTCCGACATCCCATCACTAAAAAATCTGCGTTTCAAGGACGAAAGCACGTCAGGATCTATAAAAACTGCATCCGGATGATAAAAATTTCCCACCAGATTTTTGCCCCAGGGCAAATCCACGGCCACTTTCCCACCTATGCTGCTGTCTACCTGTGCCAAAATTGAAGTTGGAACCTGAATGTACTTTATGCCTCTTAAATAGGTAGCTGCGGCAAAGCCGCCCAGATCACCTACAACTCCCCCTCCAAACGATATTATAATATCATTTCTCCTTATATTAAATTTACATAAATCCCTATATACATTTTTGAGTACATCTAGGGTCTTACTCTTTTCACCGGGTTCTATGGATATTACATTTACTTCAAATCCACTATCCAAAAGTGATTTTTTTAACACGTTCAAGTACAATTTCTCCACATTATAGTCAGTAATCACGACAACATTTTTCCCTTTATAAATATCTTCCAATTTTTCCCCTATACAATTTAAAATTCCTCTTTTTATATATATCCTATAGGATTTTTCTTTAAGATTGATATCAACAACATTCATAAAATCACTGTCCTCACCTTTTAATAAGAGATTTCCTTCTGCATGCTGCATTTTCGAAAATATCCTTCAGCATGTCAGTATCTTTGCCCTTTAAAGCTGTCTTCAATCTGTCCATACTTCTTTGAAATATTTCTATTTCATCTATAAGTTTATCTGAATTCATCATAAATAACTCACTCCACAATTCAGAATTAATCTGTGCAACTCTCGTGATATCTTTAAAACTTCCCCCTATGAAGGATGACATAGAATTTATAAAATTTTCCCCGTGGGAATTTATAATTGAAACTGCTGCAGCATGTGGAAGCTGACTGGTAAACGCAATTATATCATCATGCTTTTCAGGGCTCACATAAACCACACTGCCGCATCCTATTCTTCTGGCCATTTCATCTATGATTTTAAGTCCTCTGGCCGTATTTTTATTGCTCGGGGTTATTATATAATTTGCATTTGTAAAAATATCCGCCGAAGCAAACTCTATTCCCCTGGATTCTCTGCCCGTCATGGGATGTCCTGCAACAAATTCAATGTGCCCAGGCAAAAACGAATTTATATCTCTTACCACATCTCTCTTTACACTTGAAGTATCTGTTATAATTCCTCCATTCTTAAAATTCTGCAAATTGTCTCTCACAAACTTCACCGTATCTCCAGGATAAAGAGCTGCTATAACCAAATCCACATCTTTTAAAAATTTCCCTCCACTTTCATATACCTCATCTACAATGCCCCTGTGCAGAGCATTCTTTAAAACTTTCCCATCTCTGTCTATTCCAATTATACTTCTGGGTTTTAAAGCCCTGAGAGCCATAGCATAAGATCCGCCTATAAGCCCTATCCCAACAACAGCTATGTTTATATCAAAGTCATAATCTTTCACTTTTACTCTCCCTTCAATTATATATGCCTTTCATACATTCAAGGCATTATATTTCCTGCAGGACATTGCATCCTCCATTCTGTTTATATCCTTCATAAGTTCCTGAAATACTTTTGGCTTTATGGACTGCTGTCCATCACATTTTGCATTGGCGGGATCATTGTGAACTTCTATCATAAGTCCATCTGCACCTACGGCTACTGCCGCCTTGGCAAGAGGCTCCACCATCCACCAAATTCCAGCTGCATGGCTTGGATCTACTATTACCGGAAGGTGGCTCAATTTTTTTATAACCGGCACAGCACTTAAATCCAGTGTATTCCTCGTATAGGTCTCAAAAGTCCTTATTCCCCTCTCACAGAGTATTACATTTTCATTTCCACCTGACATTATATATTCAGCAGACATAAGCAATTCCTCAATAGTAGCTGAAATTCCCCTTTTCAATAAAATGGGCTTTTTAGTCTTCCCAAGCTGCCTCAAGAGATCAAAATTCTGCATATTTCTTGCACCAACCTGTATTATATCTACATCTTCCACAAATTTATCTATCAGATCTGTAGACATAATTTCCGTAACAATTGGAAGTCCCGTCTCCTTTCTGGCTATTTTTAAAAGTTCAAGTCCTCTTTCCTTGAGACCTTGAAAACTGTAAGGTGAAGTCCTGGGCTTAAAAGCACCTCCTCTTAAAAATTTGGCTCCGCTTCTCTTCACATCTTTTGCAATGCCTACAATCTGCTCCTCGCTTTCAACGGAACAGGGGCCTGCTATTACAGCCAATCTGCCTCCTCCTATGGAATTTTCCCCCACTTTCACAACAGTATCATCAGGGTGAAACATCCTGTTGGAAAGCTTATACGGCTGCTGTACTTTTTTTACATCCTCCACAAACTCATCTGCCCTGATCTTGCCTGCGTCAACCCCTGTTGTATCACCTATAAGACCCAGCACACAATATTCCTTCCCCTGTATTACATTTACAGATACGTTATTTTCTCTTTCGATTTTTTGCTTCAGCCTCATTATTTCATTCAACGGCGACTTTGGCTTCATAATTACTATCATATATAAAATCCCTCCTTGAAATAAAAAAGCAAGGCTCCTTAATGAGCCTTGCCTAAAATTAACCAATTGCATTTTATTCTAGCATGAAGTATGTAAAACTTCCATCACCACATACAACTATATCCACTCATTAGGAAAGATCTAAATATTTTTGAAAGCAAAAATAACCAGCGCTAAAATAAAAATAGCCCCAGCTAAAGGTAAAGTAAAAGTAATTTTTATTTTCTGCTTTCATTTCTTTCCCAATGACATCTTTCATTTCAACTTTACCTCCACATAAAATAAATTATAATCTAAATCTATTGTTTCTAATTATAGCAGGTTCTCTCTTTATGTCAACAAGGAATTTTAAATTTATGGAATTATATGGAATTATGCCGAAATATATAGTATAATTAACCTAAATTATTTCCAATTCTCTACGATAATATATTGATTTGAAATTTCAGGTTAATCTATAACCTCAGGAGGACACAGTATGAACAGGTACAAGAAACTAGTCTTTGCTTTTTTTGTCTCTGCAGCTCTTATGAACAGTAGAAATATGATAAATACCGTACACGCAGATAGTATTTTACCAAATATTCAAAGCAGTGCCTACACTGCAGTTGGAAACATATTTGCCAAATGCGGATACAGGGGACAGTGCACTTGGTTTACATACGGTAGAGTTCTTGAAAAGCTCGGAATTGCACTACCTTCAGAATTCTACGGAAATGCAGTGGAATGGTGGTATGCCAATGCAAGAGACAATGTATACCCCTACGGTTATGAGCCCAGGGCAAATTCTATAGTAGTGTGGGGCGGCGGACCTATCGGCTACGGACATGTAGGTTTCGTAGAAAAAGTAGAAGGCGATACCGTATATTTTAATGAAGGTAATTTCAGCATAAGAGGAAATTACGATGGAAACGTGAAAACCCTTTCAAAAGAGGCCATAAAAAACCGCGGCAATTTATATCTAAAGGGGTACATATACGTTGGAAATGGGAGACAGTCAGTCCCTGCTTCTTCCCCGGGCAGCGGCCCTGATGAAGATACAGATACCCACAAAACTGGATTTGTAAATATTTCCAGTAATAATTCCTGTTTGAACATAAGAAATGGTGCAGGTACATCTTTTGGAATACTGGGGAGTCTAAAAAAAGGACAATCTATTGAAATAGTCGGTTCCGTCGGAAGCTGGTATAAGATAAAGTTGAATTCATCATATGGTTATGTAGCTTCCACCTACATAAGTACAGATGAAAACAGCAGTACTCCAACCTCCAACTCGAAAACGGGTTATATCAAACTTCAAAACAGCTCTTCCTATTTGAATTTAAGATCAGCACCCCAAGGCCCCATAATAGGATCCCTGTCAAACGGAACACAGGTAACCGTTCTGGGAAGTTCAGGAAGCTGGTGCAAGATCACTGCAGGAAATAAAACCGGTTATATCTATTCCAGCTATATGAGCTTTTCACAGCCAGCACCTGTACCGGCAAATTCCAAAACCGGTACTGTAATTTTGAAAAATAGATCTTCTGTATTGAATTTAAGAAATAATCCATGGACAGGGCGTGTACTCGCAGCTCTTCCCTATGGGAGTAAAGTTACGATTTTAAGTACTGACGGGCGCTGGTACAAAGTACAGGCTGGATCTGTAACAGGTTATGTACATTCTGACTATATAAGGGTGTAAAATTCAAATATCAAAAAAGCCAGCCTGGAAAATACAGACTGGCTTAGACTAGTTAGTATTGAATACCTTTAATATCCTCCAAATTTTTCACTTCCAGATTGTCTATTAATTCATAAGGTGAATTCTGACCCAACAAACTGGAAACATTGCAGAACCATTCAAGTGGTTTAATATACTTTACATCTCTGGATACCAAAAAATAAAAATCCGGATGGGTATTGGATCTGGTCTTATTACTCATAAATAAATTATGTTTCTGTATACCTGTAAGAAAAGGTTCTATTTTAGACTTAGTTTCATATAAAGTACATTTTATGACAAAAGCATCCACTGTTTTATCATAATTCTCAAAATATTTGCAATCCTTCCAGACTGCTATAACTTCCATGATTATCCCCCTTTTAAATCACATACTTGTCAATCATCTGCATTATTTCGTTTCAGATTATTAGTTCTATGAATTCTTTTACCGTTTTCATCAAAGATCTTTTTCATATGTTTCTCTGTAGTAAATACCGTACACATCAGAACAGGTATAAAACCTATCAATGGTACTAAATAACCCTTGCCGTGCAGAAAATAATGACCTATTTCGCCTAAAATAAGAAGAATAATTCCTGCCAACACGTACTGATTAGTAGAATATCTGTTTGCTTCATTCCATGTATCCTGATTTTTCATAGAAATATCAGTGCGATATCCATACCATGAATTGATTTTTTTAGGTCTAACCATTTTGGGTATAACGCCAAAAGCCAAGGTTACCAGGCCAAATACCAGTGAATATATCATATACTCAGCTCCCCTTAAAACTTAATATCCATTACTTTAATAATAAAACAATTCTTTTAAAAAGCCAACCTATTTCCCATTTAATTTGTCTTTCATATTAGATGTAAGTTTATCCAGCAGCTGAGGTTTATCCTTTCCATCATCAGGGAAAACCACATAACTGCATTCAAGGTGATATTCACTGTATTTTTCATCCACAGATCTTATTCTATTATATATTTCATTTATCTTATTCATGATAAAACGCACTCTTCCCCTCTGACATCGGGGTAATACACCTACCAGTGTAGAAAACCCATATTTTTCAAACAAATCCGGTGTTTTAAAAAGAACTCTTAATTTTTCATAGAGAGAGTCCACTAATATCAGATAATTATCTTTTACTTCTATTTTTTCGTCCATTTCCGTAAAATATTTTTTTATCAAGCTGATCATTATAATTGAAAGTTTCGTATGTTCAGCTTTAGCTTTCACAATCTGTCTTGTTATATACTGCTGGAAGTTCAAATATATTATTTCACCTTGTTCATCCTTATTTTTACTGGATTTTATAAGCTTATTAACCCTTTCAATCAGCATTTTATTATTAAAAGGTTTTAATATATATTCTGATGTTCCCTCTTTTATACATTTTATGAATGCATTTCTCGTATTCATTTTTGTAAGTATCATTATTGGAATATTTAGATTTCTAGCTTTTATCTTTCTAATTACTTCAAAACCATCTTCATTGCTAAGTCCAACTTCCAATATTATTAAATTTATTTCATCTTTATTGTCATGAAGTTTATTAAAAAAATCAAAAGAAGTGCCTGCCTCATATACGCCAATTCCCTTTCTCTCCAGAATCTCCTTTACTCTATATCTCATATAAGCCATATCATCCAATACAATAACTTTATCCATAATTATCATCCTATTTTCCATAGTAATATTTTAGACTATTCCTTTCCGCATTTGAAAAATGAAATTTTCAATGTCATATATTTTGTTATCGTCCAATTTAAGACTTACTTTAAAAAAATATACAGTTGAAAACCATGTTTTTTGCTAGGACATCCCACCATCTACAGTTATAATCTGACTTGTCATGTAAGAAGAAGAACCTCCTGCCAAAAAACATACTACTTTTGCAACTTCATCACTATTTCCAAACTTGCCCATGGGAATTTCTTCTTTTAAAATTTCTCTATCTTCAGCTTTTAAACAGGCATTCATCTGTGTATCTATTACACCTGGCGCTACGGCATTTACTCTGATATTAGAAGGTGCCATCTCCTTTCCAAGAGATCTGGTAAAAATATTTATGGCACCTTTTGTGGCAGAATAAATTGATTCACAGGAAGCACCGACATTTCCCCACATGGATGAAATATTTATTATAGATCCGCTTTTTCTTGAAATCATATGCTTTAACACACAATGTGTACAATTCAACATTCCTTTAAAATTGACATCTATTATGGAATCCCACTGTTTTTGCTGCATATCTACAAACAGACCTATATGACATATACCTGCATTATTTACCAGTACATCTATTTTGCCCATTTTGCCTATGGCATCTCTCACTATTTTCTCCGCATCCTCATACAAGCTAACGTCGCCCTGAACTACAATTCCAGTAGAACCAGCTTCTCTTACCATTTCCAGAGTTTTATATGCCCCTTTTTCATCTCTATTATAATTTATTACCACAGCGGCACCACATTTTGCAATATTTACAGCAATACTTCTCCCTATACCTCTGGATGCACCAGTAATTACAACAATTTTTCCTCCCAAATCTTCCATATAAATTTCCTCCTTTTAGAATCAAACCTGCATTACTTCAAGAAACATTATACATTAACTCTACATAATGGCAAAATAAAATTATAGTAAATTTGCATATTCTGCACATTTATGCTATTATAATTATAATAAATAATAATTCTCAATTAATATAATTTATTTGGAGGGATATATATGAATTTAACATTTCAGGGAAAAAGCGTAAGACTCTCTGGCAGTCCTCTTAAAGTTGGCGATGCTGTGCCAAATTTTACTGTTATAAACAATGCAATGGATACAGTTTCTTTAAAAGACACAAACGGTGTTAGAATATTTTTAACAGTACCTTCTATAGACACACCGGTTTGTGATCTGGAGACCAGAACTTTTAACGAAAAAACATCAGAAATTCCAGGCGTGACTGTATATACAGTATCCATGGATCTGCCCTTCGCCCAGAGCCGCTGGTGTGCAGCTAATGGAATAAAAAATGTAATTACAGTATCGGATTTTAAAGATAGGACATTTGGTAAAAATTTTGGAACATACATGGAGGATTTAGGTCTGTTGGCCAGAACTGCCTTTGTAGTTAACAGCACAAACAAAATCACCTATGTAGAATATGTACCTGAAGTTACAAATCAGCCAAACTTCGATGCCATATTAAATGCCGCTAAAAAAGCAAAATAAAGTGAATATACAGTACAAAAGATTCCTGGATCCCAAAGGTTCAAGAATCTTTTTTTTAACTTAATCTGAACTATATAAATATCATGAATATTGGAATAACAACTATACAAGCAAGTGTAGTGATAACAGTCACAATGCTGGCATATTTGTAATCTGCACCATAACCTTTTGCTACAATACTTGTATTGGTCATTGCAGGCATAATGGATTGGATAATAAATACTTTCCCCATCAGCGGCGGTACATGGATAAAATGAAGCAGCAGCATAACCAAAACAGGTGAAAGAGCAAATCGGGCAGCAAGCAAAATCAACAGTTCCCTATCAAATTTCAGTTCGGAAAATTTAACCGAACTCAGTACCAATCCAATGAAGATTAAAGCAAAAGGTGTCGTTGGAAATCCCAGATAGTTTAAAGTATCCATTACAAAATTCGGCAGATTTATTTTTAGGATGATTAGCAGAATCCCAACCATAAACCCCAGCAATGCAGGTGTTAGGATTTTTTTGGCTGTCGCTTTTGAAAAAAAAGAAACATTCTTGGCTAAATTTCCATCACGACTGATTTCATAATTTCCGATTGTCCAAAAATATGTTGTATTAACTATATAATAAATCAATACATAGGGTACACTTTTTTGTCCAAACAATTCCAAGTTAATTGGAAGTCCAACAAAAAATGTATTAGAGCAAAAAAATATAGATCTAAAGATTCCTTTATGTCTCCTTGGAACTTTGAGCAAATTGCTGATTAAAACAGACAGTATATACATGCTTCCCATGGAGATAAGTGGAACTAAAATTCCACTTATCAGAGAAAAAAACTTACTGCGGTCAAAATTGCCAACTAGATTCCAAATCATATAACAGGGAAGTGCAATATTCAGCAAATATTTAGTTATCGCACTTCCAAATTTATCATCTATCCACTTTGCACGTGACATAAAATAACCAACCATTATCATTACAATGATCGGAATGATGCTTTCTAAAGATGTAAAAAAAGTAAGTAGCATATTATAAACTCCAGATTCTCAAAATAATTTTATATTAAAATATCAACGTCTATTTTACTCTAAATACACACAACATTCAATTTATAATAAAGTTAATCTTAAGGTAAAATTATCACAACATCAATTTGAATTATAATAAAAAACATGTTATAATCACTTTAATAATTTAACAGGCTGGATGAAGCTGGCGGAATATATCCATAGACCGTTAGCTGACAAGCCTCTGGAGAGACTCGTAAAGAGCGCCGAAGGGGAAAACTGTCTACAGTGAAACTCTCAGGTAAAGAGGACAGAGGATTTTATCCAAAATAGTAAATTTCTAATTATTTGCTGTTTTAATTCCTTGTTTACCAGAGATTAAATTTAATTTAATCTCTTTTTTGTTTCTTAAATAATTATCAATATTGAAGGGAGATGAATTCAACAGATGAAGGCATTCATAACTGTAATCGGAAAAGACAAAGTTGGTATTATCTACAAAATAACTTCTGTGTTGTTTGAAAACAATATAAATATTCTAGACATCAATCAAACTCTGATAGAAAATTATTTTACCATGATAATGCTGGTAGATTTAAGCAAAATGAAAACAGATTTTACAAGCATAAAAAATATACTTGAAAATAAGGCAAGAGAAATGGGTGTTGATATCAAGATTCAAAGAGAAGACATATTTACTTCTATGCAAGAAATCTAAACTGGAGTGTGAACAATATGATAAATACCAAAAACATAATGGAAACAATAAATATGATAGATAAGGAAAATCTCGATATAAGGACAATCACAATGGGCATATCCCTCATGGATTGTATAGACAGCGACGGGAAGAAAGCCAGAATAAAAATATACGACAAAATAACCAGATGTGCTGAAAACCTGGTTAAAACTGCGGAACAAATCGAAACGGAATATGGAATACCAATAATACATAAAAGAGTATCCGTATCCCCCATTTCACTTGTGGCTCAATCAACCTCCGACAAAGACTATGTAAAATTTGCACAGACTCTAGACAAAACTACAAAAACCCTCGGTATAGATTTTATCGGAGGATTCACAACACTTGTCCATAAGGGTTATTCAAAGGGAGATAGAATACTCATAGAATCCATACCTGAAGCACTGGCATCCACCAATAAGGTCTGCTCTTCGGTGAATGTTGCAACTACAAAAGCCGGAATAAATATGGATGCAGTAAAGGATATGGGGAGGATAGTGAAAAAAACTGCTTATCTCACCAGAGAAGACGACAGCATAGGATGCGCCAAATTGGTGGTATTTTCAAATGCTGTAGAAGACAATCCTTTTATGGCTGGGGCATTTCATGGAATTGGAGAAGCTGATACCATAATAAATGTAGGCGTAAGTGGTCCCGGCGTGGTAAAATCTGCATTGGAGAAAGTAAAGGGGGAAAATTTCGGCACAGTAACTGAAACTATAAAAAAAACTGCTTTTAAAATAACCAGAATGGGACAATTAGTGGCTGATGAGGCTTCAAAAAGATTGAAAGTACCCTTTGGAATAGTTGACCTGTCATTGGCACCTACACCTGCAGTAGGAGACAGTGTAGCGAGAATTCTCGAAGAAATGGGATTGGAAAGCTGTGGATGTCCAGGTACAACGGCAGCACTTGCACTTTTAAACGACTCAGTTAAAAAAGGTGGTATAATGGCTGCATCACAAGTTGGAGGTCTAAGCGGTGCTTTCATACCGGTAAGTGAAGATGAGGGAATGATAAATGCAGTAAATGCAGGTTCTCTCAATTTGGAAAAGCTGGAGGCCATGACATGTGTATGTTCCGTTGGACTTGACATGATAGGCATACCGGGAAATACACCGGAATCAACCATATCTGCCATAATTGCAGATGAAGCTGCCATAGGAATGATAAACTGTAAAACAACTGCAACAAGGTTAATACCAGTTTATAATAAATCCGTAGGAGAAGAGGCAAATTTTGGTGGTCTCCTTGGAAAAGCTCCCATAATGCCTGTAAGCAAATTTTCCAGTAAACTTTTTATAAATAGGGGCGGCAGAATTCCGGCACCAATTCACAGCTTTAAAAACTAAAATGCCTAATTTGGCCTCAAACATATTTAGAATTATAAAATTAATACGATAAATTGTTATATTACTATATATTTCTAAATCAACAATATATGAGGTGAAACAATATGGCATGGGAAAAGAAACTTATTCCAGTTACCGAACTAAAGCCTGGAATGATGTCTTCAGAAGATGTAATTTTTGAAGATAAAATGTTATTGTCAAAAAATAATATCGTTACAAAACCTACTATAGATAAATTGAAACAAAATTACCTTGTGGATAAAATAGAAGTTTATGTAAAAAATGATTCTGATAGTCCATTAATTATTAAAACAAATACAATACAAAAAATAGAAAATGATTTTAACGAATTTTCTCTAAGTTTAAAACGTATATTCAACAACATATCTAAATTAAAAGTTCCTGAAATGAATGAAATAAGGATTTTTTCAAAAAAAATACAGGAGGAATTTAAGTCCACGGGAATAGTTATCAGAAATATTGTGTTTTACGGCAGTGGAAATGACACCATATACAGACACAGTATAAATGTATCTGCTATAAGTTTCATATTGGGAAAATGGTTGAATTTCAGCCAGCGAGAATTAAATTTATTGACCTATTCAGCAATATTGCATGACTTTGGCAAAACCAAAATCAGCAAAGATATAATAAACAAAACCGGTGCTCTCACTCCAAAAGAATATAAAATTTTTAAAAATCACCCTATTATAGGTTATAAATTCATAAAAAGCATTCCATACTTAGATCCCTCTGTAGGCTACGGGGTACTGATGCACCACGAGAAAATCGATGGATCTGGATATCCATTAGGTATAACTGGAGATAAAATACATGCATTTGCTAAAATAATAGCCATTGCAGATTTATTTGATGCTGTGAACTCTTCAAAATATCATAAAAAAGTAAGGGGTCCTTTTGAAGCCCTGAGGATAATTCAGGAACAGAGCTTGGAAAAACTTGATTGTAAATACTGCAGTGTATTTTTAAATCACATAATAAATTATTTCATGGGAGAAAATGTGCTATTAAACAACGGGAAAAAATGCAAGGTAATTCAAGTCCAGATAAATGATCTTACAAATCCGCTGCTCCTAAGCGAAGATAATTTCCTGGATTTAAGAAAAGAAAAAGATCTGTATGTGGAAAAGTTGATCATATGATCAACTTTTCCCCTTTTTTAAAGTCAAATCTTAAATTTTTGAATGATTACATTGAGCTTTTGAGCTGAATCCGACTGCTCTCTAGCAGTTTTATCAACTTGTATCATTTCCTGTGCGGCATCACTTATAATATCCTGAATTTGGTTGGTGCTTTCAGAAGACTTCTGTGCAATACCGGCCATGCCGCTTACCGCTTTAGTAACTTCATTTGTTGTGTTTTTAATATCTTCCGTCATAGAGGTCAGATGACTTAGAGAATCGGATGTAAATTGGGAATCCTTGTAATATCTTTCTCCTGTACTCATATAATTATCAAGCTGCAAATTCACATTTTCATCAATAAATCTTAAAGTCTGATGACTGGCGTCAGAGAGATTTTTAAAAGCTTCTTGAACTTTTTCCACTACATCTTGAATAGTAGAAACAGTTTCTGAAGACTGTTCGGCCAACTTCCTAACTTCTTCCGCAACCACTGCAAATCCCTTTCCATGCTCTCCTGCTCTCGCAGCTTCAATGGCCGCATTTAACGCCAAAAGATTGGTCTGTTCTGCAATATTCGCTATTATATCTGCCATTTCCTTTATCTTTGAAACTACTTTTCCATCCTCTATGGCTTTAAGTATATTCTTCTCTTCATCTTTATAAATGGATTTGCATTCTTCTATAGCCTCTTGGGCACTTTTTTGGACAGAAAGGGCATTTTCTTTGGAATTGTTTGCATTTTCATTCACATTCATAGCTTGATTGGATAACTGATTTATATTCGAATCTATCTCTTCCACTGATGCAGTGACTTCCTGGGCTGAGGCCGTTGTTTCCTGCGAACCGTTTACTATGTCGCTTATGGATTCATTTATATTCTGAAATTTGGATGTCATTTCCTGAACTGTAGCAGAGAGCTCCTGACTGGAAGCACTCATATTTTCAGAATTTTCAACTATGGTTTTAACTAGAGACTTTACATTCTTCTGGGCTGTATTGAGGGAAAGAGCTGTATCTGCAAATTCATCCCTTCTCTTCATATTTATAGGAGTACTAAAATCACATTTAGACAACCTTCTGGCAAACTGTTGTATCTGTGCCAGAGGTCCTGTAGCATATTTCGCAACAGCTATACCGCATATAACAGCTACTGCTATCATAACCAGCAAAACAATGACAGCTGTAGTCAAATTATAATTTAATGCCTGGGCATAATCGCTTTTAGGGCTGACGGCCACAACTGTCCACCCTGTTTCCTTCGATCTATTAAATCCAGCTATTTTCGATTCCTTTCCCCGTCCGTACTTTATATTGCCCTGTTTTTCACCTAAGACGGACTGTCCGGAAGGAATTTCTGATTTTATATTTTTCATTATCTTGCTCCTGTCAGAATCTGCAATGATTGTACCTTCCCGTGAAATCAAAATGGCGTACCCGCTTTTCCCCACCTTAGTGGCAGTCAATCTATTCCTCAATGTGGACAAATCAACATCAAAAGCCACGGCACCCTTTCTTCCGTCATCAAGGTGTACTGCTTTGGCAAGAGTTATTACGATTTTACCTGTAAGAGCATCTTTATATGGTCCGCTGACATATATGCCGCCATTGGAAGCCAAAGCCTTCTTGTACCATTCTCTTGATGTCGGATCAAAATTTTCAGGTATTTTTACAGATTCGGGATACACTGTCATCTGCTTTGATTCATCACCCAGATAAGATTGTAATATGTCATTATTGCTTCGTGTTATACTTCCCAATGCATTCAATAGACTTTCCCTGTTCTGGGAAAGTACATCTCTATTGAATGATAACGATTCCAAATCATGTTTCAAAGAAAGGTTATGCAAATCTATGTAGGAAACTTTTTCATTTGCAACCTGGCGAGTCAATTCCCCTGCATTATCATTTATGATCTTAGATGCTATGGAAAAGGAAAAAACCGATACTATGACTACTGGTACTACAACTAGCAATATCAACAGTCCAATTAATTTATGATGTAGTGACATTTTATTTATCAAAATTTTACCCCCCCGCAGTTTATTTAATTATATACTAGCATATTTACTCTAATCTTGCCATTAGAAACATTATTTTTATGCCAAGTCCAACAAATTTTTCCTCATATTCTGTCATTATATTTTCATGAAAATCACTGTTGTGAAGATCATAAGTCAAATATTCTATTTTATAACCGCTTTCTGCAAAATAATCCTGGGATTCTTTAAAAAGATCGATGTCATCCGTTTTAAACCATATCAGGCTTCCCGTCTTTAAGAAATTCCTGTATTTATTTAAAAATACAGTATGGGTCAATCTCCTCTTTTTCTGTCTTCTCTTAGGCCAGGGATTGCAAAAATTTATATATATCCTATCAATTTCCCCATTATCGAAAATTTCTTCGATTTTCATTATATTCATGGGTATTATCCGCACATTTTCCATTTCATTTTCCTTTACTTTTCTCAACGCATATACCAGGACTTCATCCTTCAAATCAATCCCTATATAATTTATATCTATATTGTCAGCTGCATGAGTGCATAGAAACTTTCCCCTTCCGCACCCCAGCTCCAAATATATTTTATTATTATTTCCGAATTCATTCTTCCACTTTCCCCTGTATTTTTGGGGTTCTGTTATAACAATAGGGCTAGCTTCGAGTTCAGGTCTGGCCCACCATTTTTTTCTAAGTCTCATATTGTAAGATTCCCTTCCCATATCTGCAGTTCACACATTCGTACACAAAATACGAAATTTTTTTACAAAATACGATAATTTTAGATAAATTAATTATATAATAGAATTAAAAACAGCCTGTATTAAAATTCAAGGTGGTAAATCATGAAATATTTAAAGCGTTTAAAGTTACCAAAAAAAATTACAGCAATTATAATAATTGCCATTTTAGTTATCGGCATGCCGATTCATTTTGTATTAAAATCATATTTTAATACAAGTTTGTTTTCACAGGCAGGAAAATTAATAGACAAGATAACTTTAGAAATCTATAAAAAAAATTCTCCAAACGTGTACCTGCCGGAATATTTAAAATACCAGAATATAGACAAGAATAAATTAAAAGCCTACTTAGCTACAAAGAATTCGCTGTTATGCAGGGATCCCTATTTCTCTACAATAATCAAAACCTCAAAGAAATTCAACTTAAATCCAGTTTTGATGTTTGCCATAACAGGACAAGAACAAAATTTCGTACCTGCAGACACACAAGATGCACCTAAAATAGCCAATAACCCCTTCAATGTACACCACAGCTGGAGGGAATACAATACAAACATAAAAGATTCCTCGAGGATAGCTGCCAAAACCATTATAAATTTATCTGCAAACAGACCTAAAGAAAACAATCCTTTTATCTGGATAGGCAGCAAATATGCCGAAGACAAAAACTGGGGAAATGGTGTTCAATCCATATTTGAAGAAATAAATAATTACTACAGAACCCACAGCAATTGACATTCATTTTATATAATGCCGCTGGCTATTTTAATAAAGGCCTTATATATGGCGAATGATGGGATACCCACTACATATTTGGCTACCGGAGTAGCCACAAACAACAGCAATATTATAATTTGATATCTGTATATACTATCCGATATCCTGTAAAATAAAGACGGAAAAATATCCCTCAGTATATGAAATCCGTCTAAACCCGGTATTGGTATCAGGTTAAATACAAATAACATACAATTTATATTTACAATATATAGTATAATTTTAATCACCAAATTAAAAATTGAAGAAGACTCTGTAATCATACCGCCCCATTTATATACCAGTACTACCAGCACGGCAGCAGCAAATGCCACTGCCAAATTTGCCAATGGACCTGCAGCAGATACCTTTAGATCATCCCTGCTCCCATTTTTGAAGGCACCGGGGTTGATTTCCACGGGTTTAGCCCAGCCAAATCCCACCAGCAGTATCATTATAAACCCTATAATATCCACATGAACAAATGGATTTAAAGTAAGTCTTCCCTGAAATTTTGGAGTCTTATCCCCTAATTTATCCGCCACAACCGCATGTGCAAATTCATGAAATGCAAATCCAATTAATATAGCAGGTATTACGAGTATTTTCCCTAATATAGTTTCAGTCAAATATTTCATTCCTTCCTCTTGATTTTTAATTTAATGGCAATTTCTCCAATCGACCATTGCTTATGGATGCAATTCCACCTTCAAACATCTGTACGAAATTTCCCTTATATGTATATTGCTTTCCCGTTGCCGCGTCGGTAACAACTCCCTTTAGGTTATTATTTATGTATAATTTTCCCGAGGGCATCAAAAATATATCATTTCTATTCACAGGTTGACTTAAATTGACATTTTGATAACCATTTTCACCTGCATTTAAACTTCCATAATAAATATTTGATATTTTTCCGTCATTTTCATCTCCTATATATATTTTATCATTTTCATCCACTCCTATCCATCTAGGATTTTGAACTCCCTTAATGTCAATGGGATTTTGTCTTCCCGTAACATATATGTTGTGATATATGCTGTCCTCATATATTAATTTGTCATCAAGATATAAAATTCCCATCTTGTCTATCATGTATGATTTTGTATACACCTTCTGCATTTCCTTCATTATATTTATTCTGTATATACTGGTTCGCCGGCCTCTATTTTGAATCTTTACATATATTACATTTGTAAAAGGCGACTCCTGTATATCATCAATCTGAGCCTTTTCATCGGGACAGGTCAGTTCCTTGATATTTTCTTTTATATCCTTGTCAACCTCGTAATAAGACAGATTAAATTTTGAACCATCATATTTGGAATCATGTTTCTCTGCAATAAGCATTCTATTTCTATCCTTGAGCCACTTGTAAAAAGATACCTTAACTCCATCTTTAAACTCTACATTTTTTTCGTCGCCGGTCTTTGAATCCACAATTTTCAAAGCGTTTTCCTGATAATAAGCAACATATCTGCCATCAAATGAAACACTGATATTTTTGGCATTCTGCGGTATTTTCACAGTAGTATCTTCCCTCTTGGGTTCACTTTTCAAGACTTTTTTAGCCTTTATCTCTGTTTGAGAAGATAAAAAATAATTATTTATATAAAACAGTCCTGCAAACTGTATTGCCAGTGATATGGACATCCATGCAATAACTCTCTTAAAAACTTTCATCTTACACTCCCCTTTAACAGTTAGTTCCTATGGCTTCACATAAATAGCAGATGGAACAGATCTCTCTCCCAAAGGATCGCAAGTATTGTTTATTACTTCTCCTTCATAGTACATAGTAGTAGAAGAACCTCCATCCAAATTTGTGGCATTTACTGCACCGTATTTAAGCATTATATTTTGAACATCTCTCAGTGAAGCTCCTACACTTTTGGCCTGACGTCCATCTATAACAAGAAAAATCATGGCTCCATCTGTCCTCTGACCTATAGCTGTTCTAGGGGCTATTCCCCATCCGCCATCTCCTGATTTTATGGTTCCTTTACCATTTACTACCAATGCAGGTCCAAAGGCTATAGCTTCTGTAACGCCCTTTTGTTTCATGTCATTTAAACTATGATTGCCTACTAAAAGCTGTCCTTTTTTCGTAATTGCCATCACTTCCGATTTTTTATCAGAATTTTCTATATCATTAGAAACAATTTTACCGTTGCTCATAAGTATACCTGTAGGTTTCCCTCCAGTACCGGTCCATTTGCTGCTTCCAGAAGAACTGTCCTTAAAGGCTCCTCCATTTATGGCTGCTACAGCATTATTATTTTTTGCTATTCTGCTGGTAAGCTCTCCTGCAACTCCCAATTTTTTGCTGTATCCCACCTTAACTCTAGAAGGATCATGAATTATCAATACATAACCCTTAAATTTCTTTCTGTCATCACTTATATCCTCTCTTTCTATACTGCTGTCATGTTTATTTTCAAAATTTAAAGTTTTTACACTATTTTGTTCTACACCCGCCGCAGCATTTCCTGCCAGTATTTTTTGTATTTCTTCATCCGACAGAAATAACTTTGCAATGTATTGATGACTCAAAGTGGTCATAGCTGCACCCACCACCGTCCTCTTTACATTTTCAAAAGGACCATGAAATATTAAAAAAGGGGCTGTCATTCCAGTAAATATAAATTCAAAGAGTAAAAAACAAAGCACCAGTTTCCAAACTGATTTCTTTTTTTTATTTGATCTTCTCCTCTTTTTCATATATTGAAACCTTTCCTTTCTAAAAAAAACATAATATAAATTAAACACACATCTTTCAATATTGTACAATAAACGATAAAATTTTTAAATAGAAATAATTATAAATACATAAAAACTTCATAAAATGGCCGGACAAAAAAAAGATATTTGCCACCACAATATATATAAATATGCTTCAGCAAAATATCTTTATATGGTATAATTATTTTCAAATTTTTCTCATTTACAGTCTTTTAGAAGCTTCATAAGCCAGTGGGGATCTTTCACACTCGTCATGTTTTAAAGTAACCTGATAGCAAAGGGGGCTTCCCTTCATTTTCTCAGACGCATAGGATAGTCCATTGGATCTGGAATCTAAAAATGCCTGATCTATTTGTTCCGGATCTCCTATAAGCAGGAGCTTGGTGCCCACACCAACTCTAGTCACTATGGCTTTTACCTGTTTAGGTGTCAGATTTTGAGCTTCATCCACCACAAGCCAGTTTTTCGTAATGGAACGGCCTCTCAAATAGCCCACTGCCTCCGTAGTTATGATTCTCCTGTCAAATAGCTCCCTAACCTTATCTTCCAGCTCCTTTTCATTATTATATCTTTCCTTTTCATTTGAATCCACCAATATTTCAAGATTATCAAGTATAGGTCTCATAAGCGGAAAAATCTTTTCCTGCTCCGTACCCGGTAAAAATCCTATATCCTCATCCATTGTAATATTGGGCCTGCATATTAGCATTTTTCTATATTTTCTATTGTCTTCCTCCATCATATTATGAAGTCCCACTGCCAATGAAAAAAAGGTTTTAGCTGTACCTGCAGGCCCCTTTATTATAACAAGGGGAGCTTTTTCAGCACTTGTAAGGAGAGCCTCCAGCATAAATTTTTGACCCACATTTCTTGGATATATTCCCAGCGGTGAACTGTCTTTAAAATTAAGAGGAACAATTTTCTTTCCGTCAAATCTTCCCAGGGCGGTTTGTTTAGAATATTCAAAACAATGTATTATAACAAATTCATTTATATAGAAAACTGGGGCAAAATACTTTTCAGTTTCCCCATCATAACAGGTAATTTTATCAACCTCTATATATTTTTCTCTATAAAAATTTTCTATATCTTGTTTTGATGCATACACATCCATCCTTCCTGTGTATTGACTTTTATCCTCAGGAACAACTTTTTCATAAAAATCTTCCACGTCTATATCTATAATATCAGCTTTGATTCTTTCAAAAATATCTTTTGTTATAAGGCAAACATCTTCACCTTCTTCTTTAAGTCCTTTACATACCTGTATTATTCTGTTGTCCGGCTTACTTCTGTCCCATGCAGGGGGCAGTTTTACATTATAGTGATTCATTTCAACCCTAAATTCTCCACCAGATGGCAATTGTACTCCTTCATTGATTTTTCCTTTTTTTCTCAAGCCATCTATCAACCTGGCTGCATGTCTTGCATTGGCGCCCAGATCGCCTTTGTCTTTTTTAAACCCATCTAATTCTTCCAATACCACCTCCGGTATAACTACGTCTCCATCACCAAAAGTCAGTATGGCTCCTGGTGAATACAGAATAACATTGGTATCCAAAACATAAGTTTTTTTCAAAGTCATTCCTCCCCTCTATCATTATTATAATATATTCATCTCTACATATAAATGCATTTATTTATTAAATACATTTATATATCCATATATTAGGAAAAGCAAGCATTAAAAACTTTTAATGCTTGCTTTTTTAAGGAGATCTAATAATTTAAACTAATTATCTTTCTATAGTTCTATTTTATACATAAGATATTACAAAATTGTGTCATATATATTAAATAGATGTTTATTTTTTAAATATTTTATAAATAATCTGGTTTTACATATGACATACCCTAAAATTTTACCACATTTTGAGGATTTCCATCCAGCCATTTTATTATGTTATCAAAAGTTATATGAGCTCTCCTGACCATTGCTTCCTTAGTTGCAAATCCTATATGAGGAGTTAGGACAGTATTCGGAGCATGAAGAAGAGGATACGATGTGTCAAGAGGTGGTTCACCGTCAAATACATCTATTCCTGCGCCTCCAATTTTTCCATTTTTAAGTGCCTCTGCCAGAGCATTGTTATCTACGATGGGCCCCCTTGCAGCATTTATCAATACAGCACTGTTTTTCATGAGAGCTATCTTTTCCCTGTTTATAAGGCCTTTCGTCACGCTGCTTTGCGGAAGATGTATTGAAACCACATCACTTTTTGAAAGAAGTTCATCAAGGCTCACATATTTTACACCTATTTTCTTAAGTTCTTCTTTTTCACTCCTATTGTAACCAAGTACGGTACATCCAAAGGCCTTTGCCAATCGGCATACTGCAGAACCTATAGCACCTGTTCCAACCACCCCAAAGGTTTTTCCATTTAACTCAACTTGACTGTATCCGCTTTTCGTATTTCCATCTCTTGTAATGCCATCCAGCGGCACTATGTTTCTAAACACAGCCAGGGCAAGTCCTATAGCAAGTTCAGCTACTGAATTTGTACTGTATCCTGCTGCATTTGAAACCATCACATCTTTATTACACGCACTGAGCTCAACGTGATCAATCCCTGTAAATGCTATGGACATCATTTTAAGCTTATCATCAGCTCGTATCACTTCACCTTTAAGAGGTAAGTTTGCAAGTACAATAATTTCGGAATCCTTTACTCTATTTTTCAGAATCTGAATATCCGAAGTCCTGTCATTATATACTACAAGTTCATGTCCCCTGTCCGTAATCGGTTTCGCAATATCCCTAAGTTCATTTTCTGATAAACCAAGTGGTTCAATAACCGAAATTTTCATAAACATTCCTCCGTTGTATTATGATTATAATATATCTCTATTTTTAATAATAGTACTTAAATTAAATGAATACAAGTCAAATTAATACAAATGAGTTTTCAATTTCTTTGAAAGAGAGGCCAGAAGCCTCCCTCTCTTTACTTGTCCATTTTTTTGCTGATTGCTTTGCTGTATTCATTCAAAATCATGTCTAGTTTTTGACTTTCATCAATTATTTCAGAATCCAGCAAATTTCCATTTTGTCTAATTGTGTCCAATAATTGTGTCCTTAATTTTTCTACTTCTTCCAATATTTTATCAATTTTGGACATAAAAAAACACCTCCTTTCTCACATCAGTATAGAAAAGAAAGCATTTTTTATAAATATAATTTTTCTCATTATTCATTATTTATTGAAATATCAATCAAATATAAATCAATATAAGAAAATAAACATCTGGTAGTTCCCAAATGCTTATTTTCCCCTCTAAACATAATGTTTAGGACAATTACTATTATATATGTAATTTTATTACAAATCAAGTATTAATAGACATATAAATATAATTCTAACAATTAAAAAAGTAAGCACTAAAACAGTACTTACTTTTGTACAAAGAAATATTCACCACTATACTATAATAGGTATTCTCAATTTATTTTCAATTTCATTCCAAAAAGCATTAAAACATGGTTTTTCCTCTATATATTGGAATATGGATTTTATTTCATTTATGGAAGTATAGGCTATATAGGAGGTCTTATCGTTCTTTTCACTCTGGGGAGATTTTAATGCAATATTTGCATCTGTACTCAATATTTCATTAATTTCTCTAATCAGCACTCTATTACCATATATTCTCAGGCGCAGTGCCTTATATTTCGTTTTTTTCCGTTTATTCCTATATCTGGTAGAGTAATCAAACCTGCTGTGCAATTCTATATAAGCTCTCAAAAAATTATCATACTGATTCAATTTAGGTAATTTTCGGATATCCGAATTTCTGTTATTCCAGCCTATGGATTTCAATCTTTCTATGTCAAAATATTTAGTGCTCAAGACATATTGTACATTCTTCTTATCTTTTTGTTTATATATATTATTCCCACAGACTTTTTGTATCTGTTCAAGAAAATATTTATTTTTATTTTTGAAAATAAACCTTCCCCGGGATATATATCCAATTGAAAATATTATTCCTAAAATGTAATCATTCAAATTCATCACCCCCAATAACTCTCTATGTTATCTAACGATATTTGAAAGTAATTTCGGGGTGTCGGCATACCTGCACAAAATTTTATCTTCCTATGTCAGCAGGTTGTCCTGAAATAGCATCCACATCATTCAATCTAGGATCTCTACCTTCTATTTTAACCATAAGCTTATATGGAACACACACGACATTTTCACCTGGTTTTGATATCCATCCCATTTTCATTCCTATTTTCCTAGGACTATTTGAATCAGAAATACGTATTTTACCTTTTTCCACCTTGATTTTATTAAAACCGGACTTACCGTATCTTACAGTAAATTCATAAGTATCCTGTACTTTATTTAAATCAATAGTTCTTATTATTTTGCCATTTTCCTTTATAACTGCTATTTTAGTTGAATCATCCAGCCGGCTTTTATACACGTAAATTCCTATTAAACTTATAACAATCAACATACTTATAATTAAAGCAATAATTTTATCTCCCTTTTTCATATTCAACTCCTTATTATTATCACCTTTTTGAGCGCCTGTATCCTGCAGCCTGTGCCTCTGCCTCTGTATTAAAATATTCTTCAGCACTAGTTCTATCATAAAAAGCTTGACCAGGAACATGATAAATTTTTTCTCCCCTTGAATTTATATTACCTTTTATCTTTCCCGATCCAGACGGTTGTATATTTTTCCGGCTGGATGAAGTTGTACTTGAATTACTTGATGTAGAACCTGAAGGAGCACTCGTTCCATCTCCTTTAGTGGTACCATTAGGATTCACAGACCACAACCCTCTGTTGTTTTCTCTGGCATCTGCACAAAGCTTTCTGAAATATTCAGCATATTTTACATTCGGCTGCACAGTCATCTGTTCTGCATATCCATTATAAGCCAGTATAGCATTGAACATCTTGTTTCTGACTTCGTCTTCAGTTATCTCCCTGGGTGGTGAAATCCACACATACCTCAATAATCTTCCATATCTATCAGTGTTCCCCGCATCGCTTTCGAGATATACAGTTTGTCCATATAGTTGTGATTTTGTATAATCAGAAGCCTGTTCTCCATATTGTTCATGCTTGGTGGTGAATTCTGGGGTATTCACACCAATAAGCCTCACTTTTGCAGTTTGTCCATTTTCAAGTGTTACTCCTACAGTATCTCCATCAGTATGATGGGTTACAGTAGCTTTTTCCAATTTCACAGGAGACTGACTGTTGGGTTCAACAGATTTGGCAGCATCTTTAGTTGAACTTTGAGCCACCTGTTTATCTGTATTCAAATCCTTAGAATTTAAAGTTGAGGAATTTGAGCATCCTGCTGCCGTAATCAATAGAATTGCCGTCATAAACACTATTATAAATATATTAAACTTTTTAATTTTCATCTGCAATATCTGCCTCTCTTTTTTATTTGCTGTCACAATAACGTATTAAACACAAAAATAACAATGCCCTGAATTTCTTCAAAACACTGCTATTACTTACCTGGTAGTCCTTAGAAGAACCGAACTCCTGATTTCACTTTCCCAATATTGTAAGTGCATACGATTTTCTGCAAGTTTTGAATTATGTAAAAATGGTGTAAATTCAAATCAGGTTTACACTATTTGATACTACTTATTTTAGCACATCTTTCCCATTATAAATTAATGAAGGTAACTATTACTAAAACCAGATATCCTGATATATATAATTATATAATATTTATGCAATTCATAAAAGCCCTAAATGCAGCAGGATCATTTACCTTTTTATTAGTCGGTAACTTGCAGCATAAAATATGTACAATTATATTGGGTAAAATATAACCTTAAGTAAATACTATTAGTAATAAACTTTGTATTTAATTATTTACTGATTTTTATAGGAGGAAATTACATGGATAATAATAAAAACAGAATGAAAGATAGGCCCAAATCCAATGCTGAAAAAAGAAAAATGTATCCTAAAACCGGTGCTAAAATAGGTATTGAACATGGAGAAAAATATACCAAAACATCAAAATTATCTCATAATAAATAATAGTAGCTTAGGAATAAAATTTACTGTGTCCATGCTAAATAAACACATTATTTTACATGAAAAGTATTAAATTAATAAAAATACCATAAATGAGTATATTTTTTGCTTTAACTATAATATAATGATAAGGTATGTAGGTGAGAAATTACAGAGAAATTGTAAATTCACAAAATCATGTTATACGAGAAAGAACTTATATACAAACAAGTAACTTCTTCCAAAAGTTACTTGTTATTTTCTTTTTCAGGTTTATCTATATTAACTCTAACATCTGTCAAAATTTTATCCTTTGAAATACCAGCTTTGTTTTCAAAAAACATTTTAAGTTTATCCTGCCTGTAGCAGAAAATTGAGATGATGGATAAGCTCAATACTACGGTAATTGAAAGCACTGCAAAAGGAGCAACTCTATATAATATGATACATTACTGTTAAATACATTATAGCATAATATTGTTAATACTTTAAAGATACCAGATTCATATACTTTTTATATTTCAATATTAGTATGTTTTTATTAAAAGAGGCAAAATAGAAAGAGTTCTGGATTTCTCCAAAGCTCTTAAAATTTACGTTCCACTGTAGTCTTTAACAAAATATAAAAATAGAATTTTTGTAACTTTATAATTGGTTATTACATTTCCTGTTATTCTGTCATATAAGTTATTACCTGTAATAGTATAAATCATGGTATTCTTTTTATTTAGTTTACTTCTCTCCCGATTATATTTGACCCTATTAACTCTTATGGTCTCTTTAAATGCTTTAAAAGGATGCCCTGTTACAAATATATGACTTCTAACAGATAAAAAAGGAGAAGAATGAATCAAGATAAATATTCCAATAATCATCAAAATAGCTATTGTCGTAATTTCTTTTTTTAAAAATTTCATTTCAATCTCCTTTTATTTTTTAAATATTATTATAAATTAATTTTATCATATTTTATGGTAAAAATAAAAAGCTATCTTTAGCTCTTTGGCACCATAATCCTAAACTTAAATTTATCATCCAACTTATCAATCAATTTATCTCCATTTGTATCTGACATAATCACTAAACCACTGCTGTTTTTGAGTATCATCTGCAGATATTCCTAATTACACTTTCTCCATATTCACCCACATAATATTCTGTATCTTTCAATGATATTACAGGTTTATCAAATATAGAATCTGGACATTTTATTTTTAGTCCCAGCATCTCAGATCATTAATAACGATAATTAAAAATGTGTTAAATGCAAAAACAGCAATGTCTTGAAACCCTTCAAAACATTGCTATTATCTATTTGGTAGTCCCTAGGAGAATCGAACTCCTGATTTCACCGTGAGAGGGTGACGTCTTAACCGCTTGACCAAGGGACCTCATACTAATTTTTGCAATCAACAGATATAATTATATATTTTTTTATCAATTTAGTCAATGCTTTTTTTACTATAAACTGCTTGCAAATAATTTGCAAGTAGTTATATAATAATGTGGTAATGCATTTTATAGAAAAGACATATTTCCACAATTTCGGTTTTATCCACCGATTGTGCACAGCAACGAACAAATGGGAAGAGGTATAAATATGATGATTCACATAAAAGATTTGACTTTCTCATACACGGGAAGTCCGCCTTATATTTTAAATAAAATAAATTTGGACATTAAAAAAGGGGCCTATGTTTCAATTATAGGAGAAAACGGCAGTGCAAAAACCACTCTAATAAAATTAATCTTAGGGCTGCTGCATCCTCTAAAAGGCACTATACAGGTACAGACCAGGAAAATCGGATATGTCCCTCAGATAATGGAAACCTTCAACTCTCAATTTCCCATTACTGTTTCCGAATTAATCAAGTGCCATATGAAAATTTTAAAGATAAAAGATAAAGCATCTTTGGAAAGATGCTTAAATATTATCGGAATGAATGATTTTAAAAATAGTTTAATAGGAAATTTATCTGGAGGACAGCGTCAAAAAATATTCATAGCCAGAGCACTGATAGGCCATCCTGAGCTGCTAATACTTGATGAACCCTCTACCGGAGTTGATATTCCGAGTCAGAGAGAAATATATAAAATAATAAGCAATTTAAACAAAAGTTTATCCATAACAATACTATCTGTAGAGCACAACCTGGAAGCTGCCCTTGAAAATTCCAGTCAAATATGCACCATAAGTAATGGAAATGCATGCCTTTACAGTATTGAAGAATACAAAAAATCAATAGGTCATAAAAATTAAAAGCTTTTTACTGGAGGGAAACTATGTTACAATACGGTTTTATGCAAAATGCAATTATTGCAGGTATATTCATATCCATATTATGTCCTGCTGTAGGTACGTTTCTGGTTTTAAAGAGATATTCCATGATGGGAGACACCCTGTCACATTCATCTCTGGCCGGTGTGGCGATAGGGTTGGTATTCGGGTATAATCCCATATTGACTTCTTTTATATTCACCTCCGCTGCAGGATTAGTAATAGAATTTCTAAGAAATTATTATAAAAAATATGCTGAATTAATTCTGGTAATAGTCCTTACTTTTTCTGTCGGGATTGCAATTGTACTCATAAGCACAGGAAAGGCAAATGCAAATGTTAACTCCTTTTTATTTGGAAGTATACTTACAGTATCCAAAGGTGAACTCCGTGCAGTATTTCTGATGAGTATAATCTCAGTTTTAACTTTACTCCTATTGTATAACCAGCTTCTTTACATAACATTTGACGAAGAAGGTGCCAAAATATGTGGAATAAAAGTAAAACTCATAAATTACCTTTTTGCCCTTTTGGTAGGTGCTACCATTTCAATATCCATCAGAATATTAGGCATTCTCGTGATCTCATCTATGATTGCCATGCCTGTGGCCGCATCGCTTCAGCTCCACAAAGGTTTTAAACTGACATTTATATTTTCCATTATATTTGGATTCATAGATATAATGGCAGGATTAGTTTTATCCTATTATATAAATAGCGCCCCTGGGGGAACCATAGCTCTTGTCTCAGTGCTTACACTTGTAATCACATTGGCTTACAGAAAATTATTTAGAAAATAATCTCTTATAAGTATACTTTATCCTTTACATATGTTTTAAGGATTTTTTATACCTGTGATATAGCTTTCTATATTTTTATACATACTTGACCAGGACCGTCTACAAAACATAATTGTCACATCACTTCTCTTGGACTGATTCTTTATTATTCCAGATATGTTGTGGCCTATATAATCCGTCAGCACCAGAACCAAATCTGTATTCTCGGGTATCTTTATTTTTCTATCACCTTTTTTCCTTCCACTGACATGGCCTATCTTGTTGAATCCATTTTCTTTTAATTTACTCTTTATATTTCCTAACCTGTCTCCCCCGATAACCAAAATACTCATAAATAATCCTCCCTTTAAATTAAATGATATCGATTCTCATTTTCAATTTTAACTTAACTTTCCTTTTTTGTAAACACCAAAATTAAAAACCTGATGAATTTTAAAATCCATCAGGCTAAAATTTAACAGTATACAGATTAATTTTCTATTCCCTTTCTAGCTTTTACACCTTCAGTATAATAGTGCTTTATCTCTTTCATTTCAGTAACCAGATCCGCCCTCTCTATTATTTTGGGATCCGCATACCTTCCTGTCAGTATAACTTCTGTTTTTTCAGGCTTCATATCCAAAAGTCCCAATACTTCGTCTGCGGTGAAGAGCTTGTAATATACAGCTATATTTATTTCGTCCAATACCACTATATCATACGCCTCAGAACTGAGCACTTTCTTAACTTCTTCCAGACCTTCCTTGGCCACTTTGATATCCTTTTGGCTTGGTGTGTCAAATATAAAGACATCCCGTCCAAACTGCTCCAATGTAAAATTAGGCAAATACTTTCCAGCTTTTAATTCACTGTAATCCATCCCCTTCACAAACTGTCCAAAAAACACCTTCTTGCCCGCACATACCGCTCTGAGCGATAATCCCAATGCTGCTGTAGTTTTTCCCTTTCCATTTCCAGTATAAACCTGAATATATCCTTTATCCATTATAAACATCAGCTCCCCTTTCACAAGCATTTTTTATAAAATCAAAATTTTCCAATGCCTTCACCTTATATATTTTAATATTTTTCAGTTTGAGATTTTTTGAAAACTTCTCTCCAAAATCAATTTTTTCCTCATCGCCATATATTATACCCAGTGCATTCCCGCTGTGGGCTCCAATTACTCCAAGCCCTGAAGTTCTACTTTTTATATCCATTATCCTGTCTAGGAAATCATAATACAGCCTTTTTTGATTTCTCACTATGCTTTCGGTAGATACACAGGCCAATTTTCCCAAATTTTTTTCCAATACCGCTTCTTTAAGTATAGGTACCAGATCATCCACATCACTTAAATCTGGTAATTTCTTATTGTTGAATTCTACAGTATCAATGGTTCTCTGACCTTCAAAAGCAAGTATATTATAGGGCAAATAATCCCCCAGAATATATTTGTATTTTCCATGCTTGTAATCAAACAAAGTCATTTTCCTAAATATTATGCTGTCTGTAGGTTCCACCTTTACACAATTTCTTATAAGTTCCCGTTCACTGAATTTTCTGTGAAACATCTCTATAAGGGAATAATACACTGCGCACAAATCTGCAGTACTGCTGGCAAGTCCCTTTCCCCTGGGAATCTGTGAACTTATCTCCATATTTATATTTTTATAATATCTTTCATATCCCCAGCATTTCAAGATGTTTAATAGAAAATTCGAAGACTTTTTCAAATTGATCTTTTTTACAGGATTATCACATTCCGTAAGCTTGACTTTAGTATAAATATTCACAGGACAGGACAATAAAATATCCCTGCCCTTTACCTTTCCCTGAAGTATTTCACCAAAACTTCCAGGATAAATTGCCTTAACCTCCATAAGATACACCCTTCATATCCGAACTTTGATATTAATTTTTCATCGTACACGATTTTATATATTCCACCAGATCACCTACATTGTGAAAAACACGATGGTGATAATTTATTTTTTTTCTTTCCATTACAAAAGCATATATTCCGCAATCCAAACAAGCTCTTATTTTTTCAAACGTGCCGCCTTCTCTTCCGCTGTCTTTGAGAAGCATGGCTCGAGCTCTGTATTCCCTTATAAAGGCACAATTCAATTCATATCCAACAGGCCCTTTAAGTGCAATTATATCATCTACGGGTATATGTCTGTCATGAAACTCACTTAAAACTTTTACGGTGGGCAGCACCCTGTATATTATCCTGTTTTTCAAGCCCAACGACAATATTTCGTCCAAATTTCTGCTGCCTGTAGTATTTAATATAGTGCCATCTATATTCTCAAGTTTCAATTTAAGTTCCCCATAGTCTTTCACTTTCACAACTTTAATTTCATTTTTAAATTCTTCTACACAAGATGGTCTCTCATATCTTATATAATCTATATTCAGCCTATTACAGGCTTCAATTGCATTTTTGCTGATTTCCACCGCATAAGGGTGCGATGCATCCACCAATAATGTTATATTTTTTTCTTTCAACTTTTCCATAAGGTTCTCAAAATCAAGAGGTTTGCTGTTTATACAGTTATATTTATAATTTTTTAAAAGAAAAGCTCCATATTCCGTTGCGGTAGATACAAATATATCCTCTGTAAATTCATTTAAAAGTGAAAGTATTTTTTTCCCTTCGTTAGTTCCAAGAATTAATCCTATCATATTAAAATTCTCCTCAATAAACAGCCTGGATTCTAATTTTTCTTACCCATAAGAGGGTTCCCATCTATACAGTCCTCAATATGCTTTAAATATATTTCCTGATAAGCTTTGTTTTCACCTAGTCCATGTATATATGTAGTAACTTGAAATCCCTCTTCTTTAAGTATCTTTTCCCAGGAATTATTTCCATTTCCAGCCATATCGTTCAACGCATGATTCCCTGCCACCAACATAAACGGCATAAGAATTACCCTATCTATTTTATTTTCTTTCAACCTTGGTATTATATTTTCAATTACAGGATACCCCTCTACTGTACCTATAAATACGTTTTTCATTCCCATATCTTCCAATACATACTGGAACATGGCATAAGAAGCATTGCCCGGATGAGATGAACCATGACCCATAAGTACCACAGCCTCATCTCTGTCAAGCAGTGGAATTTGATTTTTAAGGGCTTTAGCTGCTGCTATATAATCATCTTTTCTATACAATACAGGTCTCCCTACTACTAATCTGTCAAAAAAATCTGCATACTTTTTCACGTCAAGTACTATTTTGTCATATTCCTCTCCCGGCATTATATGAAGCGGCTGCACATATACTTCTAAAAGTCCCTCATTCTTCATCCTAATCAATGCTTCCGGTACTGTATCTACATGAATTCCCTCTTCTCTCTTCAATTTTTTAATTATCATTCCTGAAGTAAAAGCCCTCCTCACTTCATAATCTTTAAATCTATTGCTGATTTTCTGCTCTGTACTCTCAATACAGCTTTTAAATGCCCTCAATACACTGGTCCCAAAACTGACCACCAAAATGCCTGACTTTAAAACGCTCAATTCACACACCCCTTTTAGCAATTGGCAATTTACAATGGACAATGCACAGTTGTCAATCGTCAACTGTAAATTGTAAATTGTCGATATCGCTTAACAATCCTTTAATTCATAACCCCTTGGAGTAATAAAAATGCCATCCTTCAAATAGCTGTTGCTGTTTCCCACTATTACTATGGACATCATATCCACTGCATCATCCTCAAAGGAATCGATGGTACAGATTTTAAAATTCTGTCCCTCACGGAGTGCATTTTTGACTACAGCCACCGGTGTAGAGCTCTTCCTATATTTTCTGACAATATCCATACACTCTTTCAAATAGCGGGGTCTTCCATGACTTTTAGGGTTATAAAAAGATATTACAAAATCCCCCGAAGCTGCAAGTTCAACTCTTTTTTTTATGAGTTCATAGGGTGTCATAATATCACTCAAACTTATATTGCAATTATCGTGCATAAGAGGTGCTCCTACCACAGAACCTGCAGCAGAAGAAGCTGTTATACCGGGAACAATTTCAACCTGCTCGTCTTCTCTCAATTCCAAAATAAGGCCTGCCATTCCATATATTCCGGAGTCTCCTGTACTGACTATGGAAACTATGTTGTCCCTGGAAAGTTTAAGTGCCCGTTTACACCTTTCCATTTCACCTCCCATACCTGTAGAAAAAACTTTCTTGTCTTTAACCAAATTCCTGATTATATCTATATACTTGCTGTACCCTATAATTATTTGACTGCTTTTTATTACATTTACAGCTCTTACGGTCATATTTTCAATGCTTCCCGGGCCAATTCCAACTACATAAAGCTTACCCACTTCTCTAACACATCCTTCTCTTGTCATCTTTAAATTTTCCAATACACAAAGTCATCCCGTCCGATTTTATTTTACCTGTAATAAGTACCGCCCCCGTAAGCTCTACACAAGGCTGACAAACAGCTCTCACACCCACGGATTTCTCTACAAAATCACTGCCCTCATAATTGTGTTGTACGCCTTCTATTTCTTTCATGGAAAATATTTTTACATTACATTCGAGATATTTCGCAAGTTCAATTATAGCTCTTTCCTTTGATTTAATTTCTGCAGTGGCTATACATTTTACAGATCTTCTGTCTATATTATAATTTTTTAACAGCTTCGCAATTTTATCTACCATATCCGAAGGGCTGAAGTTTTTTCTGCAGCCAATTCCAAGTACAATATCCCTTCTTATAAGTTTCAAAGCCCTTATTCCATTTATATCCAATTTATTCCTACAGGTTACATATACCACTCCCCCGACATTTTTTGAGGAAGAACTGTACCCGGCCGGAATATCCATTAAATTATCCTCATCTATAAATCCTACTTTTTTACCCTCCACTAAAAGTGATGCTATATATTTCGCATCTTTTAAACTGTCTATAACAAGACCATTGTTTTTGGCCAAAACATCCGGTGCTTCTATACCCATATTGTCTGTAGCCGTGGTTATCACCGGTGTTGCTTTTAAAATTCCCGCCAATTTCACCGCAAGTTCATTTGCCCCCCCAAGGTGACCGCTCAAAAGGCTTATGACAAATCTACCTGAACTGTCTATTACAACCACCGCCGGATCTACATCCTTGGATTTTATAAAAGGAGCTATTGCCCTTACGGCTATACCTGTGGAAGCTACAAACACAACTCCACTGTATTTTGACACAATCATTTCAGTTATACTCTTTAAATTGAAATTACAATTGTTTTTGGAATAAAGATCTAAAGATACAGATTCTGCCAGCTTTTCCGCTATTTTATCACCGGCATTTGTAACACTAATCACTCCTATTTTCATTTTTTGCCTTTCTGTACATGTGTGTAAAATTTTCATTATATAAAAAGCTCTTTTCATATTTGCAGTTAATAAAATCTCCAACCAATATCTGTGCCGTTTTCGTTATATTTTTACTTTTCACTTTTTCTGCGATGTCATCCAGGGTGCCCACTACGCATTTTTGGTCTTTCCAGGTAGCTCTTTGAACAACTGCTGCAGGCACATTCCTGCCATAACCCCTTTTCAATTTTTCAACTACTTTATCTATCATACTTACGGACAGGAACAATGCCATGGAACATCCTATGGATGCAAGTTTTTCCAGGCTTTCATTTTCAGGCACCGGTGTTCTGCCTCCTATTCTTGTAAGTATTACGCTCTGACTTACATCAGGTAAAGTAAACTCACTCTTTATAGCAGCCGCCGCTGCCGTAAAAGAGCTGACTCCCGGTATCACCTCATAGGCTACATCAAGTTTATCCAGCTCATCCATCTGTTCCTTTATAGCCCCATATATGGTAGGATCCCCTGTATGCAGTCTGACTACTCTCTTGCCCTGCTTGTAATATTCATACATGGTTTCAACAACCTCTTTTAATGTCATAGAAGCCGAATTATAGATTTTTACACCTTCCCTGCAGTAGTTCATGTGCTCTCTGCTCACAAGAGAACCTGCATATATTACCACATCTGCACTGGACAATATCTTCCTCCCTTTTACAGTTATAAGATCCACATCTCCCGGACCTGCACCTATAAAATATACTTTACTATCCATATTCATCCCTCCGCTATCTTCTATGTGCTATTATAAGCGACATATAATCCCTGTTCTCAAGTATGTCTTCCCTGTTTCTAAGTACCAGCTGTCCCTGCCTATAGGCCCTTTTTACAAAGACATACTCAAAGCCTTTCTCTTCCAGTACATCCAAGACCTTTTCCTCATTCTTATACACTTTCATTATAACCACGAATTTTTCATCTTTTATTTTATCCACCTGATCTGCAGGTAAAATCAGTACTCTCTCGTCACCTATGACAATATTTTCGGCTGCCAGGCTGGCAGCTGCGCAAAAAGACGTTATACCTGGTACGGTCTTTGTATTGTATCCCCTATCTTTCATATAATTTAAAAGGTATATATAAGTACTGTATACAAATGGATCTCCTATGGTCAAAAATGCCACATTTTTGCCTTCCTTTAATTTTGATTCTATGGTTTCAAAAGCTTCAAATATTTTTTTACTCTGATCCTTACCACCCATCGGAAAATGTTTTATTATAACTTCCTTGTTCCCGTCTATAAAATTTCTAGCCGTATCAAACGCTATACTGCTTTCCCCCTCCCTTGCAGAAGGGGCTACTATCACGTCACAGCTTCTTATAACTTTCACGGCTTTCAATGTAAGCAGTTCTTCATCTCCCGGTCCAACTCCTATTCCATAGAGAGTTCCCATGGATTTATCCTTTTTTTCCATCTGATTTTACAACCCCTTTCAATCATAATTGACCTAACAAGCCGGGATTACGGCTTAACCGCCTTAACTACAAATATACTGTTGTTTGCAGTCATCATATAACTGTCATCCCGGGTTTTATTTATAGAAACCTGTATGCACTCCACTTTACAGTTCATATTCCTGAGAACATTCAATGCCTTATATAAATTATCCAGGGTTATAAAATTCAGCACCATATTTGACTTGCTTTTCAACTTTAAACCGTATCTTTTTATTATATCCTCTATATTTCCCCCGCTGCCTCCAACAAATATGGCGTCAAATCCGGAATCTATATTCCCTTCTGCTTTGAGGGCCTCACCTTTTACAACAGTTAAATTATGTATATCGAATTTCTTCCTGTTCAATTCAATAAGCCGCAGGGCTTCTTCATCTTTTTCAATCGAAACGACATTCCCCCTGCTGCATATCTTAGCCAGCTGTATACTTATTGAGCCGGTACCGGCACCTATATCAAGCACTCTTGAATTTTCTTCTACCTCCATTTTGGAAATACTTAGTATCCTTATTTCCTCTTTTGTCATCGGACAATTCCCTCTTATGAATTCATTATCCTTTATATATATCATAAACTCTCTCCCTTTTTTTCTATTACAACTACGGAAAGTCCGGCAAATTTTTTATTTTTCATTTCCTCTACATCACCCACGGTAATCCTCTCATTTTGATAGGAAAGATTTTCCCCCACGTACACTCTGGCCGCTATTGATTTACTTTCCAAAGCTCTGCACATATAGTCCGGAGAATGTACATTATCCGTAAACCATATAGATATCTTATTTTCTCTTACCACGTTACAAAAATCTTCCTGTCTTCCATGAAGGCTTCCTAAAAAAGCTCCCTGCCAGCTCAACTTTATTTTTGCCATCATATACTGAAAAGAACTGATACCCGGGACAATCTCCATATTTCCCCGGTAATTTTTTTTTAAATACTCGGTTATGCCGTAATAGAGTGGATCTCCCGAGGCAGCTATTGATATATTCTTGTCCCCGTTGAGATCTATAACGTCCATTATACTGCTCAATTTTTTAACTACCATCTTTTCTCCGCTTATAAATTTCAAACTGTCTACAGCTCTTTGAAAGCCAACCACTATATCGGATTGCTCCATTACAGATACTGCTTTTGGAAGTATATATTTCTCATTTCCGGGTCCTATTCCAACTATAAAAACTTTTCCATCCATATTTTTCACCTACTGCTGAGTTATTTTATGCTGCTGTAAAGTACTCCTGCCTTCATGGAATACATTATCACATCGGCACTGATTGAACCATAAGTGTACTGCTCTATCTTATCCTTTATTTTTATGCCTATATTCTCATACAGTTTTTCATATCCCTTCCCAAGGAACTCCACAGCTCCTTCCGTAGTTTTCTGACTGTATACCTTCCTTACAAGTTCTGCAGGTTTACCCATAAGGGCAAGTTCAAGAGCCAGAGTCTCAAGCCTCATACCCGATACCCTGCTGTGAGTGTTAAAACATCCGGAGGCAACCTTGCTGAGTTTTCCTATATGTCCTACTACAAGCACTTTTTTTATTTTCTTATCCATACAGCAATTTAAGGCAAACCCGACATAATTGGACATTATCACCATCTTATTTCTATCCAGCTTCAATTTTGATGCCATGTCTTTACCCATACTTCCAAAGAGAAGGATCAAGTCATCATATCCCCGGGCAGATTTTTGGCTTATTTCCAGCTCAACAGACTGCATAAGGGCTTCTTCTGACATGGGCATTACAATTCCCGTAGTTCCAAGTATGGATATTCCCCCAACTATATTCAGCCTAGGGTTAAAAGTCTTCTTAGCTATTTCTTCTCCCTTTGGAACAAAAATTGTTATCTCAACACCGCATTTTCCGGGAAGCACTTCCTCTACTTCTTTTTTAATCATCTTTCTGGGGACCGGATTTATGGCATATTCTCCTTTTTTTACATAGAGGCCATCTCCTTGAACTACGCCAACTCCCCTGCCGCCCTTTAGAACATATCCATCGGGAATTTTCCTGGCCATCGCCCATATTTCTATGCCGTCCGTTGCGTCGATGTCATCTCCACCGTCTTTCAAGACACAGCATTTTACACAATCCTTTTCCATGATCCTGCTGTGAACAGGTATTAAAAGTTCAATCCCCTTGGGAGTATCTATTTTAACTTCCTTGGGTTCACTGCCGAAATACAGCATTGTTACCGCCGCTTTTGCAGCTGCAGCTGCACAGGAACCCGTGGTATATCCGCATCTTAATTTTTTCCCATCATGATTTACATACATATCCAGCACGTTTTATCACCTCAAAGCATTATCTGGTTATCATATACATAAGTGAATTGACTATTGCCGCTGCTATATTGCTTCCACCTTTTCTCCCTCTTATAGTTATCATGGGAATATCAAGTTTTTCTATTTCCCTCTTGGATTCTTCGGCCCCCACAAAACCCACCGGGGCTCCAACTATAAATTCAGGATCTGCCTTCTTTTCAATCGTAAGTTCCTTCAATCTAAAAAGAGCAGTAGGAGCATTTCCAAACACAAAAAATCTTACCCCCTCTTCAGCAGCTTTTTCCACTGCTGCCATGGAACGAGTTATTCCGCTGCCCTTAGCCATACGTGCTATTTCAGCCCTGTTTACAAAACATTCAACCCTGCAATCAAGCTTTTTCAGTGCCTTTTTGTTTATACCGGCTGCTGCCATATTCGTATCTGTGTAAATAGTTACTCCATTTCCCAAAAGCTGAAGTGCAGCATCTATAGCCCCCTGTCTTATGTATATTATGTCCTTATACTGTGGATCCCCTGTAGTATGTATCACTCTTTTCACTACAGAAAGTTCCCTATCTGAAAAACTATGTTTCCCAATTTCCCTCTCTATTATTTCAAAACTTCTTTTTTCTATATACATAGGTGATTTTATATAATCCATAACATCATTTACCCTTTCTGATATCTACAAGAACCGTACCGTCTATATTGGCCTCATCAAAGCTTCCCATATTGTCCATCACGTAAAGAGCTGCTTCTATTATTTCAAATGCCATGGGACATCCCGAGCCCTCTCCAAGCCTCATTCCCAAATTGAGCATGGGATTCAGGCCCAATTCTTTCATTACATATTTAATAGCAGGTTCTGCCGAAAGATGAGAAGCAAAAATATAATCCACTACCTTCCTGTTCAACCTGAAAGCACAGAGGGCAGCCACTGCAGATATAAAGCCATCGATCACAATGGGCATTCTGTTTTTGGCAGCTCCTAGAAAGCAGCCGCATATCCCTGCTATATCAAATCCTCCAACTTTTGACAAAGTATCGATTGGATCATTGGAGTCCGGTTCATTTACAGCAATAGCACGCCGTACTGCTTCTTTCTTGGCATCAAACTGGCTGTCCGTAATTCCTGAACCCTTTCCAACAGTCATATCTACGGGCAGATTTTTAAGTACACTTAAAACTGCAGAGCTGGTAGCTGTATTGCATACTCCCATTTCGCCCGTACCAAACATATCATATCCTTTTTTAACAAGTCCATCCACTATCTCAATTCCAGCTTCAATGGCCTTCACACATTCTTCCTTTGTCATAGCCGGTTCTCTAGTCATATCTTTAGTTCCATAAGCTACCTTTTTGTCTATGATTCCGGGATCCTTAAAATCATAATCCACACCAACATCAACTACAGTTCTATCCGCCTTAAAAAAATCTCCAAGCACGCATACACCTGTTATGCCTCTTACAAAATTTTTAGTAACAGTCACCGTAAGATCTTTAGGACAGCTGCTCAAGCTCTTATTCCAGATTCCATTGTCCGAGCACATTATAACTATATTTTTCTTGTGAATTTTGTTATGCGTTTTCCCCGTTATCCCGGCCATCTTGGCTATTATATTTTCAAGCTCTCCAAGACTTCCTATAGGTTTTGAAAGATTATCTATAGATTTCCAGGCCCTTTTTACAGCTTCCTCATTTTTACCTTCTATAGCCTTTAAGGTCTGTTTCAATAACTCCATCAATATACTTCCTCTCTTCTAATTTTCCCAGTAATTTCTTTAATCATATTTAAATTTCCAAAGAAGTGAACATGGGCGTAAGCTCCCAACGTGTTCTTATTTATATATCCGCAGTTCCACCGTTTTACCATGCCATTATATGTATCCTTGGTAACTGTATAGATTTTCTTTTCATCTGATTCAATATGGGATTTATGAAACTCATGGCAATTTATTTTCAACCCCAGAGGCAAAATATTGTTCTTCTCAGTTACCTCAATTTGAGCATATCCGAAGTTCTGGAGTTTTGAAGTCATATAGGCTTTCCCATTAAAAAATCCCACTGTATTGAAAATACGTCCGCTGTCCATTCCCTGGATACCTTCCATCAAGTACATGAGCCCTCCGCATTCGGCATAACAATTGAGTCCTGAGCTCAAACTTTTATTTATGCTGTTTAACATGGATTTATTGCGGCTCAGTTCTTTTATAAAGACTTCCGGGTAACCACCCCCAATATACAAAAAATTTATATCTTCAGGCAGACATTTATCTTTTAGAGGACTGAAGAATACAACTTCCCCGCATTCCTCAAGAAGCTCTATATTTTCCCTATAGTAAAAACTAAAAGCTTTGTCACAGGCCACTGCCGTCTTTATTCCCCTGTCCTTAAGGTGGTATTCATCTTCAAAATCAGGACTTTCCTTAAAAAACTTCAACAGCATATTCATATCTATATTTTTCAAAACAAGTTCACTGCACAATTCTATCTTTTCATTTAAATCTTCAACTTCCCTGCTTTGAATCAGCCCCAAATGCCTGCTTTCCAATGAAAGTCTCTCATCTTTCGGTATATATCCAAATACCTTTAAATTGCAATTTTTTTCTACCGCAGCCTTCAAAAGCCTATAATAGCCTTCACTTATATTATTAAAAATAACCCCGCACACGTCTACGTTTTCAAAATCAACTATCCCATTTATTTCAGCACATAGTGTAGTGCTTTGAGGCTTAGGGCTTATGATCAAAACTACCGGAAGATTCAAGATTTCGGCCACGTGTGCTGTTGAATATCTGCTGTCTATCCCCTTGCCGTCATAAAGTCCCATAACTCCCTCAACTATACCCAGATCTCCGCTGCCTCTGCCAAAAGATGCCTTTACTCCATCTTCACCCATAAGATAAATGTCAAGATTTCTGGAATCCACACCAGTTATACTTTTATGAAACGCAGGATCTATATAATCGGGACCTACTTTATACCCCTGGACACTGTATCCGCTCTTTATAAGAGCCTTCATAATACCCAGGGTTATTGTAGTTTTCCCACCTCCACTGCTGTCTGAAGATATAATAATACTTTTCAAAGCAACCTCTACCTTTCTAGTTTCCCTCTTCTTTTATCCACCTGCATATGTCTATGGCATAATAGGTAATTATCAAACCTGCCCCGGCCCTCTTCATACATGTGAGCATCTCTTTCACTATGGCCTTCTCATCTATAAGACCTGCTTTAGCCGCCGACTTCACCATAGCAAATTCTCCGCTTACATTGTACGTTGCTATAGGTACATCGAACCTGTCTCTGGCTGCTCTAACCACATCCAGATAAGCCATAGCCGGCTTTACCATTACTATGTCCGCACCTTCTTTTATATCGTCTTCTATTTCAAGCATTGCCTCCCTTACATTGCCGGGATCCATCTGGTATCCCTTTCTATTTCCAAACTTAGGTGCTGAATCTGCAGCATCTCTAAAAGGTCCATAAAATGCCGAACAGTATTTGGCACTGTAGGCCATTATACCTACATTTTTAAATCCATTTTCATCCAGCGTATTTCTGATAGCCTGGACTCTTCCATCCATCATATCTGAAGGTGCTACCATGTCAGCTCCTGCTTCAGCATGCGACAAAGCTATTTTTGCAATGTATTTAATAGTTTCATCGTTATCCACTTCATGATCATGAACTATCCCGCAGTGTCCATGGCTGGTGTATTCACACATGCACACATCGGTAATTACAAAAAGTTCTGGGTCCAATTCCTTAAGCTTTCTAACGGCCCTTTGAACTATTCCATTTTTCTCAAAAGCCGAAGTCCCAACTTCATCTTTATATCCTGGAATTCCAAACAAAATTACACTCTTTACTCCTGCATCCTTAAGTTCATCTACGACGTCGTGGAGTCTGTCTATGGAATAGTGATAGTTGTTTTCCAGAGAAGATATCTCCTCTTTAACATTTTCCCCTTCTACTACAAATACCGGATAGATAAAATCTTTCCTGTTAAGAGTTGTCTCTCTTACCATATCCCTTATAACTTGATTTTTTCTAAGTCTTCTGTGTCTTGTAAACATTCTTCATTACTACCTTTCCTCATTATATTAAAATTAATTTTTTAACCGCGGGCTGCACACTTTGAACTGTTCATTGTATGGACAATAGTATCTATTACGCCCTCTGTAGTATATTCCCGGGACATATGATAACATATGCCGTGTTTTTCCAACTCTTTACCTGTTATAGGGCCTATGGAAACCACCTCTTTTTGTTTTATAGCCTCGGTTCCCACAAGATGTATCATATTTCTAACTGTAGTGGGACTGGTAAAAATCACTATATCCACGCCGTCAAAACATTTTTTATCGGGCAGTTCTCCCATTTCAGTCTCATAAGTATAACACTCATCTACAATACATCCCTCCCCGCGCAGGGCTTCTGCCAGATAGGGTCTTGAATTTTTAGATCTGGGAATAAATATTTTATCTCCTTTTTTCACAAATTTTTTCATTTTATCATGCAGACTTTCAGCTACAAATTTGTCTGCTACCATTTCCGGTATAATCCCTCTCTGTTTTATAGCTTTTTCTGTGGCAGGTCCTATAGCTGTAAATTTTCCTTTTATTTTCCTGATATCATAATTTTCACTCAAAAGCCTGTCAAAGAAACTATTCACTCCATTTACACTCGTAAAGACAATATAGTCGTAATTCTGAAGCTTGTGCATATATTTTTTAATATTCTCTGAAGTATATTTTATTTTAATAGAATGTATTTCAGTAACTTCCGCTCCCAAATCCAGCAGTTTCTGCCGCATTCCTTTGGACTGAGCTTTTGATCTGGTAATACAGATGTTTTTACCAAACAGGGGCTTTTTCTCATACCAATTCAACTTGTCACTGAACTCAACCACTTCGCCTATTACTATAATACAGGGAGAATTCAACGAGGCTGCATTTACTTTTTGACATATGTCTTCAAGCTTGCCTGCAACTTTTTTCTGCCGTGCAGTAGTTCCCCTCATAACTACCGCACAGGGCACATTTTTATTCATTCCATTTTCTATTAAATTATTACATATTGTGCTCAGATTTTCAAAACCCATTAAAAAAATCAAGGTACCGCCTATCTTGGCTGCGGCACTCCAATTTATATCCAATTTGTCCGCAGTTTTTCCTGTAAATACATGAAAACTTCTGGCTATTTTTCTGTGTGTAACAGGTATGCCTGCATAATTCAGCACAGAAATAGGTGATGTAATCCCTGGTACAACTTCAAATTCAATTCCCTCTTTCAAAAGGGCAAAAGCTTCTTCCCCGCCTCTTCCAAATATGTAGGGATCCCCTCCCTTTATTCTTCCGACTATATAACCTTCTTTTGCCAGCCTAACAAGCATGTTATTTATTTCATTCTGGCTCTTGTAATGACATCCCGGTTCTTTCCCGCAGTAATATACTTTACAGTGCTCATTTAGATATTTTAAAGCTCCCGTACCTGCCAGTCTGTCATACATCACGGCAGTACATTCACTGAGTTTTCTTGCAGCTTTTAATGTTATGAGCTCTTCATCGCCGGGACCTACTCCTATAAGATAAACTTTACCCATATGCAACCTCCTCTAAGGATTAATTATATCTTCAGCAAGTTTTTTACCTAAAAGAATATAATTTTTCCTGTCACCTGTTATATCTTTTTTAATCAATTTATCTCCTACCATGAATATTCCCATGATATTTATAAGATCACCATCTATTTCGGCATAGGCACCTATAGTGGAACGGCAATCTCCATTTAATCTCCGCATAAAACTTCTCTCAGCTTCCACACAAATTCTTGTATTTTCGTCATTTAATTTCATAAAAAGATCTCTGTGTCCGCTCTCTTTTCTTATTTCAATTCCCAGGGCCCCCTGTCCAATAGCAGGTACCAATTTCCCTACCGGAAAATAATCTGTAATTAAATTTTCAAGTTTTAGCCTTTTGATGCCCGCCGCAGCTAAAACTATACCCTGTAAATTTCGTTCCCTCATCTTTTTTATTCTGGTCTGTATATTTCCCCTTATAGAAACCACTTCTAAATCAGGTCTTAATGTTTTTATCTGGGCAGCTCTTCTGTTACTGCTTGTACCAATTCTTGAACCGCGGGGCAGCTCTTCAAAATGAACATTATCCACAGAAACAAATGCATCCCTTACATCTTCTCTTTCCAATACAGCTGCTATCTCAAATTCATCCGGAACATCAAAAGGTACATCTTTCATGCTGTGAACCGCAGCATCAGCCTCATCTTTTAAAAGAGCAAGTTCGATTTCCTTCAGGAAAAGTCCCTTTCCGCCTATTTTGTCTAAAGACACGTCAAGCCTTTTATCCCCGGTAGTTTCTATAAGCACTTTCTGACATTCGACGCCAAAGTTTTTTTCCAGTATGTCCATAACTATTTCAGTCTGGAGCTGTGCCAATTTACTTTTTCGGGTTGCAATCTTAAACTTCAAATAACATCACCATCCTGCAGCAAAATAATTTGCCATTCTATCCAAAAAACATTTTTATAATCTCAGAAGATTTTCCTTCTTTATAAAAAAAATAGAAATCCTCAGTACAGACAAATCTCATAATTTTTTTCCTAATATCTTCATTCTCTATACTATTCCTCATTTTAGAAGTAAATTTTACAAAATCATCATAGTTTCTTAAGTACCCCACTGCTTTCTCTGCAATAAAAACCGAAGTAATAGGGGAAATTCCTACATTTCTAGTATTGATCCCCAGTGAAATATTTTCTGTATTCCTCTGGCAGGGAACAATACAATTTCCTCTTTGAGGTTCAGAGGCATCCAGATAAATTTTACACAGTTGGCTGCAGTGCCTTCCTATAACCCTGTTTAGCTTTTTATCGCCGGTGGCAATTACTACAATATGTGCATCCTCTATATACTTTCTCTGATACTTTCCCTTTATCATATCGATATTGTCCTTTATACCGTCAAATTCTCCGATAAATTCCGGTGAAAGGACACACACCCGGCATCCTTTTAATGCAAACGTCCTGGATTTTATATAAGCCGCCCTTCCTCCTCCTATTACCACTACCTTTATCTTTGACGGCAGAAGTGCAAGAAAAGCACTTGAATAATTCTCAAATGGTCTTTCATTCAATCTCAATATCCCCCTAAGCTATATATTTCCCAGCACACTCAGCAATCTCTGATTTCTGCTTCTGTCTTTTATGGCCAGCCTTATAAACCTATCATCCAATTTTCTGAAATTGCTGCATTTCCTTATAAGTATACCTGCATTTAAACACTTTCTATACAGCTTTTCACAACTCATATCTCCCAGTTTGCAAAGTACAAAATTACTGTAAGTATCATATATCTTTTCTATAACGGGAATTGCCTTTAAACTCTCCAGCATAAATTTTCTTTCCATTTCAATCCACTTCAAAGAATTATCCATATAGCATTCATCCTGAAGAACATGTTCAGCCGCTGTCTCTGCAAAACAATTTATATTCCACGGATTTTGCTTGGTCCTTATTTTATCCATTAATTTTACATCTTTGCAAACACCGTAGCCAAATCTTATTCCGGGCAGTGCAAAAAACTTTGTAAGAGCCCTTACAATAAAAATACATCTGAACTGTTTCATCTCTCTTAAAAAGCTGCAGCCTATCTTACCTGTAAATTCAACAAATGCCTCGTCTATAATTATCGTCTTATGATTTTTATTGCAAAAATTCACAATCTCATAAAATTTGTCCTTATCTATTATACCTCCATTTGGATTATTGGGATTTCCCAAAATCAAAGCATCTGCATTTTTAATTTTCAGTTTAATATCTTCATAATCATAATCCATGTTATCAGTCAAGCTGGAATAACTTACACTGCAGCCCCATTTTAGTGCATCTTTTTCATACTCTATAAAAGAAGGTACTACTATGCAGACACTATTAAAGCAGCTTATAACCAGATCTATTATTTCAGAAGCCCCATTTCCAAGTACGATGTCACTATCATCCAGGCTCAATTCTCCATTGCACTTGTTATTTCCAAAATAGTTCTCTGAAAAATCCAAATATTTCCTTATGATATATTTTAATTTTCTATATTCAACATCCGGATATCTTTCTACATTTTTCAGTGCTTCATCTACATTTTTTTTGAAACTGGAGGGTACTCCCAGAGGATTTATATTAGAGCTAAAATCCAGAAGTTCTCTTCCCTTTAAAATACCCTCTGTATATACATCTCCGCCATGCTCCATTATACACACGTCCCAACTCTTATTTTTATTTAAACGGCCTGGACCACCAGTGCCATTAAAATCATCATGAGTACTTCTGTAAAATACATAAGATCTATACAATACTTTATATGCTCAAAATTCAATTCAACAAGCTTATCTCCTATGGTTGGCTTATACACTTCCTCGCCAAAATAAATGTTAGTGCCGCCGAGCTGTACTCCGAGAGCTCCTGCTGCTGCAGATTCGGGATATGCACAGTTGGGGCTTTTATGGTTTCTCCTGTCCCTTATCATTATCTTAAAGGTTTTTACTGGATTCCCCCTTACTGTAAAGGACATTATGCACATAAGCACCCCTGTGATTCTAGCAGGTACAAAATTAAATACATCATCTATTTTAGCCGGGAAAAATCCTATGTATCTATACCTCTCATTCATATATCCAAGCATTGAGTCCATAGTATTTATGCCCTTGTAGAGCATAGCAAGAGGTGCCCCAAATACAGCCGCATATATAAGTGGTGCTATGACTCCGTCGGATGTATTTTCAGCTACCGTTTCCACGTCTGCCCTTATTATATCTCCGCTGCTTAAATTAGAAGTATCCCTGCCAACTATGTAAGAGAGCTTCAGCCTCGCTTTCTCAATATTTTTTTCTTTTAAAGCAAAATAAACTTTTTTGGCTTCCACCGACAGGCATTTGGCAGAAATAGTCGTACAGATAATGAATGTATTCACCAAATTATATAAAATCAGGTGTCTTCTCAAAATCACAAGTAATACAAATGGTGCAATAAAACTTACAGCTCCTACTGTTAAAACTATCAACCCTCCAAAAGCTTTTAAACTGCCATTTGTTTTACAAATTTTTCTTCCTTTCTTTTCTAAGCAGGATATAAGTTTTCCTATATATATGACAGGATGCGGGAACCAACCCGGGTCTCCAAATATCCAGTCCAGTACAACTGCTGCAAGGAGATCTATAATATTTATATATACAAGGGAAAAAGGCAAATTAATCCCTCCTTCTGGTATTTGCTAAGCATATCTATCATTTGATGCCCATAATAGCATATATTTTATCTATATCAAGACTTCTTCGTACTATATGGGCAAGTTTCTCTATTTCGCCCTCTCTGAGGTTTTCATATATTTTGGATTTTTTATAGCTCAGTCCTTTGTTCTGTCTTATTCTGTTTAAAATATATTCTCTAAAATCAACGGCGTCAAAAACACCGTGTATATAAGTTCCAAAAACATTTTGGGCTGTATTCACAGCTCCATCTTTCATATGAACTTTTTTTCCGTTTTTCTCTGTAAATTCAAACAGCGGCCCGGCGTTTATGCCATATTTGCATATTCCCATATGAATTTCATATCCATACACATTCAATTTCTTTTTTTCCAAAGATCCATTTTTATCTATAAACGGGAAATCCATATCACTTACGGCCTTTACTCTAGTAGTGACTTTTTCCCTGTCAAACACAGTTTCTATATCCAGAAGACCTATTCCATCCGCCCCCCCGACGTCAGTTTCCGTCTTATAGGGATCACTTATGGTTTTGCCGAGCATTTGATAGCCGCCACATACTCCTATTACAATTCCAGTTTTGCTGTATTTTTTAATGCAGGATTCAAGACCGCATTTCCTGATTTTAATTAAATCTTCTATGGTATTTTTACTTCCGGGAATTATAAGCAAATCCGGATTCCCAAATTCCTCCACAGAAGTTATGAATCTCACAGAAACATCATCTTCACTTTTAAGGGCATCCAAATCTGTAAAATTAGAAATATGTGGCAGTTTTACTACAGCTATATCTATAGGTGCCGTAACTTTTTTGTTGAATTGCACCGCCGCATCTTCATCTTCCAGTGCCAGGTTAAAATGAGGTATAACTCCCAGGCAGGGTACTTTGATAACATCTTCAAGCATTTTGAGCCCAGGTTTTAATATATCTATGTCTCCCCTAAACTTATTTATTATTGTTCCCTTAACTCTTCTCTTCTCTTCTTCATTAAAAAACAGCATTGTACCTGCAAGAGAGGCAAATACTCCTCCCTTGTCTATATCACCGGCCAAAAGAACGGGAGCATCTGCTATTTCAGCCATACCCATATTCACGATGTCCCTATCCCTTAAATTTATCTCCGCAGGACTTCCTGCACCTTCCATCACTATTATATCAAAATTTTCTTCCAACTTTTTAAAGTGATCTCTAAGCATGTCCCTAAACTCCAGCTTCATATTATGGTATTCCATAGCTGTGCTGTTTCCATATACTTTACCGTTTACTATTATCTGGCACTTTTTATCCGAAGTAGGCTTTAATAGTATCGGATTCATATACGCTTCCGGCTGCAGTCCTGCAGCATAGGCCTGAAGCACTTGGGCACGGCCCATCTCTTTTCCATCCAAAGTTATATAGGAATTCAACGACATATTTTGAGATTTAAATGGACATACTGAATATCCATCCTGTTTAAATATCCTGCAAAGGGCAGAAACAATTATACTTTTACCTACAGAAGAACCCGTACCTTGAATCATAATTTTCGTCACCATAACCACTCCTCTAATACTGTTTTAAGAACAAAAGCGACGAGCTTTAGAGCTCATCGCTTTTAACATAAAAATCCAGTTTACACTAAAAATTTAAACGTAATAAAAGTTTCTTTCCCTCCGAAAGCAAAAACAATTTGTTAGGCAGGTTTTCTGGCTTATGATCCATAACTCACAATCAAATACAGTAGCGGGGGCTGCTGCGGAATCTAACCGCATTCCCTTTTAACCTATAACTATTCAATTATAACTTTAAGTTTATTATACTACACTTTTTATGTCAACCAATTTAGTCATTTAATATTACATTTTATCAAAAAATCATTGTCCTGTATCACCCTGCTGTAAGCATCGTCTCTTATTATGCGATGATCTTCCGAAAACACCAATACACGTCTGAAAAGTCCCTTCACATATTCAAAATCGTGGGTAGAACATATTATAGTTTTTCCAACCCCGTTCAATTTTTTAAACAGATCATTTAAAAACTTTTTACCCTTGGGATCTATTCCGCTCATAGGTTCGTCTAAAACCAGCACCTCTGGATTAAGAGCGAGTACAGAGGCTATGGCGACTCTCTTTTTTTCCCCTCCACTTATATTGTAAGGTTCCTTATTTTCCAGATCCTTTACATTCAGAAGATTCAAACAATCATTCACTCTTTTTTCCACTTCAGCCTCATCCATTCCCATTTGTCTCGGACCAAAGGCCACCTCTTCATATACATTTGAACAAAAAAGCTGTGCATCGGAATTTTGGAACACGAATCCCATTTTCTTATGAAACTCTTTGGAAAAATCACTTTGTTCCAATTTATCTTTGGATATCAGTACATTATTAAAATAATAGTCTCCGCTCGAAGGGAATATTATTCCATTTAACAGTTTTAAAAGAGTTGATTTTCCACTGCCGTTGGCACCTATAAGTGCTATAGAATCTCCCTGTCCTATTTTGAGATTTATATTTTTTAAAACTTCTTCATCCTTATATTTAAAAAATACATTTTTAAGCTCTATCATATCAACCTCATTCCAGTTATGTAAAAATACATACCTATTATAAAAATCCCAGCCGCCGAATATAGAAAATCTGCAAATTTAAATTTGAATTTACTATGAGATACATATTCTCCCGTAAATCCCCTGCATTCCATGGCAGAATACATTTCATCCCCCATTTCCTTGGATTTTAAAAACAGACCTCCCATAAGTTTTGAAATGGAAGAATATTTGTGATTATTCTTTCCCACGGATCTGAGTTTAAGAGAATAAAACATGTCCAAAGCAAACTCTCCCAAAATAAAAATATACCTTAAAGTTATGTCAAAAACCAAAATAAAAATATCCGGTATGAAAAACTTTTTTAAGGCCCTTATCATGTCATGCCATTTGGTAGTATAAGATAGGGTGTTTATAGAAATTATAGTCCCAGCTATCTTTAATATGAGCAAAACACTGTTTCTTACATTGCCCATAACCATGGAAGGTATGAGCATTACAACAGTAAACATCGGTACAGCTGCACTCACAATCAATATTTTTTTTATCTCCCCTATATCCAAGAGACTCAATATAAGCAAAAAATATACATCCACCAAAAGTACATAATAAAAGCTCTTGGATAAAGACAAAAATATTATACATAAAATAGTAAAAAATAGTTTTACTATGGGATTCAAACTGTATAAAAGGCTGTTTTCACTTCTGTTGTTTCTTTTAATAAGGGACAAAAGATGTAATATAGAAAAAATGCTTTTATCTATAAATTTATCCTTGTCCTTTGGCGGAATATAATTATCCTTTTTTAAAAGCCAATCCTTCATAATTACACCTGCAATTTCAGATTATAGTTTACTCATGATAAAAATATATCATAACCACAAGTATATTTCAAACGGCCTGTGATCTGTGCTATATACCTTCCATTCCAAAGAAAACATACCACGGTCCCATGGCTATAGCAGTTCCATTTGCCTGTTCCTTCAGGAAAAAATGTTTCAGCTCCTCTTTCTTCAGTGCAATTACCTCTATATCCTCTGCTGCTTCTAAATTCTGTTTGGGGTTCTTATTTTCCTCCAGATTTTCATCTATTTCAACTTTTACCACTCTTATCCTGTCTGTAAGCAGGGCAGCATTGGAATATAGGGAAATACCTACAGATTTGACCCTCCCCGTATAACCTGTTTCCTCTTTTAATTCTCTCAGTGCATTTTCAGGCAAACTGCCCTTTTCCACAAGTCCTGCAGGAAATCCAATAATGTAGTTGTCTATGGCAGGTCTATATTGCTTTATGAGTATATATCTGTTAGATGGAACCATTTTCCCTATTATGACAACTGTATTGGTAGTATTGGTTCTTTCTATGCTTTCCCATTTCAACTGCTCATGACTCTTTCCCTCATAAGTTATCTCATTCAATTTAATCCAATTTCCACTGTAAAGTGTTTTTTGCGATAATTTTCTCAATTATATGCCTCCCAAATTTCTAACTTCTTCTCCAATTATACTAAAACCTTTTTTTATATCCTCTTTACTAACTCTTGAAAAGCCAAGCCTCAAAGTGTCCTGCCCCTTATCATCCACATAAAATATATCTCCTGGAGTAAATATGACATTCTTCCTGCAGCATTTTTCTAAAAGTCGTCTGGAATTTATTCCCTTTAATTTTATAAAAATATGCATCCCTCCTTCACCGAGTATTTCCCTGCTGGGTATATAATTTTTGGCACACTTCAATGCAAATTCATATTTTTCCCTGTATATTCTTCTGGCTTTTTTGATATATTTATTAAAATCCCCGCTTTGCAGATACTCATAGAAAATTGCCTGATCCAGAGAAGAAGTATGTATATTTCTCGCCCTCTTGATACTTTCCAAGTATCCCGTAAGCACCTTATCTGACAATATCCATCCTATCCTTATCCCCGGAAACAGGACTTTTGAAAAACTTCCTATGTATATGACACTATTGCCTTTTCCTGCAATAGCAGCTATCGGAAGCACATGGGCACCTGAATATCTCAGCTCCTCATTAAAACCATCTTCAATTATAGGCACATTGCAGCCTTTAAGTATATTATACAACTTTGCCCTATTCTCCGGAGGCATTACAATGCCCGTAGGATTGTGATAGGAAGGTATGAAATAGGAAATCTTGAATTTTTCTTTCTTTAATTTTTCTTTTAGTTCATTTAAATCTACACCTTTCCTTCCAATCTGCACCCCCTTTATATTGAGTCCATGTAATTTCATAATCTTAATAGCCGTGTTATGGGTGGGATTTTCACACAGTATGCTGTCACCTTTATTTGTAAGACAGGACAGTACCAGATCAAATCCTTCAGTAAAACCATTTGTTATAAGTATATCCTTGCCTTTTATATCCACGCCTTTATTTTCCATATATTTAAGGAGATATTCTATTAAAAGCTTGTATCCCTGGGCATATCCATAATTCAGTATTTTTTTCCCTTCTATAGACATGCGGTTTAAAAAAGATTTCTTAAATTCCTCTATATTAAAAAGATTTTCATCCGGAGCTATACTTTTGAAAGATATCATCCCTCTTTTCCATTTTGTCTCATGTTTGATTATATCCAGTTTCTCCGAAAGTTTCCCATATGCATTTACTTTATTTTCCCAGTCTATATCCCATTTTCCCTGGGTACTTACCTTTACATCTGAGACAAAAGTACCCCTGCCTTTTTTTATGTAAACAAAACCCTCATCCTGTAAAAATTCATAAGCATACATTACTGTGTTTCTGCTTATGTTTAACATTGAGGCCATTTCCCTGGATGAGGGAAGCTTTTCATCTGCCCTGAGCAGCCCCCTCAGTATCATGCCCTTTATGTAATCCCTTATCTGTATATATGCAAATTTGCTGTTCTTGTCTTCTATTTTCATATCAGAGAACATATTAAATTTCACCTCAATTATATTTTACACAATAAACTGCATAAATAAAGGATAATATTCGAAACCACAGTAGAAGAAAAATAGTCACAGCGTGGTTCTTTATTTTACAGGACAAATGTATAGAATAAATAATAAAGAACCAAGTAAAATAATAAATTTCACGGAGGAATCAAAATGAAAATAGGAGTAGTTATGGGTGGAATATCTTCTGAAAGAGAAGTTTCATTAAATTCAGGCAGGGAAATAACAAACTATCTGGATAAAAACAAGTATGAGGTAAAACCTATTGTAATAGATAAAAAGAGTGACGCTTTTGAAAAAACCAGTGACATAGATTTTGCATTTATAGCACTTCACGGAAAATTTGGAGAAGATGGCGTAATACAATCTGTATTTGAAACTATGGACATACCTTATTCAGGCTGCGGTCCTCTGACAAGCAGCATATGTATGGACAAAGATATAAGTAAAAAAATATTTGAATCTACAGGAATCAATACTGCAAAATGGATATGTATTAATTCAACAGATGAAATAGATTATAGATACCTGGATGATATGGGCTATCCTGTAGTTGTAAAGCCAAACTGTGGAGGTTCAAGCGTAGCCACCAGTATAGTAAAAGAAAAAAAATATGTAGAGGATGCCGTAAAATTGGCCCTTGACTATGACAATGAAATAATAATTGAAAAATATATAAAAGGTGATGAAGTGACCTGCTGTATGTTAGACGGCAAGGTGCTCCCCCTCATTTCCATAAGACCAAAATCCGATTTTTTCGATTATACTTCAAAATATGCGGATGGCGGATCAGATGAGATAATAGTTAAACTGGAAAAATCTCTGCAAGACAAAATAGAAAAAATATGTCTTAAATGCTGGAAAGTTCTGAAATGTACCGGCTACGTAAGGGTCGACATGATAGTTAAGGATAATATTCCCTATGTATTGGAATTAAACACTCTTCCAGGTCTTACAAAAAACAGCCTTTTTCCCAAAAGTGCAAACGCAGTAAACATGTCTTTTACGGAATTACTGGATAGAATAATTAAATATTCTCTTAAAAATAAGCAATAATAGTTTTTAAATTTAAAAAATCTCTTTACCAGTCAATCTACGAATTGTGGATTATAGTGATTTAGGTAAGGAGATTTTTTATAAATTTCCTCAATTGTCCGTTGAAATATCGCCTATATCCTTTACTACAAATAAATGTCTGTCAATATTTTTCGCTTTAGTAGAAGCTAAACTTGCTGCATTGATCAATTTATCTATACAGCTCAATATATCAGCCTTTTCATGAAGATTTCTTGCTTTACACCCCGCTATACCTATGGATATTGAAACCAAAATTTTTTCTGAAAAAATATTTCTCCTTACCAGGGATATTATACGATCTGCCAGTGCCTCATTTTCATTTAAGGAATAACAAGTGAGAATGGCAAATTCATCACCTGCATACCTGCAAAAATAAATATTATTGTATGCACTTATATTTTTCTTTAAAATAGAAGCTACTGATTTTAACACCTTGTCTCCATTTATATGGCCATATTTTTTATTTATAAAGCCAAAATTGTCCAAATCCATAAATATAACTGAAATACTCTTATTCTCCTCAATCAGTTTATAGGCATTGTAAAATATGTAATCACTTTTATAAAATCCTGTAAGCAAATCGATGTGCTTCCCCAATTCAATTTTTAAAATTGTCCTTGTAATAAATCCTGTAATTTCACTTTTGTCTTTAACTATCATAATTTCCAGATCATTATTTTGATTGAATATTTCCAATGCCTTCCATATATATGTACTTCCCTTTACACACACATATTTATTTGACATAATATCTGCAACTATTCTATTGGGATGTGCTGTAATCAATTCTTTTTCCGTAACTATGCCAACTAATTCACAGGATTTATAAACCAACAGGCACTCGATATTATCTTCATAAAAATAATGCTGAATGGAATTCACTCCAGAAAGCATATTAACCTTCACAAAATTTTTATCCGATATGCTTAAAACATTCTGTATCATAAATCTATGGATTTACTAACATGCAATGTTACACTAACTTGTGCTTTTATAATCATTGTTTCGTCAGCAATTTTACCTCCTTCCTCTAAAATTATGGAAATTAACTTATCTTTGGGAATTAAATTTATTAAAGATTTCTTAATAACAACAGCCTCTATAAATCTATGTTCTATTTTAATCACTTCATATTGCTCTGGTGAAAGCATGTCTACCATTCTTCTGGCAGCTTCCGGACCAATAGGAGATCTTTTACCAATGATCAGAACATCCTGCATTGGAGGTACTTCAAATTCCGAAAAATACATCGATACTTCCGCTGTCTTTGTACCTTGATTTTTACTTTTCATTAACAACATGTCTCCTTCCTATAATCCACATATAATATTATCATATCTTGTCTAATTCTTCTATAAATTATTTAATGTTTGTCATATTTGCATATAATAAGTCGTATTTTTATTTCATCTACCATTTTAAAACACAGCCCGTTTTATATTCGAATTTATTTTTTATTCTACTTAACTTTTCCCCACCACCCTTCAAATGACCTTCTTTAATTTTTAATTTCACACTCAAATCAAAATTATTAAAAGAGGGATTTTTTTTCAATTCTATTCCCTCCATTTTGCAGAGTTCAACTGCCATTTTTATTATTTCATTCTGATTTGCACTCTCGGACACACTCATGTTCCACCCTGTCAAATCCGATATTCTTTTAACTGTTTTCTCACATTTTTTCCCTATCGCAGGAGTTATGAAAGACAGTTCTATATACTTTTCACCCAAATGAGATTTTATACTCTTTTTATAGGGTTTAAATTCCATATCTTCAAAAAATTCATCGATAAACTGCAAAGCCCTGTTTTGCTCCATAACATCATGTCTGCTTCCTGATTTTACAATTACGGCATTCGCATTCTTGGAAACTAAGTTTTCCTTATATCTAACTGAAATATTTATCCCCGTAATATTCTTGAATTTTTTTTCACTGTCTTCTATCGCGTTGGCAGGTGAGTCTAAAACTACTGTCACCTCATTTTTTTCCAACCTATATGATATTTTTTCGACATTTTTCTGACTGAAAAGTTCCTTTATTACTTTTGAGGCCTCATTTATATTTACCGAGTTGTTTATTTTCACCTGCCATTTGAATTTTTTCTGGAAATCTTTCATTACATTATGTATATCCGCATTTACCACGGCAGGAAAGTCAAAATTCAACACAATTTCCCTGTTCTCATACATATAGCTGGCTTTTTTAAAATTAAATTTACCGAAATAATTATGTACAATCTCTTTCAATTCATTTGGTTTAAGTTCCTTCCTGTCTAATTTTTCCAGTACCTTCCCCTCTTCTTGACATTTAAATAAAAACAGCCTCTTGCTGTCATTTTCAAAATATGGAGAGTAAATTATAATTTTTTGAAAATCCCTGAAAGATTTTTCTAATTTATTACAACCCTTCCATATATAAAAGAGTTCTTCTGCCGTGAATAACCTTTTTCCATAATTTTTGGATATAAATTCCCATAAGCTTCTAACATTGTGTTCATCTAATTCCATGTAGGAATTCATAACCTTGTTTATATATGTTTTACGCTGTCTCCGGGGCTTATGTATATCTATTGCATAGCTGTCGCCGCACTTAGGAGCATATACCCTTCCACTTGTCTCCTCAAAAAGTTCTCTGGAAAAACTTTCCACTACATTTTCATCTCCATGGACAATAAATATGCTTCTGGGATTTAAAAGGTGAATCAACGATTTTATTTCGAGTTTATCACTATGTGCTGAAAGTCCTATTCTCTCGACTTTACATTTTACCTCGATAGTTTTCCCGTTTAAGCACAATTTTTTGTTTTTTCCGTCCTTTAAAAGATCCAGCAATTTTCTCCCGGGTGACTCTTCATCCTGATAGCCTGTTATAACTATATACCCTTTTTGCATGGGAGCTATCTTTTCTGCATAGTACTGACTGTAGCCTCCTGTAAGCATTCCTGAACTCGATATTATCACACAGGGTTCTTCATTTTCCAATATCCTCTCTCTGGTACTATTATCTTTTACGGCCACTATATTGTCATCATAAAAGAGTTCAATTCCCTTTAATATTTTTTTCCCCAGAGAATTTTTAAGGTAAAGTGGATTTAACTTATAAGTTCGATTTATATCCCTTATCATCCCGTCCACATAAACTTTAATATTTTTTAATCTATTTTTGTTCATTGCCTTTTTTACAATGAGTATCACTTCCTGAGCCCTTCCAAGAGCAAAGGCAGGAATAAGCATTTTACCTTTTTCCCTGACACATCTGTCCATTACATCTACAAGCTTTTCTTCCTCTACCTGCCTATTTGAATGCAGCCTGTCACCGTAGGTTGATTCAAAGACTGCCGCATCCGGTCTCAATTTAGGTATTTTAAGACCTTCCACTGTCTTCTGAGAAAACAGGGAAAAATCACCGGAATAAAAAAATGAACCCTCCGGCGTGGTAATATAAACACAGCTGGCTCCCGCTATATGTCCTGCCATATAAAAAGTGAGAACCATATTGTCGAATATGGGAAACTTAACCATATAGTTTATGGGAAACACACGGCTCAACATATTTACAACATCTTTTTCTGCATACAATGGGATTTCTCCCTCCCGGTTGTTCATAATCTTCAAGCTGTCATAGAGCAGAACCTTCATCAAATCCTTGGTCATTTTAGTTGCATATATTCTGGCTTCCGGATATTCCCTGCTTATAATTGGAAGAGAGCCTATATGATCCATATGGGCATGGCTTATTACTATGGCATCTACACCTCCATTATCCTGAATTAGTTTAAAATCCGGCAGGGCGTCTTTGGAAGAATTTTGTCTTACGCCGCAATCCAGTAATATATTTTTATTGTATATCCTGAGCAGCATGCAGCTTCCACCAATCTCACGAGCTCCTCCCAGAAATGAAATATGCATATCATCCAATTCTCCCTTCTCCTATATTCAATAGCTCATATAAAATAGTTTATACGAAAACGTCATCTTATACAATGCTTAACATAATCAAAATAAGGCATAACCCGGATAAAAAAGTTATACCTTATTTTACAACTATTGATTTACATTAAACAAAGGAAAAATAAAAAACCATTTTCAACAAAGCATCCAAAGTTTCTAAAATACAGCTACTCAGCATGATAAGCCTTCCCTGCCATTCTATAATTATACTTATTTAGTTTAATAAACCAAATTTTTGAAATAATTCATATTATACTCTCTACAGAAATTGGTATCTGGTATACCAAATACTATTGAAATGGTCTTGAGCTTATGTTATACTGATAATGTAGTGTAAGGAGTAATGCTGAAGAAACTTTAAAAAAACATTAATGGGTAGTTTCAGTAACTTTTTTCTTACTTACCACAGGCTGTTTTTTCACTGGTTTTGGTATGCGAGGCAAAACCAGTGACATTATACAGGCGTATAGTGAGAGCACTGCAGCACATGAAAATACTACATTCCATCCATAAGAGCTAGCTAGATATGCTCCGAGACCCCCACCTAAAATAGAGGCTATTCCCTTCCCACTGTACAGAAATCCATAATTTGTGGCAGCATAAGTTGAGCCGAATACATCTGCATTAGTTGGCGGAAACAGTGAGAATAACTGTCCCCAGGTAAACATTATGCACATCATGCAAATCACATAGAATATACTGTTGCTTCCTATGACAGGAAGTATGAATAAAAATACTGCATTTAAACCGAAAGATATGAACATAGTTCGAGGACGTCCTAACTTATCTGAAATCCATCCCCAGAAAACCCTCCCTATTCCATTAGACAAGCTATTTAACATAACTGCTAGTACAATAATTGAAGAAGCTATTCCCATTTCCTTTCCGAAAGGTTTGGTATTAGCTGTAATAATAAGACCGCCTACACTAATAGAAAAAAACATGGACCATATAAGCCAGAAATTAGGAGTTTTAAGCATTTGTATAGGACTGAACCCAATTTGTAACTGATCTAATTTGGCAATTTCCTCTTTCTTATTGGGCATTTTTGATCCTACAGGATAACGCAAAATCAAAGCTACAACTATAATTACAATGCCCTGTAGTGTTCCAGTAACCAGAAAAGCCTGCATAACTCCACTGCCCTGCAGCAGCCTGTCGATCACAGGTACAAAGGGCATTGAACCAAGGCCAAAAGCACCTGCTATTATACCAGAAGCCATACCTCGCCGATCTGGGAACCAGCGAATCGCCACACTGACACATCCACCATAAACAATGGCTGCTCCAACTCCTGCCATGGCATAAGCAAAATACAGACCGCTTACAGAATTTACCTGTCCCATCATGCTCCATCCAACTCCAATCAACAGACCTGCAATAATAAACATAAGCTTTGATCCAAATCTATCCAGCAGATATCCTCCTGCGGGCTGAACAAATGTTTCAAACATAATAAACAGGGTAAAAGCGTACTGGACAACAGCCAGAGACGATTTTAACTGCGTAACCAAAGGAGTAGTAAATAAGGTCCAGGCATACTGTAGGTTGGCAATCATTATCATAGCAACAACAGCAGCTACAAGTTGAACCCAGCGGTTACCGAGGATTGATCCATATGCATTGACATTTTTAGCTTTCATCTCGTCAATATTATTCATGCATTATTCCTCCTTAAATTCATATTTAATTTTCAAAGATCTGTTTCCGAACTTTTGCTTATTACCACCTTCTTTCTTTTAATTAGAACCCCGGAGTTATTAAATTGATCCGGGGTAAGGTAAATTGTATATTTTTACTATTATATTTTGATTAAGATTTATTATTCTACCACTGGAGGCACGCTGTATTCTATCCCAACTTCTTTCATGCGTTGATTCGCAAATTTCTGAAGCTTTTCGATATGTTTAGGTTTAAGATGATTGAATCGTCCTTGATACTTTATATATTCACTGACCGGTTTAAATTTAGCAGGTTTATACGTCAACTTATACTTACCATCCACAAGTTCATACAACTGTACCATCCCGGTTTCAACTGCCAGTTTGGCAATCTTAACTGTTTTTTCCGCCGGAAAACTCCATCCTTTCGGGCAGGGTGCATGTATATATAGAAAAGCAGGTCCATCGGCATTACAGGCTTTACGTACTTTATTCATCAAATCAAGCGGATAACCTATTGATGCAGTGCCCAGATATTTTAGTTCAGGATGGCCGTGAGCCATTATCTTGGTGATATCTTTAGGCATAAGTTTTCTACCTTCAGGAACCACCGGACCGGCTGGAGTAAAAGTAGTCCATGCTCCATAAGGCGTAGTTGGAGAAGCTTGAATACCTGTATTGGCATAGGATTCATTGTCATAGCAAATAAATACTATATTATGCCCCCTGTAAAAAGCTGCAGACAGGGACTGCAGTCCTATATCGGCAGTGCTGCCGTCACCGGCCATCACAATGATATTAGGATATTTCACACTGGTCTTATGCTTACGTATCATAGCTTTAAATGCTGCCGATATTCCAGATGCAACTCCCCCGCCGTTGGTAATCTGTGCATGTATCCACGGAACGGCCCAGGGACCACATCCATAACTGGTATTTGCAACATACATGCAGCCCGTGGGACCGACAAAAATTGTATTTTTCCCTGCTGCCTTGGCTACCAGCCTATACTGCAGTGCGGGACCGCATCCGGCACAAGTACGGTGACCTGGAACATAATATTCCTCTTTCGGGGCTTCCTTAATAGATTTAATCTCTTCTAACACTTGACTTCCTCCCTTCATATCTATAATTCAAATGGCAGCCAGTAACTTTGCTTCTTACTTTTACCAGTATCAACTGCATCTTTCATAATACTGTACATCTTATAGAATTCATCCTGGGTGATCATGGAACCCCCAAGCCCTGCTACAAATCCGATTGTTTCTATTTTCTCATCGCTATTATACAAAGCTGCCCTGACTTCAGTCAGAAGGACACCTGCCCCGCAGGATATTCCAAAATTGACTGAGTTGTCCACCACACCTACCACTTTAAATCTGCTCAAAGCCTTCCGAACTTGTTCAGTTGGGAAAGGTCGCAGTGTACGCAGTCTTACCACACCAACCTTTTCACCTAAATTTCTCAAGTGCTTCGCCACGTTTTTGGCTGTCTCGGCATGTCCTCCCTGAATGAAAATAACTCTTTCTGCACCATCTGTCATATATTCTTCAAGCCATGGATCATATCTGCGTCCAAATATATCCGCAAACTCATCATAGGCCTCATCAAATACATTTCTTACTCCTTCTATGGCCATATGCCTCTGGTACTGAGTTCCGGGTCCCATTTCCGGCTCCATCTGCGGACCTATAATCACAGGATTTTCTGTATCCAGCACATGTCGGTTCTTATAAGGTGGTAAAAATACATCAACTTGCTCCTGCGACGGAACATCAACTTCACCAAGAATATGGGATACAAAATATCCGTCCTGGCAGGCAAATTGTGGTAAAAGCACACGCGGATCTTCACCTATTCGATAATATATGAGGCTTAAATCCAAAGCCTCCTGCGGTGTAGAAGCCCATCCTTGAATCCACCCTTGATCCCGACAGCACAATGCATCTGTATGCTCCGAGCCAAAATCACCTGGAGGATCCAGTGTACGGTCTGCAATGGCCATTTGAAGTGGAAGTCTTTCTCCTGAAATTGGAGAATAAACCTCCATGGCATAGGTTACACCTACTCCTGAACTGCCTGTAAAAGCCCTGGCCCCGGCAGCAGAAGCTCCATAAACTACACTGAGCTGTCCATGTTCACCTTCGCCTAAAACGAACTCAGCATCTAGTTCTCCATCCGCCACCATTCTCGCTAATTCCGACATAATTCCGGTATACGGACGGATTGGATACGAGCATATGACATCCACATTGGCCAATTTGATTGCATTGGCCGTTGCCACACATCCTGACATTCTCTTTATATTGCTTTTCATTTTTCAATTCACCTCCCCAATATAAATTCAATCCTTAAAGTCCAGTTCAGGAACTAAGGTAATCGCCCCTACAGGACACATCTCGGCACAAATTCCACATCCCTTGCAGTATTTCAAATTGAAAGTGATAGGACTATCTTTAGTCATAAGATTCACACAAGAATCGGGACAGCTGATCCAGCAGATTTGACACTCTACACATTTTTCTGCATCCAATACAGGTCTCTTGGTGCGCCAATTGCCGGTAACCATACCTTCATTTTCTTTCTGCGGTGAAGGTACAGTACCTGCAAAGGGAATTTTTTCATACGGCACAGCCATTTTTAAATACCTCCTTAAATTTTTTTAACTTCTAAACAGAAGCTTGCTGCATAGTATTTACATCCACGACAATAGCTTGTTTATAAGCCTTCTTTGCAACATCCTTGTTGGCCACAATTTTAAGTAAATTATCGAATTGAACAATTTCAGTACCCTTGACAACAGCAGCAGCTAACGCGGCTCCAATACCCTTTCCAATTCCCGAGGCATCTGTGGCACCTTCAGCTCCGGAAAGAGTGATAACAGATTTTGAAAGACTGTTTGCATCAACTGTAACAATTTTAGAAAGATTTTCTGTGTTTTTTTTGATAAATCCAAATAAATACTTCGGCAAACGCTTTGTGTTTATTACAAGTACAGCCCCCTGTTTTATTCCGCGTAGAATATCCACACCTTTTACAAGAGTTTCTTCTGTAAGAACAACAATATCAGGAGCTTCATTTTCATAAACATATTTGGATTCAATTTCCTGAGGGCTAATTTTTCCATATGCCCTTACCGGGACATAGATACGGTCGGGAAGATCAACATAATTCTCCCATGCCTGAACATATTTTCCCTCCAATGCAGCTGCCTCTGTTAAAGAAACAACTATGTCTCTGGCTTCTTTATTTTCATAAACTCCTCTACCCCAAACTGTAATCTGTATCAGCCCCGGTTCATCAAACAAATTTTGTCTTGACATCTCATTCCACCTTCCTTTCTTTAACGATTTACATTACAACAAATTTCAAGGTCGATACTTTTCTAACCACCCCCCCTAAATCTCTTTTGATTATTTATTTCATAGATGGCCTGATTAAATATATCCTGATTTATCTTGACTCTCAGGCCATTTTTTACTGATGACATAAGAGCTATAAATGAAGCTCTGCGGCACAAGGCAGCCAATTCCGCGCCACTCATTTTATCAGTTTTTTCAGCTAGGTACCTGAAATCTACATCTTCAGACAAGGGTAAACCTCTAGAATGGATTTTTAAAATCAACTCCCGCTCATTGACTTCCGGCAAAGACAATTCTAGGACATATTCAAATCTCCCCTCCCTAAGCAAGACAGGATCAATTAAATCTATTCTATTTGTAGCAGCCAATACTATAATTCCCTGAACTTTTCTCAAGCTGTCAAATTCCATTATAAGCTGACTTACAAATCTGTCCCTTAAACTGTCTGTCCCTAAAGAGCGGGAACGGACAATACCATCCAACTCATCTAAAAACAAGATACAGGGTGCCATCTGCTTGGCTTTGATAAATACGTCATTCAGGGTTCTTTCCGACTCTCCCATCCAGTGAGAGATAAGTGTAAGACCATTTACACTTATAAAATTTATTTTTACAGAATTCCCAACTGCATCTGCCAATAAAGTTTTTCCCGTACCAGACGGGCCTGTCAGTAAAATACCTTTTGGCGGGGTAAAGGCATATTCTCTACATAAATCAGGGTCATGAAACGGAAGCTCCACTAAAGTCTGCAAAATCTTTTTAGTTTTATCAAGCCCTCCTATGTCCTCCAATTTTACATCTGGAACTTCCGAATAGTACTCCCGGGTAGACGAAGGTTCTGTTTCTTTCAGCGCATCAGTAAAATTGTCCATCGATACCTTAAAAGGAGGAACATTGATACCATCTGCATTCCCTGACAAAACCTTTCTAAGTGATATCATCCCGGCCTCTTTACAAAGTGCCGAAAGATCTGAACCGACAAATCCATAAGTGATTTTAGCCAACTTATCAAGTTTTACATTTTTGTCAAGGGGCATAGAGCTTAGAGTTTCCCCAAAATAAATTATTTCAAATATACCTAGACCTATAATTCTAA